>JARGOZ010000099.1:0-24288 GCA_029213025.1 Verrucomicrobiales bacterium
CCGTTTTTGAGCTGCTCCCGCAGTTTCTGGAGTTGTTCTTTTGAAAGTTGATTCATCTGCGCTTCAGACAGCTGCGACAGATCCATATTTTTGAGCTGTTTCATCAGATCCTGATTCAGCTTCATGTTGTTGAGACCGAGGTTTTTGAGCGCTTCGTCATACTCTTTCATGAGCATTTCGCGGGCTTCCTCGCTCATATTGCCGGCGAAATTTTGCAGAGCGGCGAGATCCCTCTCCAGAGTCGCCAGTTCCTGTCCGGCTTCCTGAAGATCGCGCCCCAGAGCGTCGCGCATGGAGTCAGTCGCTTCCATGCTGCTGTGGCTGAACCATTCATCTTCGGGTTGATTGCGCAATTCGTCGATCTTTTCCCGAGCTTCCTCGAGCGACGTATCGTCGATGAGGTCTTCTTCTTCGAGTGCGGTTAGCCATTCCTCCATCTGTTGCCATGCCCCCGGTTCATTGGGAGGCAGGGTTTTCGTCTTTGCTTCGAGATTTGGGATCGGCACAAAAAACGAAGCGAGGACCAGAGCGAGAGCGCTGAACAGCGGCAGGACGAGGGCCGGGATGTTCCATTTCAAACCGGCTTTCCCGGTCAGTTCTTCATCAATTTTCAGGTCCGGCCATTCGCCTACGCCCCTGGAGGCGGTGGTGAGAGAATTGTTGAGGAACAAGCGGTCTTCGAGGCGGATCAGGCCGGCGTCGCGATCAATGAAATGTTTCCGCGCTCTGAGAAACGCTCCTGCGACTGCGATGGCAAAGAGGGCTCCGCCGCCTATGCCGAGGGTGGCGGGCAGAAACTGCTCCGGTAGAAAAGTCCGGATACACAGAACCGTCAGGGCAAAAAGGAAACCACCTGCAATTAGAACGGGGGAGATCTTCTGAAAAAACCAACCGGTGTTGACCCTTCTCGCGACTTGAGCCGCTCGTTTTCGCCAGGTGTTCTCGGGATCGCTCATGGGGTTAGTCTAACACGGATCGCACTCGCGACAAATCAGGAAAACGGGACCGTACAGGGTACAGTTTGTGATCGTACAGGGTACAATCCGGGATTCAACAGGGTGGTCGTGATATTTCGCATGGAGGGACCATATTTTTTCCGGAGTTCCATGGATATCCCAAATCTATCCCCGGGGGTGAAATTTTCTGTGAATGTTCCGAAGGTGTTTTTGATCCACGTGAGTATAGATCTGCGTGGTCGAAATATCCGCGTGCCCGAGCATTTCCTGGATAACGCGCAGGTCAGCTCCGTTCCCCAGCAGGTGGGTCGCAAACGAGTGGCGCAGTAGGTGCGGGTAAACATTGGCGTCGATCCCGGCTGCCCCGGCGCGCTCTTTTACGATTTGCCAAATCCGGGTAGTCGTCAGTTTTCCGCCTCGTTTTGAGATAAAGATTTCGCTACCGGTTTTGTTATTGGCCAGCCTGCGTCGCTCGATCCGGATGTAGTAGTCAAGCGCCTCCTCTGCCGCCGTTCCCAGAGGCACCACCCGGGTTTTGTTGCCTTTTCCGGTGACGCGGATGATTCGTTCTTCGAGGTTCAAATGCTCAAGCCTCGCGTTAACCAGTTCGCCGACACGAAGTCCGCTGGAATAGAGTAATTCCAAAATCGCTTTATCCCGGCTTCCCAGTTCTCTATCGGTGTCTATCGACTCGAGAAAGTCATTGATCACCGGTTCGCTCAGTGTGTCGGGCAGGTATCTTTCCAGCCGGGGTGAATCGATGGCTTCCGCTACATCTTCGGCGATTTTGCCTTCTGCAGCGAGATGCCGAAAGAACACTTTCAGGGCGATGAGATTGAGCCGCATCGTGGAAGCGGCCACGCCGTCATCGTTGCGCCGGAAGCTTAAGTAATCTGTGATGTGGCTGAGTTGAACTTTACCGGGATCGGTAATGGTAAACTGATCCTCCAGCCAGGTAGTAAATTGCTCAAGTGACTGCCGAACGGAGAGCTGGTAGTTTTCTGAAAGGCCTTTTTCGACTGCAATGAAACGGATGAACCGGTCGATGTATTGTTCCATCAAATGCTGCTGGTGGACAGACTAGTTGAACCAGCCTTCATCCACGAAATCAGTAATGATATAGTGCCGGATGCCGTGACTGAAGTCTTTTCTGTTCAGGGTCAGGATAACCGCAAGCGGCTCGTCACCCAGGCCAATCTTCTGATCAAGTGTATTGGCGACGGAGGTGCCTTTCTTGACAAATGCATACTCGGAAAAAGCGCGGTATCCACCATACGGGGGATTCAGCTCGAAACATATATAGTCATTAAGATCGGTAAAGCCGGGTTTGTCTGCACCGGGGTACTCGCTGACTCTCTCGGCAACGAGACGGAAGGTAGCGGGGGCACTGATCTTGCCTTCGCGAAACTTTACATAGTGCTCGTCACTGAACTCGGAATACACATTCCAGTCGACTTTCAGATTTCCGTTCTCGACCCGGATAATGGTAGGAACACCGCCGGGATCCGCATCGCTTTTGGTGATTTGGTAGACCCAGAACGGACCTCCAAATTCCTCTTCCAACTCCATTTGGAAAAGCTTCATTTTGAAGCGATCATAAGAAAAATCAGGCCACTTTTGGTAGTACTCGGCAATCTTAGAGCGGAGGCTTTCGCCATTGTAGATATAGGGAATCCGCGCCTGCCAGTTCGGTGCCCGCATAAATGCATCGACGAGATCATGAGTGTTTTTCAACGGTGGATCATCCGGTCCCGGTGCCGGGAAGGAAGGCGGTGGGTTATAGTTCTCTTTCGTAACGTCCGGAAGCGGGCTGGGTGCGGGAGGATTCGGGACGATAGGTTTTACCGGTTCGATTGCGGGAACTTGTGCGGTTTCTATCGCTTCCTGCACTTTTTCGACGGCCTTGCTGTTATCGGGGGCACCGAGCGAAGCCAGTTCCTTATCGACTTCGTCCTTCATTTCGTCGACCGCGTCTTCGATGGACGGAATATCAATCATTTCCGGCGGAGCCTCTGTATCGACCAGTTCGACCTCTATGGGAGTGTCGGTTGATTCCGCTTCCCCGGGTCTGGTGATCTTAGAGATGCTGATTCCGCTGGTTTTGTTTTTCAGATTCTCAAGACCCTGGGTCCCGAAAACATTTTCCCCGGCGACTCCAAATCCTCCGAGTTTGTCGAACGCGTAGTAAACGCCAATCGCGGCACAGACTGCAACTGCGGCCAGAACGGCGAGCATAAATTTCGTGGTGCCGCTGAGACCCTTTTTCCTTTTTGTTTTCGGGGCTACTCCGAGTAATTCGTCGAGAATTTCGTCTTTTGTTTTCCCGGAATTCCCGCTCGAACTTGCCTCCATGGCTTCGGCGAGAAAAGCTGCGACTGAACCTTCCCCGGGGTCCTGGATATCCTGTTCTGCCACAAAATCCTCATATTCCTGTGGCTGGATGATTTGGTCATCCAGCGGGAACTCAGGTTCGACGCTCCGGGAATAATCCTCAGGCGCTTCTTCGATCACCGGGTCCTGAACTGCTGCTGCCTCTTCCCCCGGAGGCGTCAACGCTACCGGATTCGGGGGACGGTATTCAGCTCTCTCCGTTGCGGGAGGGTTGATGGAAAAATCCTGTGAATCCTCGCTTCCCACTTCCGGAAGCTGAATCACTGTGGGGTCGGACTCGGCGTGAGTCTGGCTGGAGCTCAGAGTTCCGGAACCGCCGTCGGCAAGAGAGGCATCCAGTCTCGGTATGGCATCAACTTGCCCGGTATCGAGCGAAGTGGCTTCCTCTTCCCGGCGTTTCACCACAATCGGTTCAGTTCTGGGAACGTAGTTATCGGCTTCAGCCGGTGAATCGGGTTGTGCCGGAATTTGAGGATCCGGATTCAGACCGTAGGGATTTGCCGTGGGATTGAACTCCGTCGTAGGAGGTTCGTTAAAAATGTCTTCAGGCATCAGATCCGCGGGATCCGGTTGTTGCTGAGACGGTGGCGTATAAAAATCCTGTCTGGCCTGCGGACTTGATTCAACCTGCTGGGCGGGCTGCGAGTAATGCGGAGCCGTCTGCTGATACGAAGGTTGGGCAGGCTGATTGTGGCCCGGAAAGCTTAGCGGTGAATTAGCCAGCGCTACCGCTGCGGTATGGCTGACCTGCTCAAGCGGGCGCGGAAACCCGATCTGATTGGAAATGGTTGGGGCCGGCTGAGGTTGCGCTTGAGGCGCAGGTTGCGACGGCGGTTCCGGGGAAGGTGCCTGATGAGCCGGTTGACGATTCACCGGAGGTGCTTCCACCCGTGGCTCAGGAGAACTTTGCCGGTTGATCTGAGGTTGCGCCACCACCCGTGGCGCGGCTGAAACCGGCTGTTGAATAACCGGGGCGGGTTGCGGTGGTGCTTCCATCACCGGCGGGCCGGCCACCGCCGAGGCTGTAATCACCCGCGAAGGGCGTGTCGGCTTCGCTGAAACAGAAGTCTGCGCCGATGGAGTCGGGATGCGACCGGCAGTTGAAGCAACCGCCGGTGCCGGGGTTGGTGCCGCTTTAGGTGCCGG
Organism: Verrucomicrobiales bacterium; assembly: GCA_029213025.1. GTDB lineage: Bacteria > Verrucomicrobiota > Verrucomicrobiia > Verrucomicrobiales > DEV007 > Arctic95D-9. Next base: position 4,494 of record JARGOZ010000099.1, read on the forward strand.
AGCCGGAGTAACCGGTTCCTCTTCTGATTTTAAGGGTGCCACGATCGTCCCGCCGCATTTCGGACACGGACCTGCAACTCCGGCGAGATTTGCCGGGACCTTGAGTTTTGCTTTACAACTCGGGCAGTTAAATTTGATCTTTGTCACGGGCACTATCGTTAAGGTGGATATGAGCACAGCTTGAAATCACCCTCCCTGTCGCGCTTGAAACGTATTTTCATCGCGACAAATTAGGCCAATCACAACTGTATTGATTAGACTTCAAAAAAAAGCCCGAATCCGGCAGGAAAAGTTATCATTGAAACTCAGAAATGCAAATTTATCTCAAAATACTTAACTATCAAACACACAAAGAACTTCGTCAGCCTTGATTGCCTGATGTTCCGGAAATTTTTCCAGGTATTCTTGGAAAAAGCAAGACTAAAAACACCAACCCGATGCCAATTCCGGCTATGGGCATGATTTGTTCCCCCCATATGATACGGGGAGCGAACAGGGCAAGAGCGGAAAGCCCGCCACCCGTGAGCGCTGCCATGGAAAAAGCGAGAAAGATGGCGCGGCCGCCACTGTCCTCGAGGGTGACTTTTCTGCGCACCCAGAAAAGTTGTTTTTTCAGATAGGCGGCGGCCCATCCAAGAGCAAATCCCAGGATCGAAATAGCGATCAGGGCGATCCGTAAACCGGTTTTCGATGGAAGGGCTTCGGTTTCGCTTCTCAACATAAAAAATGAGGCGACCACGAAGTAAGCCAGCAGCAACCAGCCCATCCAAAGCAAAAGGTGGATCATGAATTTCACGCGCTGACCTTTGCCTCTGATGGGGAATCGGTCAAATGAGGTAAGTTACGCTTCACGCATGCTGAAACCTGCAGTGAATGGTTATTTTTCCCGGCTTTTCTGAAACGGCAGCCAGAAGGAGATCACTCCCCCGATCGCCGCCATCACGTGGGTGAGGGGGCGGAGAGAGGTCAGGTTGCTGATGAAATAAGACAGCGACTTGTCTTTGGAAAAGGGAAAGTACCGCCACTCGGTGTAGTAAACCGCCGCTACGGCGCACAGTGCGAGGATGATCGGGATAGTGGCGTTCCGAAAACGGCCGAAAAGAGATCCGATACCGATGAGGGCTCCGGGAACAAGAACAGAATAGAGCCCCTGCCGTGCCAGCCACCCGGTGATGAAATAGCCTGCAAGGCCTCCAATTACTGCCCCGATCAACCCGATTATCGACTTCATATGTGCCCGCGAGCCTGGCATTTTTGATTGAGAATGGGAAGCGCTAAGATGGGCTCGTGGGGCAGGATGGCTGCAGCTGTGGAATTTAGGCTGACGAGCCGATTTCGCTACATTTAGTGAATAATTTACCTTTCCGTTCGTCTCATGTCTCAATTCCTGATGTGACTTCTCGAAAATCTTCGGGGGGTGTTTCCTGTTGCAGTTGCAATCAGGGGCATAGTCAGGACAAAAAAAGAATTGATCTATACCAAAAAAATGAGAATTAAAAAGAGCCTTACCTTTTCAGCAATCCTTCTCGGAGGGCTTGCTTTATTTACAAGTCAATCAGCCCGGGCTGACGACTATCATCGCCATCACCATGGTCACCATCACACGGTAGTGCCCAGAATTACGGTGCCTTACGTGCCGTTTGTGCCGCAAGTCAGGATTGTTGTCCCAACTCGTTCTCACAGCTATTCGTCCCATTCCCGCGGGCACTCCTCGAGCTATGCTCCCCGGGTCTACGCGCAACCGGTTCATCGACACCATTCCAGTAGATCAAACTCATATTCCAGGAGTCACTCGAGCCGTGCACCTATAACCATCCACTACCACAGCCGGCGCCATCATTGATCCGGCGATCTGCCATTTAATGGATTTCAGGAAACAGCGCTCTCGAAAGAGGGTGCTGTTTTTTTTGTTTTACGACTCGTGATTCAGTATTTTCGGTAAGGAGAGCGCAAAGATGGGCTTGCCGGGCGGGGACAAAGCACCCAATGTCCGACCTTCTTTTTGTCATGAATATCCGATGCCAATTCTCTTTGATCCTGATTTTGTCCTCAATTCTGCCGCAGCTGCAGGCGGCGGACCTGTATAAAAAGTCAGGGAATGTTCCGGCGGAAATTGTGAAGTTGTCGACGGAAGAGGAAGCGGCTATTCTGAAGCAGGTCAAAGTACCGGCGGAATTCGGAGTCAGTGTGTTTTCCAGCTGGCAGGCGGCGAATTACCCGGTCTACGTAGCTGCGTCTCCCGGCGGGGATCTCTATGTGGCGTCTGACGGCAACGGTTCCCTCGGCAGGGATCCCGGTCGAGGTCGGGTGCTGCGCTTGCGGGATACCGACAAAGACGGGCGCGCCGACGAAGTGACCGAATTCATCAAAGACATCGATTCACCCCGTGGGCTCATTTGGGATCATGACCGTCTCTATGTTTTGCATCCGCCGCATATTTCCGTCCACTTCGATAAAGACCACGACGGAGTGGCGGAGGAATCGCAGCGACTTATCGAGGGGATTGCTTTCGGTTTCAAAGACCGCCCGGCTGACCATACCACCAACGGTATAGATATAGGCATTGATGGATGGATCTATATCGCCGGGGGAGACTTCGGTTTTATGAAGGCTAAAGGAACCGATGGGCGTGAACTACAGCTTCGCGGAGGCGGGGTGATTCGCTTTCGGGCCGATGGTTCGGGACTCGAAATTTTCGCCACCGGAACGAGAAATATACTGGGAACGCCGATCAGTCCGCTGCTGGATATCTTTGCCCGCGACAACACCAACGATGGCGGGGGATGGGACGTCCGGTTTCATCATTTTTCAGGGCTCGAAGATCACGGTTACCCGCGATTGTACAAAAATTTCGCAGAAGAACACATTCATCCTCTGGCTGATTATGGCGGCGGATCCGGGTGCGGTTCTGTATATATCAGTGAACCGGGGATTCCGGAAAAATGGAACAACGCTCCGATGACCTGCGACTGGGGAACCGGGGCGTTGTGGAAGCATGATGTTGCCAGGTATGGGGCCGGGTTTGAGGAAGTGACTCCTCCGGAAAAATTTATTTCGTTGCCGCGCCCGACTGATGCCGATGTCGACGGGATGAGCGCCATTTACCAGGCCAGTTGGAAAGGCCGGGCAACGTTTCGCTGGGAAGGCGCCGATACCGGGTTCATTGTAAGAGTAATGCCGAAAGAGTACACTCCGAAGCCGCTGCCCGATTTCGGGAAATTATCCGATACAGAATTGATCGGGGTGCTCGCTGCTACGGAAAGTCAGGTGCGCCGAATCGCTACTCAGCGGTCTTTGCTTCGGAGAGCGGAAACCCCGGCAATGATTGACGGCCTTTTGGCGCTTGTAAAAGATACCTCAAAGCCGTTGCCCGGCCGGGTCGCCGCTCTCTATGCCCTGACGCAACGGGCTGTTACCGCAGAGGCGGGTGATGAAACAGTGAAAAGGGTTCTGTTGACTCAACTCGATCAGCCTATGCTGCCGTTTGTGTACCGGGCTCTCGGCGACCTCGGGATGCACCGGGTAACGAAAGGGGAGCACGGTGCTGTTCCCGGAGAGATATTCAATGAAGGGATTATCAGCGAAGATCCGCGTACTGTTTTGGAAGCTATAGTTAGTGCGGCGAGACAGAACTGCGCGGAATCGGCTGGAGCCATTGCGCAGCAACTCGGGCACAGCGATCCGGTAATTGCTCATACAGCATTCCGTGCTCTGGCGAAACTCAAGGCGGCGGAAGCGTGTTTTGCCGTTCTGGATAACACAAACTCAGGTAGAGAGAAATGTGAAGGGGCCTCGTTCGCCTTGATGCGAATCCACCGTCCGGAAGTTGTCGAAGTTGCCATCGCCCGGCTGCAAAAGGAGGACGGACCGGAGATTCGAAAAAATCTGCTTTCTATACTATGTCGCCTCTACTATCGGGAAGCGGAATGGAAAGGGAACAGCTGGGGAACCAGACCGGATACCCGCGGTCCCTACTACGAACCGGTGACCTGGGAGGCATCGGAAAAAATCCTGTCTACGCTGAAATCGGTCCTGACTTCAGCGCCGGCGGAAGAGGTCGCCTATCTGGTGAAAGAGATGAATCGAAACCGGATTCAGTCAAACGAAGCGCTCACCAAAATCATATCGATGGCGGTGGAAGATGATTCTCTGATTCCCGATGCGGTGGGGCAGTTGGTTTCAGCCGAGTCGATACCGGCAGAGGGAGTTCCGCTGCTGCTCAAAGCGGCGGCGTCGAGCGAGTCTTCTCCGGCTACTCTGTCCCAAAGTATTATTGCTCTGTCGAAAACGGATCATGCTGACGCTCTGCAATCAATGTTTACCGCGCTGGTTTCTTTGGATAAAGCCAAAGGTTCCGGGAAAGAGCAAACAGCAGGCCGGGAGGCATTTATCAATGCGCCAAAACTGGAAAATCACCACCTCGCGATAGAAAAGTTGGCGGCTGAAAATTTAGGCACTCCGGAAAATATATATGCAAACGTCGGGCTTTTGGCGCTCGCTAGCCGGACAAAGGGGAGCCCGGAATCCCGCGAAATGTCAAATCAGGCGCTTGATCTCGCCTGGAAAAATCCGTCGCACAAACTGGTTCTGTTGAAAGCGGTAGACCAAAAATACAAAACGCACTACCTCGACAAACGGATTCTCGTCGCGATGAGTGATCCTGACCCGCGGGTGGCGAAAGCGGCTGAAAAGACAGCGAAACGTCTCCGCCTCCAAATGCCGGGCGAGGATACCACCCCGAAAATCGCTACCTTATCGCCCGGGGATGCGATGAAGAAAGTGATTGCCACGAAAGGCGATGTCGCTCTCGGTGAATCGGTATTTGCCAGGGCGATATGCCATACCTGTCACACAGTAAATCAATCGGAGAAACAAAAAGGTCCTTACCTCGGAAACATCGCCAGCACCTACAACCGGCAACAGCTCGCTGAAGCCATATTGATTCCCGGCAAAACGATTGCCCAGGGTTTTAAAACCAATGTGATTACTCTGAAAGACGGCACAACCTACATGGGCTTTGTTACCGATGAAGCCGGGGATACTGTCACTCTGCGCGATATTGCATCCAACGAAACCACTCTGGCGAAAAGTGACGTGGCAAAAAGAGAAACCCTGCCTACATCGATGATGCCGCCAGGACTGGTCAACAATTTCAGTGTGAAAGAAGTAGCCAGTTTGTTGGACTACCTGAAAGATTTGGCGAAGAAGTAATATTCCCGGCGGTTCTGACCGCGACTGAATCCAATCGTCGATCTACTGGAACGTGATCCGTCTGACCGGAGCCCGGTATTTCTTCACTTTCTGTTGTTTGTAATATTTCGCTTCGACAATTTCACTGGGTTCCCACTCGATTGTGTCACCCCTTACATAGGCTGTGATCGTATCGCCGGGATCGATATACAAAGTCTGGTAATTGTATTTTATGAAGCTCCTGCCGTTCATCGAAACCATAACCCACGTCGACAGTGGGTTCGGGTTGGAAATTTGTAACCGCATCGGAAAACTCGCTTCCGGATAGACTCCGCCAGGATAGGATAGTTCCGGGACTTTTGCTGTTTTCTGATTGGTAGTTTCCAGAGATATAGGGGCCACTTCGTTTTTGAAGTCGGGCGCGAGTGACACTTTGATGGGTTCCTTTTTTTCCACCGTGTAGTCGAGTCCATAGGTATCAACCTTTTTGGGAGCCGGTGGTTCAAGGAAATCCTCAATTTTCGGGTAGGAATTCAGGTCGGAATCCGCTTTCGCAGCTTCAAGTTTCCATTTCAGAGACACAGAAAACGAGATCAACCCGATTATCAGTACGATTGATGGATAGACAATCAACGTGACCAGGTTGGGTCGCTTCGATGAACCTGTAAGGGCTTTCGTCATATATGGCGGTCTTTTACGGCACATAAAGATAGATCGAAAAGATAAAAAATTCCAGTAAATATGGAAATTATATACGAAGTTTGTGTTCCCCAGGTGGATCTGTCTTGATTTTTCTGGACAAGGCGAGAGTCGGGTGGCGTAGTGGAAATCTGGAAATATGCTTGCCGCCGCCGCTCATGACTCTCCCGTATGGAACGTCCTCTTTCAGTTACTGGCAGTTTTGGGTATAGCGCTCATCGCCGGAGTCCTCTTTGAGCGGTTCCGTCAATCGGCCATTCTTGGCTATCTGGTCGCCGGAATGATCGTTGGGCCCGGTGTGCTCGGGGTCGTATCGGGGGAATCCAGCGTTTCGGCAATGGCGGAACTCGGCGTCTCGCTTTTGCTTTTCGCGATCGGTTTGGAGTTCTCTGCGAAGCGTTTGTTGCGACTTGGGCCTGTTGCGGTCGGCGGAGGCAGTCTTCAGGTCATGATTACCCTCGGTTGCGCGGCCGGGATCGTAAAAATTTTCGGACTCGAGTGGAAACCGGCCTTTGCGGTGGGAGCAGCGGTGGCTCTTTCTTCCACAGCCTGTGTCCTGCGCCTGCTGATCGATCAGGCGGAAATTGATTCCGTCCACGGCCGGACTGCACTTGGGATATTGTTGCTGCAGGACGTCGCCGTGGTTCCGCTTGTGTTACTGGTTTCGATGCTGGGCGGCGGAGGCAGTCCCGCGCAAATGGGCATCGAACTGGCTAAAGCACTCGGTTTGATCATTGTACTCGTCGCCGCATTCCTGGGGCTGTCGCGCTGGATTTTGCCGATGGTATTGAGGCATCTCAGCATGTCCCGGGATCGGGAGCTTCTGGTTTTGCTCGCAGTGGTTTTGGCGATCGGATCAGCGTGGTCGGCTCATGCGTTTCATCTATCTCCTGCTCTTGGAGCATTCGCCGCCGGGATGATGTTGGCGGAATCGCCTTTTGCCAATCAGATCAGGTCGGAGATCAGTTCGCTGCGGATTCTTTTTGTTACGCTTTTCTTTACTTCGGTAGGTATGTTGGGCGATCCGGTATGGATATCGCAAAACCTTCCGGTTGTGCTGCTCACTGCGACCACTTTGATTGTGGGGAAAGGGTTGATTATCGCATTGATCGCCTCCTGTTTCCGGATCCCGTTAAAGTATGCCTTTGCCACTGGAGCCACCCTTTCTCAGGTAGGGGAATTTGGTATTGTTATCGCCGGGATTGCGAAAGGCAGCGGCCTTTTTGATGAATATCTGTTTCACCTTATTGTTTCGGCTACGCTGGTGAGTTTGTTCCTTACCCCGTATCTCGTTCGTTATGCGATTCCCGGTGGAACGTGGCTTCAATCTCTACTTCGAAAGGGCGAAAAGGAGCAGGGGATCACTCCGGCGTTTCCGGATGAAGTGGATCCCGGGGCGATTCCGAAAGAGCGGGTGATCATCGTCGGCTTCGGGCCTTCGGGCCGAAATGTCGGGAAGGAGCTGTTGCGCCGTGAAAATACCGAAACTCTGGTTATCGATTTCCGTCAGTCGAATGTCGATCTCGCGCGATCCATGGGGCTGAAAGCGGAGCCGGGAGACGCGACAAGTATGGAATACCTGTTGCACCACGGAATTGAGAGGGCCAATGCGATCGTGATATCAATACCCGACCATCAGACCTCCGTGCAGATTGTAAGGGCGGTCCGGGCGATGAATTCCGGTATATCCATTATCGTGCGGGGAAGATATCATTCTCTGGTGAAAGATCTCGAAGACGCGGGAGCCACTCAAGTGATCGACGAAGAATATCATACCGGAAAGAGGCTGGCTTCCGCAGTGCGTGCCGCCCTGTCTCAGGAGGCGTAGATTCAACAGGGTACAATCCGTGACCTGACAGGGTACGATTTGCGGTTGGATTGAGTCAAATATTTCGGCTGCTTCTACAGGTACGTTGAAAATTTTTCAAGCCGGGGAAAAGGTCTCAGCATGCGAATCAAGTTTACCGGTTTCCTCGTCTTTTTCGTTCTCATTTCCCAGGCGGCAACAGCTGCTGATGCGGAAAAGAAAAAAGCGGAGGAAAAACCGGAGAAGAAGATCGAGGAAAAATCTTCGGTAACCGAACACACCGCGATGATCGGCGGCAAGGAGATTAAATACACTGCCACAGCTGGTACGATTCGGCTCGATGATGAGGAGGAGCTTAAGGCGGAGGCATCGGTTTTTTATGTAGCTTATACGAAAAAGTCGGAGAATCCGGAGCAAGCCAAACAGGACCGTCCGGTGGCGTTTTGCTTTAACGGCGGGCCCGGTTCCAGTGCGGTGTGGCTCCACCTCGGCGGGCTCGGGCCGAAACGGGTCCATCTCACCGATGAAGGTATGCTTCCCCCTCCGCCTTTTCGTCTTAAAGATAATGCGGCCTCGATTCTTGATGTCACTGACCTCGTTTTTATCGATCCGGTAAGTACCGGTTACAGTCGCGCTGCGAAGAAGGAAAAAGTCGGGGAATTCCACGGCTTTGAAGGTGATCTCAAATCAGTCAGTGAAGCGGTTCGTCTCTACGTGCATCGCAACGGGCGATGGTTGTCGCCTAAATATTTGATCGGTGAAAGCTACGGTGCGCTGCGTGTCTCCGGGCTGTCTCTCACTCTGCAAAAGCGCTATGGAATGTACCTGAACGGGATCGTTCTCGTTTCCGGGGTTCTGGATTTCAAAACCCTGTGGGGGGACGATCTTTCCTATATATGTTTTCTGCCCGCGCTGGCGGACGTTGCTGCCTGGCATGGTAAGCTGGACAAAGAACTGGTCGCCGATATGGATGCCTTCCGCACCGAGGTAGAGACTTTTGCCAGGGATGATTACGCTACCGCTCTGCTGCTCGGAGCCCGGCTTGACGAGGCAAAGCGCAAAGAGGTCATAGAGAAACTCGCTGCGTATACTTCTCTCGACCCCGCATTGATTGACCGTAACGATCTCCGTATTGATACCGGCCTGTTTCGCGAGGAGTTGCTAAAATCCGAAGGGAAAGTCATAGGTCGTTTCGACGGGCGGGTCACCGGTTCACTGCGCAGCGAGTCCGGGGATCCAAGTTACGATGTGGTGTATGGCCCGTTTGCTTCCACGATGAAACACTATGTAAGTCAGGATCTGAAATTCGAAAGCGATACGATTTACGAAATCCTGACCCGCAAAGTTCACCCCTGGGATTACAAAAACTTTTCCGGCGAGTCGATCAAATCGACGCCTCATCTCGCTGAGGCGCTGGCCAAAAATCCCTATCTGAAAGTGCTCGTGAACTGCGGGCGACAGGATCTCGCTACTCCCGGATTTTCGATACAGCAAAGTCTCGATCAGCTTTCGATTGCTCCGGAGCTTCACGAAAATATTCGTTACACCTATTACGAAGGCGGGCACATGATGTACACGATTGAAGAATCCAATACGGCGTGGAATAACGATATTCGCAACTTTATCGAGGAAACGAAAACCGGAGCCCCGGCGGAGTGATTTAATTAATTCCTTCCGGATTCGTCGTGCCTTCGATTCTGTCCCGGGCCACCTCGGGACAGAGAAACAGCAGGGAATTCAGCGCACGGGAACGGATTCTTGACTCATCGGTTTTGTCGCGAAAGAAACGGGAAAGAGCAAACTGATTCCTGATGATCACCTGATCACAAATTTCGTTTTCCTCCTTTTTATGTTCCGTTGAACTCATCACGAAGTGCCTTCCCGGCGTGGCTATGATAAACATGAATGAAGCAAAACTCCAGCCAAAAAATGGCGGTCACTGAGACAGGATTGCATCCGCGATTATTCGCAGCTTCTCGTCACCAAGAAAATCGAATGACGGCATGGGGGGCAGTTGGGGATTCTTATTTTGCGGATTTTTTGCCCACTTTACAATGCCGTCAGGGTTTCCGGCGTAGCGTGTTTTGATGTCAGAGAACGGCGGTCCAATCACCTGCTCCGTGGGGTGGTGGCACGTGGCGCAGGCGGACATGAGATATTTCGGGTCCATCATATTTCCGGAAACCAGTTCGGTGGAAGCGCCCCATGTCTTTGGGATTTTTGTATAACCGGGGAAATCCGTCCAGGCTTGACCCAGACTGTGGATAGTCGCAAAAATTTCAATCCGCTGTTCTCCATCGAAGTGGAGGTGGAGTTGGTTGACAGGTTGGAGTTGGGGAATCTCTATAAACCATTTCTTTCCTCCATCGACGGGGTGAATACTGCGGATCTCCAGCTCGTCGTGGCCTTTTCTCTCCGGTTCGACTACGGAGTATTCCGCTGATCCATAAGCGGGTCCGTAGCGGTAGTTCCAGTGCTGCGCGAACCATTTTTCTTTGTTTGCCAATCCGGCCGGGGGCGGGGTTTCGAAGCTGAGCAGGATGCCGTTTTCACGGGCTTCCCAGGCAGTCGGGTAGGGAAACGGTTCTTTTTCCCCGGTATATCGAACCCGCTGGACGCACCCGTCATCGACTCCGTAGTTGCCCCAGCCCTGAGCACCTGCGACGTAGAGTTGGCCGTCGTAGGGGGAAAACCTGCCCCGGTGGGCCCCGGAGCGAAACGATCCGGGAAGAACCACTGTCGCAGCTTGCGAACCGCCTTTTACTTCCTCCCGCAGAACGAGAAAATATTTCGCGACCCCCCCGGAAAAATGCAGCCATTGATCTTTGACGGGGCCCCACCGGTCACTGTCGATATAGGTCTGTCCGCCACTGGAATTGTCTACTCCGCGCGGCAGGTAGAGCATGGGCGGAACATAGCCCCGTTCGCCTTCGAGAGGACCGCCCGCTCCAAAATGACCGCCAGGGCTCACGTCGCAAACGGCGCTGGCCGGTGTCCACGTTCCCTCCTGAACACTCGATAGCACCACGCTGCCGTCGGGAGAAATACCGAGTCCGTTGGGATTGCGCAATCCGGTGGCCAGCAGTGTCAGTGATTTGCCGTCGGCGGAAATTCGACAGATGCCCTGGTTTCCGGAAGCGAAATACCACCTGCCTTTGGTGTCGCGTTGCAGGCCGGTGATAAAGTCGTGCCCCCGTGGCGATGTATCCTGGGCGCGGGATACGCATTGGTAGAAATCGGCTTCGTCATCGCCGTTGGTGTCGTGCAGTGCGGTGAGTTGGTCGCGCCCCATCACGTGGATGATGCCATCGCTTACCTTCAAGCCGAGAGGCTGATGCAAACCGGCGGCGAACCGTTTCCAGGTCAATTTGTCACCGTTATTATCACAGATCCAGACATCCCCGTGGATATTGCAAATCGCGATCCGGGAAGCGGAAAGGAAATCAATTCCGCTGACAAAGAACAAGGATTGGTATGGGTTTGTAAACGGCAAAGTCAGGGTATCGATGGCGTAAGGGAATCCGCTCCCCGCTGCCATTGTCGTTTCGACTTTTTCGGTCCAGACAGGAGCAAAGCTGTTGGGTTGATCCACTTCGACCACGACGACTTTTCCCTTGTCGGGTCGTGCGGTGAGATAGAGATCTTTGCCGTTTTCTCTATAGGCAAAAGTGACCTCTTTTCCGTCCCGGTACAGTCCGAGGTATTCGGCACTTTTCCCGGGGGCGGCGACTTGCTGCAATTCCACCGGTTCGCCGCCCTTTTTGACACCGTGCATAAAACCCCGCCGGACGTCCGACCATTCCGCGAGGGGTCCCTTCCAGGCCTCGGTAAACTGTAAATGGTCCGGATCAAAAACCGCGTTGAGATTTTCGCCGACGGCTACGCAGATACCGCCCGGAACCGGTTGGCCGGATCCTTTGAAAACACCGCTGACAATAGAGCCGTGGTCCATTGCCCGAACCCGTCCGTCTTTCCAGGTTGTTTGATCATTTTGATTTCCCCAGTGACCGTAGGTTCCGCCATCGAGACCAGGAAACTCTTCGAGGACCGTAGGTTTTTCGCGGGCCTGTTTTGCGTAGAAATCATAGACCCGCTCGCGGTTCACTTCCGCCTGCCAATAGGGATTTGCGTCGGGTTCGAGCGGCTTTCGATCAACGCGAACTCTACTTTCCAGATTTTCGAAATCCCATTCGCCGAGTATGGTTCCCTCTTCGGAAAGGGGAGGGTGAATTCCTTTGCGGATTCGGACTGCGTCGATCGCCCCGTTGAACGACATTTTTCTTTCGACAAGTCTGCCAAAGGCCAGGTCGCCGGGAACGTTTTTTCTCCCGGTTTGTATAGTTATCTTCTGATCGGCTACCTTTTTCCCATCAACCCACAGCGCGATCCGGTCCGGCGCATATTGCATCGCTACTTCGTGCCATTTTCGTTTGGTGATTACTTTTGCACTGCGAATATGATCCGGTTTGGCACCCGGTACATAGGCGGTCAGCTCGCCGGTCTTATTCATCGAAAAAATTTCCCAGTGAGCTGCCGATGCTTTAGTATCGCTTGCCACCAGAATGTTGTATCCGTATGCGTTGTCGAGCCGAACCCGGCATTCCACGGTGACCGGTGGTTGCCGCCATGCTTCTTTGCCGTCGATCACAATTCCGTCGGCCAGAGCTTTGCCCAGTCCGTCCGGGCCCTCCACGGATCGGGGATCGGCAACCGGGGCCCGGGCAGTGAGTTTTGGTTTCGGGCCTGCGGAACCCGGTTGGCTGCTTTCCTGCAGCAGCCATTGTAAACCATTGAGGTTATCCTGAAGGGCCGCTTTGGAGTCGAGTTCATTTTGGTGATCGAGAATACCTATCGGGCCGTCATATCCCGACTTGAGCAAAGTGTCGAGCATCGCCGCCTCGTGTCTACCTTGTCCCAGCGCGAGTATTTTCGGCTCGGCGTTTGGATTCATGCCGTTGAGATTCAGGCAGAGCAGCCAGGGTTTCATAAGTTCCAGGGAGGCAGCCCAGTCGTCAATGTGTTCATGGCCGTGATGCCAGTTGTAGACGATGCCGACATGTGTGTGGCCCAGTTTATGTAGCTCTTTGCATACCGCCACGAGGTTGGCCGGTTCGCCGCCCCAGCCGCCGTGGTTGTATAGTCCCAGTTTGCACCCCAGGTCAGCGGTTCGCTTTGCCAGGGCTTGCATTGCCGCCATCGCCGCCGCGACTTTTTCCTGTTGTGATTGTTTTTTGGGAGAGGGGAGAGTTTTCCAAACCTGCGGATGGATATCATACTTTTCGAACAGAGCGTAGGCGTCTTCGTGGCCGCCCCAAAATGCGAAGAATTCGATTCCGTGTTTTTGGTAGGCTTTGATCTCCTGCTCAAATTCCGCTACATGATTGGGGCGCCAGTCGTAGGCGCATCGTTTCAGGCCCAGTTCCACCAGCATTTCGGCGCGTTGTTCCGGATTGCGCTTTTTGGCATCGAAAGGAACAATGCACCAGGGGACGAGTCTGCTGACTTGCAGATTGCCTGCCGGCAAATTTTCAGAAATGATCCGGGCGACTTCTTTGCCTACCAGTTGGCAACCTTTCGGAGAAAGATGGATGCCGTCTGAAGGGCGGAGGATTTTTTCGGGTCCGGTGTTATCAAAAAAAGTATATAAATCATTAACCTCTATGCCGAATTCGTCAGCTACCTGCTTCGCTGTTTCATTATACCGGGTGATGTCGCTGTTGCGTCGTACCACTCTGCCGTAGCCCTCTGATTTGGCCTGGAGATCTTCGTTTACCTTTGTAGTTAGAGCGAAAATGATCCGGGCACCTTTCTGCTGCTGTAGTTTGGAGAAAATCGCTCTCAGATTTTTCTCGTACGTTTCGAGAGTGTGCCGGGGCTTGCCGGTTTTAGAACTGAGAAACATATCGTGTAGCCCGACGTTGATATGAATCACCTGCGGGGACTGCCCCTCCAGCCAGCGATCGAGATTTTCGAGGACAGTAAAGGTATCCCGGCAGTTTTCTTTTGGTGACCGGACTTTTGCTTTTCCTTCCAAAGCCTCCTTCACTGCCCCTTCGTAATTCATCCGGATGGAATCCCCCAGTAATACCACGGAAGGTAGTTTTTGCTCTTCGGCGGAAATGGCGGAGGCGAGGATTAGCAGAGTAAAAAGTCGGGTTAACATGTCACCTCGACAGTATCGGGGATGAGCGGGAACCGGAAGTTAAAATCCGTCCCTGGAAACGCCATACGACTACGTTTGTCAGGTGATTTTCCGCTCCATTACGATGTTGGCCCGGGAATACACGGGGTGTGGGCCTTCGAATGTCGCCAGGAATCCGTGTTTTCGATAAAGAGCAAGGGCTGCTTGCAGTTTCGTATTGGAAATGAGGTACACTTTCTTCGCTTTGATCTTCCCGAGTTTCTCTATTGCTGCATTCATCAGGAGGTGACCGCAGCCTTGTCCCTGGTGGCGTGGTGAAACAGCCATTCGCGCCAGTTCGAACACTCCGTCGCCTTCGTGGAACAGAGCGCATACTCCGAGTACTTCGCCCTCCGATACCAGACTGAATATATACCCTCCACGGTCTATGACTCCGCCCGGATTCTCTGCCAGTTTCCGGTCGGCTTCTTCCAGCTCAAAGTGAGTTGAAATCCATTCTTCATTGAGACGAATGAAATCCTTGAGGAGTTTTCTGTCATTTTCGACGATTTTCATCACAACATTTCTGCATTGAAAAGTACAGGCACTCGCCGACCTCTCAACTGCAAAAAACATTCCTACCGGTGAGCGCCATTGTGGTTTGGCGGAAACGGATGAAGACTGTACTATGATTGATTTCAGTTATTTCCAGCGGGGGCTTGCGGCTCTCGCCCGGGCTCATCCCGTCGGAGGTATGGCTGGTCATCTCGGTTCTTCCGTCATGGCGGGATATTTTTTCAGCGAAATTCACACGAATCTGGTTCCGGGTGTAAAATTTGCAATTGAGCGCGATCTGGAGCGAATCATCGGGGGCGAGGAGGCTATCTGGTACAATCAGAAAAAGGAAGGCATCCGGATTCCTGAGTTATTCGAGCCGCCGGTTTTCGAGCCGGCCGGCGCTGAGGGCGAAAAGGCGGCCGGAAAAGTGGCTGAGGCGCTGTCACAAAATATCAATACTCTCCGCCAGAGCGGTCACAACACGATTTTTGGCTCCATCGCGATTCGGGGGTTGCGGGAACATCCCGAACTGGGTTCTGAGAAGATCACCGATGGGCTTGTCCGTTTGATGGCAACCTTTGACAGACAGGGCCCGGGACGCGCCTATTTCGGAAAAGCAGAAGGATGGAAGCAGGGTGGTCAAATCGATGTGTCAAGAGTGCCTGAACCGAAATACGATGACCTCGAAGGTATGGCGGTCGCCACCCTGGAGGAAGTAATAACTTCCTCTTCCAAATCCCGAAGAGGGCTGGGCGGATTGCATCATCTGATCGATCATGCGGCGGCCATTGTGGAACTGGCGGATCAGGGTTTTTCCGGACTGGCGGAAAGGGGTATCAAAGCTCAGCGCCGGCATTTGCGGATGATGCAGGCGCTTCCGGTGCTCAACGAAGAGCTGGGCACCCGGGTGGCGGCGAAACAGGATCCGCTGACTCCCGAATACTGGGAGCGGCGAAACTCGGTTCAGTTTTCCGCCTGGTTGACTCACCGGATTAAAAGTCTCTATGGCTTTTCTATACTCGCCGGACTGGTGGAGGACGAAGAACTCACGGATCGAGCGTCCGGGGCGATGCGATATCTCCTCGCGTAAACAGGCCAAAACTTCGCTTCGGGTGATTTAGTTCTGGATCATCGATACCAAACCGGTATTTTCGTCGTTCATGAAGTTTCCGACCGGCTCCTGGGTAAATATTCTTGTTCGATGGAAATGGTGTTTCCTCATTTTATGGATTTCAATGGTCGCGGTATCGCTTCTTTTGCTGCCGAAGCTGCAGTTTCGTTTCAGTATCGGCCAAACTCTGAGAGGGAATGAAACTCAAATCGAGGAGGTGCGAAATTTCTACCGCACCTTTCCGCCTTCCGATGGTCATCTCATCCTGACTGCGACTTCAAAGGAAACGCTGACGATTAATCATCTGCGGGCGGCGGCTGATTGGGCCAATAAAATCGCCGCGTTGCCCGAGGTGCAATCCGTGGTCTCCGCCGACCGGATTCTCAACCTGAAAATGGACGGCTTCACTCTCGATGAATGGGCCCGCCTCGGAGGCACCGGCGACGAGCCGCTCGAGTTCGGGGACGGCCCGGGGATGGCGGTGTTTAAGGGGAATTTGGTATCGCGTGATTTACATTCGGTAGCGCTCTATCTGATCAAATCGAAGGGAACCTGGAATTCCACCCTGCAGGCGACGATAAAAAGAGAACTCACTCCGCCCTGGGAAGGGGCCGAGGTTCGCATGGTGGGGCCGAATTTTTTGCTCCGGGAAATGGGCGAACTGCTGCGAACCAATTTTCACTCCCTGATCCGGACTCAGGTGATTGCTCTGTTGCTTATCATTCCGCTTTTTATGCGATCACTGCGCCGGGCTTATCTGCCGCTGCTCTGCGCTTTGTCCGCTTTGGCTATATATCTTTCGCTGTTCATTATTTTTGATAAACCTTTCGATGTCATGCATCTCGCGGGACCGGGGTTGATCCTCATCATCGCGCTGGCGGATGCGATCCATCTGCAGCAGAAATTTGATGACTCGCGCGCTGCAGGAAAGAATATTCGCGATTCTCTCAGTTGTATGTTTCAGACCGTAGGAAAGGCCTGCGCGCTGACTTCGCTGACCACGGCCTGCGGATTTATCAGTCTGCTCGTGGCCCGGCATGAGGAAATTCACGACTTCGGGGTTTGGTGTGCGATCGGAGTATTGACCGCCTATGTGGTAGTGATTGTATTCGTGCCTGTGGCGCTGTGTTTCTTTCCCGGCCAGGCATCCCGTGATTTTCGGATCAAAGTACCTCTGGCCGCAGGGCGTTTCGACAGACACCGACTGGCTGCACCGGTGACGGTGTTACTTGTCCTGCTGTCGGCAGGAATTGTAAACACCCGGATGGATTCTTCACTTGAGCGGGAGCTGCCGGAAGACATCAAAGTAGTGAAAGATATGAACTGGTTCGCGGAACAGTTTCGGGGGCTGGACAGGATCGAGATCGATCTCAAAGCCGACCTGCGCGATCCGGAAGTGTTTGCCCTGGTTGAAACTATGCAAAACGATCTGCGCCAGTTTCCCGGCATATCGGGATCGCGATCCTATGTCGATACGATTCGCATGACATTGTCGCCGGAAGTTCTCGAAACGGAGGACGGTCCAATCCTCGGTATTCAGGCTCTCGGTAGCGGGGCGTCGTTTCCCTTTAATTTGATGAATCGAAAGCTGAGCCGCGCCTGCATTGTGTTTTACCGCAACGGTGACTTCGGAACAGAGGCTTACGAGAAATTTCGCGAACGGGTAATGGGCTACACCGACCAGCTGCCCGAAGGAGCCAGTTTGAAGCTGAACGGTCATCTGCCGATGTTCTATGAAAGCACTACTCTGATATCAAAAACTCTCGCAATCAGTCTGATCTGTTCGCTGGTGATGATCACTCTGATATTGATCGCAGTGCTGCGCTCTTTCAAACTGGCGCTGCTTTGTCTCGTTCCCAATGCGATCCCTCTCCTTGTCGTGGCGGGAATCAGTGGTTGGCTCGGGGAGGCTCTTCACCTCGGATTAATGGTAGTCTTTTCAGTGGGGCTTGGACTGGCGGTTGATGATACCATCCACCTGATGGTTCGCTTTAAGCAGCTGGAAAAAGAGAAGCCGAAACGCAGTCACCGTGAGTTGATGGATGAAGCTGTTTCGACTACCGGATTCTCTATCGTTCTGACTTCGATGGTACTGCTCGTCGCGGCGCTGTGTTATCTTGGCTCTTCATTCTCCACGATGCGCTGGACCGGCGTCACACTCGGGATTGTCGCGTTGACCGCGCTTGTAGCCGATTTGATTGTGCTGCCGTGGCTGGTGGAAAAATTTCACCGATCTTCACCGTTCCGGAAATCGGCGGGAGCAACTGCGGTGGGTGTTTTTCTGCTGGCAGGAGTGAATGTGTTCGGCGCGCAGGATAAGGTGACTTATTGCCGCGATATTGCGCCGATCATTCAGCAAAAATGTATCGACTGTCACCGGGAGGGGGCGGCGGCTCCATTCGTTCTCACCGACTACGCATCGGTAACCCGCCGGGCGCGAACGATTCTGCGCACTATCGAGCGGGGCTATATGCCGCCCTGGCACGCGACAGGGGGCGACATCCCGCTGCTGGGGGACCGGCGACTGACGGAAGTAGAGATTTCCAAAATCCAACAATGGGTTGAGGATGGAAAAGTGGAAGGGGATCCTGCCGACCTGCCGGCAAAGCGAACCTTCCCCGGCGGTTGGCGTCTCGGCGAGCCGGATCTGATTTTGACGATGAAGGAAAGTTATGATTTGCCCGCTAACGGTCCGGATATCTATAGAAATTTTGTGATCCCGACCAATGTGAAAAAGAATCGCTACATCAAAGCGATTGAATTTCGACCATCGAATCCTTCTGTAGTTCATCACGCCCTGATATTTGTCGATACTTCGGGGCGGGCGAGGGAACTGGATAAATTGGATCCCGAAACGGGCTTTTCGCAAATGACCGCCGGAGGAGGCACCGGGCGCGGAGTGGGTGGTTGGGTTCCCGGAACGATGCCGCGACCTTTGCCTGAGGGGTTGGCGCACCACGTTCCAAAAGGTAGTGATATCGTTTTGCAAACCCATTTCCACCTCACCGGCAAAGCTGAAACAGAGCGTTCCACGATTGGTCTCTATTTTGGCGAAGCACCAAAAAGATCCTTTACTTCGATCCAGCTCCCGCCGGTTTTCGGGGCTTTCTCGGGTATCGATATCGCTCCCGGTTCGGAAAATACGACGATCAAAGACAGTTTCGAAATCCCTGTTGCGGTGGAGGCCTTCGGGGTTCAGCCTCATGCGCATTACCGGGGGAAATCATTGAAGCTGGAAGCAACTCTTCCGGATGGACGAAATCTGGTGCTGCTCAACATTCCGGAATGGGACATGGACTGGCAGGAGGAATATCGCTTCGCCAAACCCGTGAATTTACCGGCGGGAACCCGGCTCAGCTCAACGATAGCGTGGGATAACTCGCCGGCTTCCTCGAACAATCCGATCGTACCGCCTGTTCGGGTGCGATGGGGTTTTGAATCTTTCGACGAAATGGGAAGTATAGATTTGTTCGTTGTTGCCACTGGAAAACAAGCCGGAAAATCGATGAAGAAACTTCGCACGGCTTATCGCGATCATGTCACCTGGATTGCCGGGAATCATGTGTTACAACCGGACAAACTGCGCATTTTCGGCGACCTGAGACAAAATGCGATTGCCCGTTTCGACGAAAACGGGGATGGCGTTCTCAACGATTCCGAGAGGTCGCGGGCCAGAGTTGCGCTGACTAATGACTGATGAAGCGATTGGTATATCTACTACTCCTGTGTGCGTCTCTATCCGTTTCATTCGCCTGTTCGAATGACCGTCCCAATGTGATCCTGATTCTCGCCGATGATATGGCGATTGGTGATTTGTCCTGTTTCAATGGAGGTATTTCCCGCACGCCGCGACTGGACCGGATGATAGAGGAAAGTCTCTATTTCGAAAATGCCTACTCAGGTTCGCCGGTGTGTGCTCCTTCCCGGGCCGCTCTGTTGACCGGGCGGTATCCGCATCGCACCGGGTCGGTTACGCTGAATCCGAGGAGTTACCCGGATTTGACCCGCATTCGTCTCGACGAAGTAACCATAGCGGATCGTTTCTCCGCCAATGGATATAAAACCGGTTTGATCGGGAAATGGCATTCCGGTCCCGGTAAAAAATATCATCCGCTGCAGCGGGGCTTTGATGAGTTTGCCGGCTTCAAAGAAAGTTGGGATATAAAAACCTATTTTAAATATCAACTCGATATCCAGGGCGCAACTACAGAATTCGACGGCCCCTACCTGACCGATGAGCTGACCCGGCGGTCGATTGACTTCGTGCGTCGGCATCGCGACGAACCGTTTTTTCTGTTTCTTGCCCATT
>JARGOZ010000099.1:24298-25076 GCA_029213025.1 Verrucomicrobiales bacterium
TCGCCCTCTGAGCGCTCCCTCTGCGAAGATTGAACCCTACATGAATGCCGGTCTTGATGAGAAAACGGCAACTGTGTATGCGATGATTGAAATGATGGATGCAGGTATCGGATTGATCCTCGATGAGCTGGACAATTTCGGGCTGGATGACAATACGATCGTCCTGTTTGCCAGCGATAACGGTCCCGATCCTCTGGTCGGTGACCGGTTCAATCTGAAAAACCGGGGCACCAAATATATGGTAAACGAAGGTGGTATTCACGTACCTCTCGCTGCCCGGTGGAAGGGAACTATAGAGCCTGGGCGCAGTGATACGCTGATCCATTTTGTCGATCTTTTCCCTACTTTGTCGGAATTGTGTTCGCTGGATAAAGTCACCCGCAGTAAACCGCTGGATGGTGGCAGTTTTGCCGGAGTTCTCACCGGCGGGTCGGCGGATCTTCCCGAACGTCGATTCTGGCAATGGAATCGGACCGTGCCTGATTACACTCACAATGGTGCCGTGCGCGAAGGGCCGTGGAAGTTGGTCCGTCCGTATGTGACTCGAAATATTCCAAAGGCAAAATCGGAACGGGAGCCGCGCCTCTATCATCTTGGGAATGATCCGGGCGAAAAATCGGATCTTTCCGCGGAAAACCCGGATCTCCGCTCCCGCCTTCTTGAGCAACTCGATCAATGGAGTGCCGGGGTCGAAAAAGAGCGACTCCGGCCTCAAAAATAGCGATTTAACAGTCTCTAACCAATGAAATTCTGCGAAAAATGCGCAGGCTTTTCAAGT
>JARGOZ010000100.1:0-15533 GCA_029213025.1 Verrucomicrobiales bacterium
GGGTGGTGCACTTTGAAGTGACCATTAGCGGTGCAGTTTCAAGTGACCGGTGACAACGACAGCAAGTATAAGAAATACCAGTGGATCGAAGCCGAATTAGAAAACGCCCCAACTGATAAACGCCCCGAGACTTACCGAGTCAAGAACCGCGATGAAATCAAGCTGATAGGTGATCCGATACCAACCGGCGGAGATTGGAGCCAGCGCCGAAAACACTTCATCGACAAAGTCCCGATCCATACCGATCTCTCAAAACTGATTGAGGCAGCGCACAAAAACGAATTGTCGCTGGCAATCTTCAAGCCATCAAAGTGGCTCAAATTTGACATCGAAGCAGAAAAGAACCGGGAGTGGGATTCCAAAAAACTCGACAAGCTGGAGGCTGATCGCCAACAACTGGACCTGTTCAAAGACGAAGCCAAAGTGCAGGAAGACTTTAAGGTAGTCAAAAAGCTCCCCTACAAATTTCGTTACCAATTCGAAACCGAAGACGGCAAGACCCCGCGACTACTGATCGAAGATTGGGAAATCGGCGCACTATATTGGAACTGCTTAAGAAACGCCAATGGCGACGAAAAAGTAGCAGTCGAAAAAGTGAAGCAAAAATACTGGGACGAGTTCGTCAACAAAGCGTCACTCAATACCCATTTGATTCTAGGGACTACCCTCGAGCACCATAACAAGAAGGCTCCAAATCCGTTTGTGATAATTGGTGTGTTACCATTACCCGGAGCCTATCAGCCTACTTTACTGTGATCGTTTAAGTGCGAACCCAAACGAACATTTTCTTCTATCGACTTTTAACACTTATCTAAACTTATGGAACCGGACCCAATCAAAGCCTGCGTGGTTGAAACGACGACTGGTCCTCAGGAAGTTGACCACGGTGGTCTCACTTTCGTCGACCTCCCGGGTTGCGGCACACCAAATTGGCCTCAAGCTTCCTACGTCTCAGATCTAAATCTTCGAACTTTTGATTGCGTCATTCTTATTACAGCTGATCGATTTCGTGAGTCAGACCTATTTCTGCTAAACGAGCTGACTCGCATGGGAGTCCCTTGTTTTTTTGTTCGTAATAGGTTCGATGTAGCAGTGCTGGACGGTGCCCACGACAATGATCTCGATGAAGAACAAGTTCGGACTCAGATTAATCAAAACATCGAAGAGAATCTAGGTAAGACTAAAGTGGCGAGGATCTACTTAACGTCCGCCCGTTTCCCAACCCGATATGACTTTGGGAATTTGGTGGAGGATATCAAAAAAAAGTTACAGGGCATTAAGCGAGATCGCTTCATCGCTGACATGGGTGCCTATCGGGAAGAAGCGCTACAGGAGAAACAAGAATTGGCGAAAAAACGTGTCGTGATCTATGCAGGGCTGGCTGCAGCGAATGGTCTGAACCCGATTCCGGGAACCGATATAGCAGTTGATCTGGGTATAATTGTTAAAATGGCAAAAGAGATCGCCCATATTTTTGGCTTGGATAAAAATCAGGTTGAATTCGTAAAGCGACTCCTGGGTCCAAAGGCAATTCCCCGACTATTCGAAAAGGTTGCCCAATTTACCACCAAGTATCTCGCTAAAGAAGGGATCGCAATTTTGCTGAAAAAAATGGGGAAAAAAGTCGCTGCAAAAACGGCTTCAAAATACGTGCCATTTGTGGGTCCCGCAATATCTGCAACTATAGGTTTCCATGCTACGCTTCACCTTGGCCGGGACCTTAACAACGAAGCTGCAGAGCTTGCTCTCGAAATTATCCAGGCGATGCAGGAAGCGGCTGAGGCCGACATAACTTGACCAGCTTTGAATAGATATGATACCCGATGAGAATAGGGATTACTGCCTCCTGACCGATCAAACATACAATTACACCGGCCCGAAAAAGAAACTTCAAGCCAAGTTTTTCAGATCGAAGGCAGAAGCGGGAAAATATGCATTTTCGATTTATGATGAGGATGGCAATCTTGTTCATCACGAATATGTAAGTAAATCGCTAAACGATTCATGCCTTTGGATGGACCTCGTTTTGACTGGGATTTCAAAGAAACTTTGATCGCCCGACGCAGCTACACATTCCTCCGTGAATGTGAGCAAGCCCGGGCCAATATGAATAGGGCAGCCCCAGGGTAGTTATCGCAACCCTGGGCTTTGTTACGGAATCCCTTTGGGATACTTTTTGCGTCGACGTCTGTACAGTCGTCCGAATCAGCTACATATTTCGCCGGAAAATGTCAGTAAATCCGAGGCGATTTGAACTGGTTACTCAGTCGCTAGCTGCTAACCGCATCGAGGATTTCTTTGCCGAAATATTTCTCTATCCATTCGCGGTTGTAGACCGACTCGGTGTAGCGGTCGCCAAGATCCGGGGCAATGGCTACTGCGGTACGGCCATCCACCTTGTTTTCTTTCAACCATTTGACGGCGGCGTGGACTACCGTTCCGGTGGAACCTCCAAACAGGTATCCATGTTTGGCCATTTCATGGCAGGCTCGCAGCGTGTCCGGCTCCTCGACCCATACCACTTCGTCGACGATTGACTCGTCGAGTTGTGGTGGGCGAACTGCTGTGCCCAGGCCGGGAATCATTCGCTTGCCTGCCTCTTTGCCAAATGTTACCGAGCCGACTACGTCTACAGCGACGACATGCACGGGCCGTTCCCACTCCCTCATATAGCGCGCGCAACCCATCAGTGTGCCGGTGGTGCCGGCTCCGACAAACAGTACATCGAGTTCCGGGAACGTGGTAGCGATCGCCGGTCCGGTCCTGCGGAAATGCGCTTCCGAATTGAGGGGGTTGGAGTACTGGTTGAGCCAAACGAACCGGTCGTCGGAGGCGCACAGTGTCTTAACATAACTAATCCGCGCACCCAACATGCCGCCATCGGCATCCGATAACGCGTGTGTGATAGTATGGACTTGCGCGCCTAACGCCTCCATAATCCGCCTGGTTGTCGCGTTGCATTTCGAGTCCGTCACGCAGACAAAGTCGTAACCCTTAGCTGCCGCGATCATGCTTAACGCCACGCCGAGGTTACCCGAGGAGGACTCAACCATAGCTGAGCCTGGCTTCAGGACGCCTGCCTCTTCGGCTCCTTCCACCATTGAGATTCCGGCCTTCAGCTTGACTGAACCAGCGAAATTGAAGGCCTCACACTTTAAGAACAGCGGCACCCCGAAGACAGGCTCCAGGTCGACGAAAAGTTGATCTTCGAAAAAAGAATAGGGAGTGGTTATTGTCATATCGAATTATTCGGAGTCCAGGGTTCGGCGCTTATCCGTAACGCTTTGTTTCGTGAAAAAAGTCCTCGACGACATTCAATCCGCCAGCGCTGGAAATTTCGTCGTAGATATGCTTGCCCACCGCGAGGTCAAGTACGCCGAGACCAAACGGGGAGTAAATGATGGGTCGATCGTCCGGCAACGTCACCTTCCCGGCCATTAGTTCGGCGATCGTTCCCTGGATAAAATCCCGGTTGCCTGTTTGCTGCTCAGCCAGGTGAGGTGAGGTGTTCGCCGTGAGGCAATGGTCAATGTCATCGACGATGTTCGACGAGCCAAGGATGATCTCCGGCGAGAGGTCCCGCAACGATATGTGCAGCACAATCGGATTGTGGTCGAACCACGAAAGATCGGTGACGTGAGGCTCACCGGCGACGGTGGCGAACACCACCATATCGCACGAACGGATCATCTGTTCGGGAGACTCGTGTATGGTGATCTTGCTTTCCGTGCCGGAGCGTTCCAGGTAACCTTTGAAGCCGTTTGCACTTTCAGGGTAAAGATCGTAAAGGCCAATTTCATCGAACTCCCAGTCAGTTCCGGCCAGAAACATATGGATATATCGGGCGATCAGGCCTACGCCGAAGAAGCCGACGCGCTTCGGGCGTTCCCGCCCCCGACTACACCAGTCTGCTCCGCTTGCCGCCGACGCCGCTGTTCGAGCGGCGCTGATGATGGATCCTTCCATGCAAACAAACGGGTAACCGGTGTCATGATCATTGAGGATCAACACCGCCGATGCTCTCGGGAGGCCGGATTTGACATTATCAGGAAAGCTGGAGACCCATTTCAATCCGTCCACCGCGATGTCTCCGCCAATCGCGGCTGGCTTGGCAATGATCCGGGAGGTGGGACGGTCCTCGAAACGCAGGAAGATCGATTCAGGGTTAACTGAATCGCCTTCGCCGTGCAGGCGGTAGGTCGTTTCGACCAACTCCACGATCTGCTTCTCGCGCCCCTGCAGAGTTTGCTGGACCTGGTTTCCTGAAATCACCGCGAACGATTGGGCTTTTTTTGTAGAGTCGGTTGTCATTTTATGTTCGAGTATTGAATTGATGGCAACTATCCCTGACTCGCCGTGGAGGCCGAATTAGTTGCCGTTTTTGAAGAAGAAATTGTCGCCTCGGCTGATGCCCTGGGAACGTAGTTACTGCGAGTTTGGCTGGCCGGATTTCCACCCCACTGTGTCTGTTGCGGAACCTCTGCACCCTTCATCAGAAAGGAGTCGGCACCAAGTTGGGCGCCATCCTCCATGGTCACGCCATAGTGCACAAAGGCATTGACACCGAGTGTGCAGCCGGCACCGATCTTGATGTAGTCGGATTTGAAACCACCATCTTCCTGCGAGTGGGATTGAATAATACTTCCAGGTCCGAGAGTGCAGCCGTCTCCGATCGAAACCAGGGTCTTCTCCGTAATGTAGCAGCCGTCGTCGAACACCCGTTTGCCGATGCGTACGCCCAGTAGACGCCAGATGAAAGTCTTGAGCGGCGTGCCGTCGAAAATCGTTAAATGGTGGCGTAGTACCATAAACTTCCAGAACCGTTCATGAGACCAAAAGTGAGGATCATAGATCGAACATTGCTGAGGCTTGAGCGATTGGAACAACATTGAAGCGCGATCCACCAGCACGTGGTAGCCCGTCCTGACAATGACTGTGAGCAGCAGGGCCGCCACAAAGATCGACACGCCAACGGTTGGGTAAAGTACAGCCGCCGCAAGAAAGATTGTGATGATCAAAAATGACAAGAACCACTGTGACAGCAGGAATAGTCCGATGGTGACCAGGTTGTGCTTGTTTTTGAGGGAGAGTTTTTGCTCCAGAACTTCTCCTTCGTCTCCTTCGCTTAATTCTTTATCGCGCTGAACCGTGCGCGGGATCTCGAAGTTAGGCGACCCCAGAATACCGACTCCTTCCAGCACGTCCCCATCCATTGGCACCATGACCTTTGTTGCCAGCAGGCAATTATCGCCCACACGTCCCTGCGAAGGATAGACAATGGCGTTGCCCAGAAAGCTGTCCGAACCGATTGTCACCCGGGATGTCCTGAACGAGCTGTTTGAGTAGTCGTTGTTAACCGATGACAGACCATCCGCGATTACCGTTCCAGTACCTACGGACACCAAAAGCGGATTGTCGTGCTTAACGACCGAGCCGAAGTTTGAGCCCGTTTGCACAACATTTTCGGAAAGGTCATATCCTATACTTCGTAAGTAATAGACGATGTAGGAACTATCGCCGAAGAGATGGGTGAAGAGTTTTATGTTGCTGGTACGCGAGATGGCTCGGTTGACCCAATAGTGCCAGCCATAGATCGGATAGACCTGGTCAGGCTTGATGAAGGGGTAGAGCAGGCGGGGAACCGTAACCACAGCAATGAGTCCGATGACCATGGTCCCGACAAAAAACAACAGCGAGATGACAAGGGCGTCGACGTAAAAAGCTAATTGCGACAATGCTGACATTTCAGGCGCAGCCAGGTGCGAAAGGTCGAGGATTATGATATCCTCTATGGTTGTAATCGTGATCGTTAACGCCAGAACTGCCAACCAACCAACCAGCAAACAGGCGGAGTAAACAACCTTTCGCGCGGTACTACAGTTGGCCGGTTCAACTGATCGGTAGTCGACCGGGGTCTGCTGCACAGCGGGTGAACCGCACCGGTGTTCGCCATCGGGAACATGTTGGCCGGCTTGCAGCGATGAAGAATGGCCAAGTTGAGCCCCGTCACCCAGCGAGGAATCGATATCGAGCACAGACATCTCGCCGACGAAAGCATTTTTCCCGATCGTAACCGGCCCGGTATGAATCTGACCGTTGTGAGCTCTATAACAGTGGTAGAACGAATCTTTACGAACAACGGCGTCGTCACCGATTGTGAGCAAGTCGGAACACACAGGGATGTGAGGTGACAAAATTACCGCGTTTTTGCCGATCTTAGCGCCCAGCATTCGCAGGTACCAGGTGAATATCGGCGAGCCGACAAACAAAACCAGAGGGTTAAATCGCGTCAGGGTTTTGACAAGCCAGAAACGGAAGTACTGCAAGCTCCAGACACGAAACTTCTGAGGCTTCCAACGTCCGACGAGCACCCACTTCGCCAGGATCGGCAGGATGCACATGGCTAAAAATCCAGCACCACCCGCCAGCATTAGCCGACCGAAGATCCCGGCGAAACCCGAACCAGCGGATACCCACCCGTAGGCGAAGTGTGAGCCCAGAACAAATAGAGAGACGTAATTGATCGCACTCAGCAGCTGCAGTACCCCACACATCACATACTGAAATGTGCTCACAGGCTCTACCGCTTCTTCCGGTGGCGGGGTTGACTCATCCGAATCAGTAGGTGTTTTTCCTGACTCAGTGACCGCCGCCGCCAGACTGCGGATCGTTGGGTATTGATAGACGTCTTTGATATCGACCGGTGGCAGATCTTCGCGCTTCGAAAGGTCTGCTAAAAATCCGGCCATCTTCAGCGAGTCAGCGCCGAGATCATTGAAGAAGTGCCCTTCGACTGACACCTGTTCGACTTTCATGAGGTCGCTCAGGACCTTGCAGAAGTACTCTTCGGTGGGGGTGCTGGGCGCAATGTATTCTATCTCTTCCGACCCCAGCTCTGCGGCGAGGGCCGTCAGTTTCTTGCGGTCGATCTTGCCATTGGCTGTCAGCGGCAGGCTGTCCTGCCAGTGAAAGGTCGAGGGCACCATGTAATCCGGAAGCGCCTGACCTAACTCCTCCTGCAATTTGGGAATGTCGAGTGGCTCCTCGCTCGCATAAAAAGCCACCAATCGCTTGCTCTTGTCAGGGCGTTCGCCGATTACCACCGAGCCCTGTTTGATACCTGGCGCAGCCAACAGGGCATTCTCGATATCGCCGATCTCAATGCGGAAACCACTGATCTTAACCTGCGCATCCCGTCGGCCGAGAAACTCAAGCTTGCCGTCGGTCCGCCAACATCCAAAATCACCGCTTCGATAAAGCCGTTCGCCTTTACGAATCGGATCCGCCATGAACGCCGCTTTGGTTCGTTCGGGATCGTTAAGATATCCACGACCGACGCAGACTCCGGAGAAAACAATCTCACCAGGGGCACCCAGCGGCACAGGTGAGAGGTGTTGATCGACGACGTAGATATACACATTGATGACCGCCGGGCCCAGTGGTACCCGATCACCATCCGGTGCCCTGGTCATGACTTCATGATTCGTGTCGTCCGAAGTTTCGGTCAGGCCGTAGGCATTGGCTAATTTGATATCAGGCTTGGCGACGAACCATCGCTCGACGAGCTCCATGGTCACGGCTTCACCTGTGACCGACACGCATTTTAAATCGGGAAACTCGCGCGGGTGCTCGTCCAGATAGTTCAGGATAATATCCAGATAGGACGGAACCACCTGCATTACCGTGACTTTGCCGTCGATGACGGTATCAACGAAACGCGGAATATCCAGAATCACCTCCTGCCCGACGATCAGGGTGTGACCGCCGACCATGAGTCCGGAAATCAGCTGCCACAGAGAAATATCAAAACACTGAGGAGCGATTTGGCTGACCACGCCCCCTTCCTCGACACCCAGGTCATTGATCTTGGCATAAAGGTGGTTAACCATGCCTTCATGCTCACACATCGCGCCTTTGGGTTCGCCGGTCGAGCCCGAGGTGAAGTAGACGTAGGCAGCCTGTTCTGGCCCCACTTCGACGCCGAGATCTTTTTTGCTGTGCTTTTCTTTGTACGCCTTCTCGACGAACAGCACCTGAATATCGGACAGCGACTCAGACTCAAGCGCTGGATCAAGCGTGCTTGTGCTTGCTTCCTCGGTCACCACAAACTTGCACTCGGCTCGCGTGAACATCGTCGCAATGCGGTCGGAAGGAAAGTGCGGCTCAACAGGCAGGTACACACCGCCGGCCTTAAATATCCCGATGACAGCGGCCATCCAGTCCAGGTTGCGCTCAGTGACTACTGCAACCACATTTTCCTTCTTTAACCCTCGCTCCAACAGGGCGTGTCCCAACTGGTTGGCGCGAGCGTTGAGTTCCGCGTAAGTCCATTGCTGCTCACCAAATACGCCTGCAATCGCGTCAGGGCGGATACGAACTTGTTCTTCGAACAGTTCGTGGAATCGGGACTCAGGCAATTCGAATTTAGGCCCGGCAAGCCCTTCGATCTGAAATTTGAGCTCTTCTTCGGTGAGCAGGCTTTGCCGTTTGTGTTCGGCATTTGGATCGGCGGCGATCAGCGAAAGCGCCGCGAGATGATAACCGGCAATCCTGGCGGCGAAGTCGCTGTCAACGTCCTCAGTTTGGTAGCGGAGTCGCAGCACCAAGTCATCATCGTTTGGGAAGATATCGACCGAAAATACGGTGTCATCATCAAGATCGCCGCCTTGCCCCTGGCCGGTTGGATCGAAAACCGTTTCGAACATTGGCTCTGTCAGACCCAGTTCAGTTTTGAGATCGTCGACCTGGAAATCTTTGTGCGTTAGCAATTCGGCTTCGAGTCGATGAGTATCCTCTAACAACAAACGCCACGATTCAGGTTCGATTGACAGTCGGCATGGCAACGGTTGTCCACCTTCCACGGTAACATAGCCGGTCACCACTTCCTGCTCACCGGAAAGCGCAGCCAGCACTTTCGCGTGAGCGCTCAGCAATACCGACTCGAGCGTCACATTCAGCTCGTTCGCCCGTTGGCGTAACTTCTCAACAAGATCGCCGGGAATCGTTTCCTCTAATTCGGCGACACCGGGAAACGGCTCGTCCGTCCAGCGTGGCATCACGGTGAAGCCACCGTCTACGACCCTTCGTAAGTAATCAAGGCTTGTCTCAGTAGTTTCAGCTGGCTTGGTCATCGAGCCCTCCCTGCAGTGCATTGGTAACCTGATGATTCATCTGTTATGTATTCGGCTCAGGCAAGTTTGCCCAATCGTGCGTGATGTTTCTGGCTCGCGTGCGAAAATCGCTGGTTCATGCGACGTCCGGATTAATCCAGTCCTGATTATTGATGACCTTTTCTATCGTGCCCCAGTGTGCTTCGCTGGTTTTTCTAATTCGCCGCGTCAGTGTGAGAAGTAGATTGTTGTAAATTTTCGCCCCGATTTCCGGTGATTCCTTATTGAGGATATCAAAATCTTTACGATCTAAACTAAGCAATTCGGTAGTATCAGACGCCAGCGCGGTAGCTGATCTCACGCCCCCGTCGATGAAACTAAATTCTCCAAAAATCTTTCCCTCTGGAGCGATAAGAATTGTTTTATTCATGTCACTGCCAATGGTTTTGATTAGGGAGACGGAGCCTTTTTCCACGAAATAGAGCTTTTCGTCGTTGTCGCCCTCCTTGAAAATACTTTCGCCCAATGCGAAATTACTGCTCTGCATCCTGGCAAGAACCAGCTTTTTTTCGTCTTCGTCCAAAAGGTAAAAAAAGCTATCTTTATCAAATTGATTTATATCATTCATTTCTCCTTTAGTCCCCATGATCGTTTGCCGCTACTGAAAGAGCATCAGCGATTCTGGAGTAATCTATTAGTGGGGAATTGCTTTTACAAGGGAAAACTCGAAGCCGCTTGTAGTCGCTCTTTTGAATTTCAACACCTCTGTGAAATTTTTGCAAGCCGAGCCGACGTTCCGGCTGCAACGAAATAGACAGACTTTTCTACCACTGCCTAAAACGAAACCCTGTTGAATCAGCCACTGTACCCTGTTAAATCGTCCGCGATTTGCGGCAAAACGGCTTAACTGAGTTGACACCTCAATCGTGTAGAGTAGGAAGCAGGCAATATGGGATCTATTTTCGGTAATCTTTTCCGGATCTCGACGTGGGGGGAATCTCACGGCGGCGGGGTCGGTGTAGTCGTGGACGGTTGTCCCCCTCTTATTCCTTTGACGGAAAAGGATATACAGACAGATTTGGACCGGAGACGACCGGGCCAGAGCGAAATCACCACGCCGCGAAATGAGGCGGATCAGGCCGAGATCCTTTCGGGAACTTTTGAGGGACAAACGCTCGGTTCTCCGATCGCAATCCTCGTCCGCAACAAAGATGCCCGTCCCGAAGCCTACTCGGAGATGGCGGAGAAATTCCGTCCCTCCCACGCTGACTATACATACCAGGCCAAATACGGAACGAGAAACTGGCAGGGCGGTGGCCGCTCCAGCGCCCGGGAAACGATCGGCAGGGTCGCCGCGGCGGCGATTGCAAAAAAGGTGCTGGCGGCGAAATTTGCCCCGGATCTGGAAATCATCGCCTATGTGAAGTCGATCAAAAACATCGAGGCCAACGTCGATCCGGAAACGGTGAGTTTTGAGACGGTCGAATCCAACATCGTCCGCACCGGTGATCCCGATGCCGTGGAGCCGATGGTGGAGCTGGTCAAGCAAATGCGGGGCGAGGGCAATTCCGTCGGCGGAGTCGTTGAATGTGTGATTCGCAACTGCCCGGTGGGGCTGGGAATGCCGGTGTTCGACCGGCTCGAAGCGGATCTCGCCAAAGCGATGCTGAGTCTCCCGGCTACCAAGGGATTTGAAATCGGCTCCGGGTTCGGGGGAACTCTACTGACCGGTCGCGAGCACAACGATCCATTCCGGATGGAGGACGGAAAAGTGCGCACCACCAGCAATCGCTCCGGCGGTGTCCAGGGCGGCATCAGCAACGGGGAAAACATCGTTTTCCGGGTCGCGTTCAAGCCGACAGCCACGATCATGACTTCCCAGGAGACGGTAACAACAGATCTGAAAGATACAGAGCTGAAAGGCCGCGGCCGTCACGATCCCTGTGTGCTGCCCAGAGCTGTCCCGATTGTTGAGGCGATGGCGTCACTTGTTTTGTGTGATCATAGCTTGCGACAAAAGGCACAAAATGGTTAAATCACCCCTTAATTCCAAACAATAAGTCACCTGTATGGCACCATTCATTGCGATATTTCTCATCACCCTGCTCTATTTTGTCTATGCGATGAAATGGGGCGTGGTTCGGATTCTGGCCAGTGCGATTGCAATCGCAGCTGGCATGGCGGCCTTTTTTGCGGCCGTGAATCTGGGGCCACCGTTTATCAATGAGCTGTTTGGACTCGATCTGGCCTGGCAGGCGGTCATGTCGGGAGCGGGGATTTTGGCGGTGATCGTATATTTCATCTCGTGGGCGATTTTTGGATTCATCCTCAAGTTTCTCTTCAACCCGGACAGTTTCCTTAATCCGTTGGCGGATGGGATTACCGGGGGGATTTTGTCGCTGTTCGCCTCTGCGGTTATGGCGTTTTTGATTTTGACGGCGACCCGGATCACCGGAACTCTTTTTGAGATCAATTATGTCGCTTCGATCACTCAGCCTTCCATTGTGGATGCTGATCTGAGCCAGCTGCCGGAGCGTTCCCGCTTTACGATTTGGCGGGATAATATCGAAAAAGTCCCCATGATCGCCGATCTCCTCGACAGGGTGGATCCTTTCAGCCGCCGTTCGAACCGTAACTTCGGAATGATGACCCTTTTCGGTGCCAGCCAACCGGCCCGTGAGTTTACCGAAGCCAGCTCGCAAATGGGTGACTTGATCAATAACGGCGACATCAACGTTTTGCTTAACAGCGCGGAATTTGCCCGTCAGATCCAGCGCAATGAGCGGGTCGGTCTTGTTTTGAACCGGGAAGCTTTGGAAATTGCTTCTGATCGGGAGTTGAAAAATCAGCTGAAGAATCTAAAAATCGATCGTCACATTGATGAGTTCATAACCTGGCTCAAGACGAATAAGACACCGAATTTTTAGAACACCTTCTGATGGCCGCGCCCAACTATATCGTCAGCATTGGACTGGAAGTCCACGTCCAGCTCAAGACCGAAAGCAAAATGTTTTGCGGCTGCCCTGTAGCCTTCGGTAACGAGCCCAATACCCAGACCTGTCCGACCTGTCTCGGGCTGCCCGGCGCGCTCCCGGTGCTGAATAAAGGCGCGATTGAAAAGACCATTCTCGCCGGCCAGCTGCTCGGCTGCAAAACCCCGCCTGTGGTGAAATGGGACCGGAAGAATTATTTCTATCCGGACATGCCGAAGAATTACCAGATTTCCCAGTTCGATCTGCCTCTGTGCCTCGGCGGCGGTGTTCCGCTTTACGAACTGGCTTATCCCAAAGATCACCAGAAAGACATCGCTGCACCCGGGAAGAAAGTGACCCTGACCCGGATTCACCTCGAAGAGGATGTCGCTAAATCCACCCACCATAAGGATTTCACCACCATCGATTTCAACCGGGCGGGAACTCCGCTGATGGAGATCGTTTCCGAGCCGGAAATCGATTCGGCTGAGGAAGCGGTAGCTTACCTGAACTCGCTCCGGCAAATTCTGGTGTACAGCGGCGTTTCCGATGCCGACATGGATAAGGGACAAATGCGCTGCGATGTGAATATTTCCGTCCGGAAAAAGAAAGAGGATCCACTCGGCACCAAGATTGAATTAAAAAACCTGAACTCGGTGTCGGTGGTCCGCAAGTCTCTGCACTACGAAATCGACCGTCAGATTCACGAGTATGAAAAGGGCAACAGCCTGATTCAGGCCACATGGCGCTGGAATGACGATGTGGGCCAGACCGAGTTGATGCGGACAAAGGAAAATGCCGATGACTACCGCTATTTCCCCGATCCGGATCTGCTACCTGTGCGAACCGAAGAGATGGTTGCCGATGTCCAGTCACACCTCCCGGAGCTACCCCATGAAAAAGTGGAGCGCTTTGAATCCGACTACGAGATCACGCATTATGACGCATCCGTGCTGGCGAGCGAAATCGAACTGGCCAATTATTTCGAAAAAGCGGCGGAAGGGGCCAAAGTTCCCAAAAAGGTTGCCAACTGGGTGATCAACAATCTGCTCGGTGAGCTGAAGGAGAACGATCTCACCATTTCAGACTGCCCTGTCGCGCCGGAGAAAATCGGTCAACTGGTCGGTTTGGTTGAAGCGGGGACGATCTCCAACAACCAGGCAAAAGAGGTGTTTTCGGATCTCTTCGCTAATCCGAAGAAGGATCCCGCTAAAATCGCGAAAGAGAAAGGCTTCGAACCGGCTGATAACAGCGAAATCGAAGGCTTTATCGATCAGGTGATTGCCGACAACCCCGGTCCCGCCGGTGAAGTGGCGGAAGGTAATGCCAAAGCAGCCAATTTCCTCACCGGCCAGGTGATGAAGCTCTCAAGAGGTAAGGCCAACCCGAAAATGGTTACGGAGACGATACTGGCGAAGCTGCAGTAAGCGTCATCCAACAAGGACATCTTTCAGCATTTCTCCAGCTTTCTCATTGTCGGTTGTCACGATGCTGACGTGGGCATGGCCGTTTCGGCGGCGGATGATATGCATGCTGCGGAGCCCGATCGCCTTCTCCTCGAACCGCGCCGCAATCTTTGCCAGAGCGCCTGGTTTGTCCTCCAAACGAACCAGCAGAGCATCCTGAGTGATAGCCTGAAAACCGGCTTCGCGAATAGCACGGAGTGCGGCGTCGTATTTGTCCACCGTCAGCGTGATTACACCGAGTTCCTCGCCTTTTTCCACTTCAAACTTTTCGATATTGATATCGAGATCCGCAAGAAGACGGGAAATCGTGGCTACTTCCCCGGACTGATTTTCGGTGATGATGGTAATCTGTTTCATGGTTCGGTTATCAGATAAGTCCGGCGTTGGAGGTCTCTCCCCGCCGTGGGTCTTTTGAAGATGGCATCTTGCGGTCCTCGGGTGGTTCTTCTGTCCGGGCCAGGCAATAGTCGTCGATAAAGGAATCAATAAGCTCTTCTGTCATGTGCGGCAAAGCGATGAGATGCCCGATTCCCCGGTTGGGGGCCACGACCCATTTTTCCATCACGCTTTTGGCGGGATGAGGAAAAACGACGGTGACTGAATTCACATTTCGCCAGGCGGGAACACCCCTTTTCTGAAACTGCTCCACAGCATATCGCGCCAGAGCGAGTGAGTGGCGGGCATTTTTTTCCAGCCCCTCGTCGCCAATTGTGCGGAGCGCATACCAGAGCATCAGCGGAGTGAAAGCACTTCGGGAGCCGGTGATGGTCGTGTCGAGCACGCCGACGTATTCCACCGATCGCGAGACCCGGTCGACGTATTTTTTTCGCGCCAGCGCCAGTCCGCAGGG
Source organism: Verrucomicrobiales bacterium (assembly GCA_029213025.1). Taxonomy (GTDB): domain Bacteria; phylum Verrucomicrobiota; class Verrucomicrobiia; order Verrucomicrobiales; family DEV007; genus Arctic95D-9. The sequence continues at coordinate 14,399 of JARGOZ010000100.1, forward strand.
CAGGGGACCGCCAATCATTTTGTGCCCGCTGATGGCGATGCTGTCCGCGCCGTCCGCGAAAGTCCACGGCGGAGGATTGTTGAGAAAAGGCAAAATCATACCGCTGAGTGCCGCATCGCAGTGGATGTAGTATTCGCGGATCACAAATTCATCCATGATTTCCCGAATTTTATCGATGTTGTCGACCGCGCCTTTCATTGTGGTTCCGATATTGGCGAAAATGATCGGTGGGGAATCGCGATTGAAACGAATGGATTCACGCAGATCATCGTAATCCATTTCGCCGTTGTCCTGGGATTTCAGCATGATATTCCGGGTGTGCTGAAGTCGCAGAATCTTGGTGACGCTGTAGTGGGTGTCCTCCGAAAAATAAACGACCCCCTGGGGATACAGCTCTCTGGCGAGGTAGAGGCCATACATATTGCCCTCCGTTCCGCCGGTGGTTACGTAGCCCCAGAAATCATCGGGGTCAGCTTTGGTATATTCGGCAAATTTGTTGAGCACTTCACATTCAAATTCGTGCGTGTTCATCCGGTAGTTGCTGCCCTCGAAGGGATCTCCCACGTTATTGATCGAAAATTCGAGGAAACGGAACAACTCTGAATAATCCCACGCCTGATTACACGGATAACCGATCGTGCGGTGTGTGGTTTTTTTGAGTTGTTCGTAAAGAGCATCCAGGCGGTCCCGATCTTTCTTTGCGAGTTGTTTCGGAGAAGTGCGTTCGGGCATACGTAGAGTATACTGAAAAGCGGGAGAAATCTCAAGCTTCACCGGATTGCGCAAATTGGTGCTAAGGAAATAAGAAAGATACAAAAATGACAAAAGTCCTCGTTATCGGAACCGGCTATCTGGGCGATTATCTCATCCACCTCCTGCGGGAAAATGACTGCGAGGTCAGAGCCGCCAGCAAAAATGGCGGGGATAATTGCTGTGCAGCGGATCTCGGCTGCCGCGCTTCAATAGCCAATCTCGCCGGAGATCTGGAGAGGGAAAATTTTTCGCCGGATTTCATTGTGCACTGCGCCAGCTCCAGCCGGGGAGGACCGGACGCCTATCGGCTCGTGTTCGTGGAAGGCACCAAAAATTTGATTTCGGAATTCCCCGGCTCCCACAAAATTCTCACCAGCAGCAC
>JARGOZ010000100.1:15543-24539 GCA_029213025.1 Verrucomicrobiales bacterium
AGCGTTTATCCGCAAACCGACGGAAGCACGGTTACCGAGGATTCTCCGGCCAACCCGGACCGTGAGACAGGCAAATGTCTTCGGGCAGCGGAAGATCTCCTGGTCAAAGACGGCGGAACGGCTCTGCGTCTCGCCGGTATTTACGGCCCGGGCAGATCGGTTCATTTGAAAAAAATGCTCGAAGGAACGGCGACGATCGAGTCCGGGGAAGTCAGTAGGTGGCTCAATCAGATCCACCGGGACGATGTAGCCCGGGCGATTCTCCACATCATTAGAAGCAGCGAAAAACACAGCGGCCAAATCTACAACGTCGCAGACGACAATCCGATATCCCAGCGGCAATGCTACGAAACCCTCGCCCGGATTCTCGATAAGCCTGTCCCCGGCGAAGCGCCGCCGGATCTGAATCGAAAGCGCGCCTGGACTCACAAAAAGGTTTCCAACGCCAAATTGAAAGCCACCGGATGGACTCCGGGTTTCCCCTCCTTCACCGGCGCTGTAGTTGACGATCAACGCCTTCTCTTTCCCGAACGCGCCTAACGCGAAAGCGTCTGCACGGTTATAAATTTCAGGTCTATCTTGCAAGGTTATCCGAACTTTTTTATGAAGATATTTGCCACCACCGCCTTCATAGCCGCTGTTTTCCTATCATCAGGTTTCGCCGCTGAAAAATTTGACAAAAAAGCCGCGATCAAAAAGATCGACCAACTGGTTGAGCAGGGTTTAAAGAAACACGACATGAAAAGAGGAGCCGAAATTAACGACTCCACCTTTGTTCGTCGGGCCTACCTTGATATTGCCGGCCGCATCCCGACCATTGAAGAATCAGAGAATTTCCTCGGTTCCACCTACGAAAGAAAGCGGGAACAACTGATCGCTGATCTCCTTGAGAGTGACGGCCATGTCAGCCACACCTTCAACTTCTGGGCCGATGTGTTGCGAATCAACGCCGCATTCGGCAATGGATCTCCGCAGGCGGAAGCGGCCTACCAACTCTGGATCAAAGAGGCCGTAGAACAAAACCGACCCTACAACGAGGTAGTTTATGATATGGTTTCCGCCACCGGAAAAATCTGGGATAACGGAGCTGTCGGCTACTACCTGAGAGACCGTGGTATGCCGCTCGACAACATGTCAAACACTGTGCGGGTTTTCCTCGGAACCCGTTTGGAATGCGCCCAGTGCCACAATCATCCTTTCGATAAGTGGACCCAGATGGACTACTACAAAATGGCAGCGTTCTCCTATGGAATGGATACCCGGGGCTATAGTTCGGAAAATCGCGATGCCTACAATGTGTCGATGCGGGATGACAGAATGGAGAAACACCGGAATATGCTGGAAAAAGCCGGATACAAAGAATCCAAATTCCCGGTGATCTCGAACCAGCGCGGCCTTGAACGATATACCAAGAGCAAAAAGTATCAGGGCTATCTCGATCGTCTCAAAATGACGGATAAAGAATTCCGCAAGCTCGCCAAAAAGAGCATGGCGGTATACGACGATTTTCAGGAAGAGTCGAAAAGCGCCCAGTTTGCTCTCGGCCGAATTTATCAGTCCCTTCGCTACTACTCAACGGTCGAAAAAGAAAAGGCGCTGAAACTTCCTCACGATTATCAATACAGCGACGCCAAGCCTCACGAGGTTGTCGAGGCAGGTACTATGTTCGGAGCGGAGATTGATCTCGAAAACATCGACGAAACTTCCATTGATGCCTACGCCAAATGGATGACTTCGCCGGAAAACCCGACTTTTACCAAAGTGATCGCCAACCGACTGTGGAAACGGGTCTTCGGCCACGGAGTATTCGAGCCGGTCGATGAATTGACCGACCACACCTATGTCGCCAACCCCGAGCTTCTTGATTACATCACGAATATGATGAAAGAGCTCAATTACGACATGCGGGCTTACATGGACGTTCTCTTCAATACCCGCACCTACCAAAGTGCCGCCTGGAACGGCGAGATGGTTATGGGGGCTCCTTATCACTTCCCCGGACCTGTTTTCCGCCGGATGACTGCCGAGCAGATCTGGGACTCGATTGTTGCCCTCGCTCTTCCCGAGGCTGACAGCTATCGGCCACATATTAAATCACAGCTTTCCACGGTCGAGAAATACCGTCAGATGTATATCGCCCTCGAAGAGCGGCCTCCTGCAGACTACATCGCGATGATCGATGATCTCGCCAATGCGATCAAAGACAACCGTCCGAAGCAGGAGCAAATTCGCAAAGATATGTATATCGCCCGCGAAGCTAAAGACGATGCGAAATATCGCGAACTCCGGGCTGAACTGAACGTTCTGACCCGCGAAGAGAGAAACGCCATTCAGGAAATCGCCTTCAATCACGTTGGGAAAAAGGTCGATCCCGATGCACTTCTCGCTGCAGTGGGTATGTCGGAAATGACCATGTCAGCCGGGGCTATGACATCGGATGGAATGCCGAAACTGGAAAACGCGGTTCTGACCGAATTGCCGAAAATCAAAATGGCGGAATACAAAGCTCCAAAACCACCGGAGGGTCTTGACGCCGTCCAAATGAAAAAGTGGAAGAAAGATCAGGCATATCTCTATAAAAAATGGAAGTCCGCACAGGCCAATGAATTGAGAAACTACAAGAACCTCGTGGCTCAAATGGCCCGGGCCTCCGAGTTGGAATCACCGGCACGGCGGGGGCACTTCCTTCGTGAATTCGGTCAATCCGACCGCGAAGTGATCGAAAACGCTGCCTATCACGCCTCCGTCCCGCAGGCTCTGAATCTGCTCAACGGCACGATAGTGGAGGCGCTCACCAACCAGTATGCCGTATTCGGCAGTCGCATTCATTCTGCCGGTGATGCGGAGGAGAAAATCAAAATGATCTTTCAGGCCATGTTAACCCGTGAGCCGACACAACGGGAAATCGAACTCGTTAAAGCTGAAATCGAAGCCAAAGGTGAACAGGCCTACGAGAGTGTAGTCTGGGCACTCCTTAATACTCAGCAATTTATTTTCGTGCAGTAATCCGTTATCTGCTATCTTAACATCTACCAAATATCAAAATGAAAACCGCTTTTACATCCGACGAAAAATCGAGGCGCCACTTCATGGAGACTACTGCGAAGACCTTCCTGGGTGTTGGTGCAGTCGGACTCACTACACGAAACAGCAGCGCTGCCCTCGGTCCTAATCTCGGTCTTCCGGAGCGCGCCGCCGGGGCCAAACAAATCATCTATCTCTACATGGGTGGAGGTATGACTCACATCGATACCTTCGATACCAAGCCGGGGCACGATAACCAGGGTCAGACGAAAACGATTAATACCAATGTGGATGATATCAAAATCTCCGAGTATCTCCCTTCATTGGCACGACGCGCTGACAAGCTGGCCATCGTCCGCTCACTGACATCGACAGCCGGGGCGCACGATCAGGGCAACTACCTCATGCACACGAGCTATGAGCAGCGTGCCACGATCCGCCACCCCGGACTCGGTGCTTGGGCTCTGAAATACAAAGGTCGTATGAACCCGAACCTGCCCGGTGCCGTGTTTGTCGGTGGTGACAGCCGCATCAATGGCAGTGGTGGTTTCTTCGAGCCCGAGTACGAGCCGCTCGCGATCAGCGACCCGGCATCAGGGCTGAAAAACTCCAAGCTGCGCGGCATGAAGCAGGATGAATTTGATCATCGCCTTGAGCTCGCCCGGAAATTTGATTCTGATTTCCATGAAACCTACAACGTGAAGCAGGTGCGGGCCTACACGCAGATGTATGATGACGCCGTCCGCATTATGCAGAGCAAAGACCTCAACGCTTTTAATCTGAAAGATGAAGAAGAGGCCACCCGCGAGCGTTACGGGGACAATTCCTTCGGTCAGGGCTGTCTGCTGGCCCGTCGTCTCATCGAGCACGATGTCCGTGCTGTTGAGGTGAGCTATGGCGGATGGGATATGCACAACAACGTATTTATCAGTGCTCCCGAGCGGTGCGGAGTTCTCGACCAGGCTATGGCGGCTCTACTCGACGACCTCGAGCGTCGCGGTCGCCTTGATTCGACAGTCGTTGTTTTGACCACCGAATTTGGCCGGACGCCGAGAATCAACCAGAACGCAGGCCGGGATCACTATCCAAAAGCATTTTGTTCAGTCGTAGCCGGTGGCGGTTTCAAAGGAGGAATCGCCTACGGAAAAACTGACGAAGGAGCTGAAAACGTCATCGAGAATCCCGTTAAGATTCCCGATTTCAACGCAACTGTCGCCTATGCGATGGGCATGCCGTTGGACCACGTTATTTTCAGTCCATCAAAGCGCCCCTTCACGGTGGCGCACAAAGGTAAGCCGGTCCTTGACCTGCTTGCCTAAGTCATATCTAAATTGGTCATTTGGTAGAAAGAGGTCGCCTGTTTTTGCAGGCGGCCTTTTTTTGTCCGGGCTTGTCGGCGACGCGACTGTACCCTGTTAGGTCCTCGACTGTACCCTGTTGAATGAGCGACTGTACCCTGTTGGATGAGCGACTGTACCCTGTTAGATCGCCGCTGAACCTTACTTCGGAACGATTCCGAGGAAATTCCGCACATCGGACATTTCGGAGCGGTAGATCACTTTGCCGTTGGGCTGCTTGAGATAAAATCCGGTGGAACGCCCGCCATCCAGGTTAATGGCGCGGTTCACTTTCATATTTTTGAAAACCTGCGGTGAGTTCAGGACTTCAGCAAGCTCTGCCAGCGTCACAAAAGAACTGGTGCCGATCATCCAGGTTCCTTTCCAGTCGGTGAGGACGAAGGAACGGGGGCGGGGGCGCGAGGTGGACAAGCCTTTGACCTTGGCGCCGTTCGAGATCAGCATCGGGCCGGTTTGGATCGCCTGCTGGACTTCCGCCCCGCCTTTGAATTCCTGCCGCCTTACGATGTGGATTCCACCGGCTCCCGACCAAATGACTCCGCTGGCGAGGCCGTTGCGATTGGAGTCGTAATACGGCGCGATCTTCTTACCGTCTTCGTAGACCGCTCCGAGCGCCTTGAAATCCGCTCCGAAAAAACCGCCGTTCAACCCGGCCACACAGCCGTTTTTCTCCATCGCATCACGGAGATTGGAATATTTCAGGTCGTCCTGACTGCTCCCCTGATCGACTACTTTCAGCGTGAAATCATTGGTGCTGAACTCCACCAGAGTCAGCGTCACCTTGTTGCTGCCACTTTGAGCGATCTTTTTTACTAAAGTCGGTGGTCCTTTGGTTCGTGAGTCTTCCAACAGCTTCCAGTCTTCTCCCTGCGCTCCGGTGGAGCCGAGAAACGCAGAGGCTAGAATGAGAAATTTGCGAATGGAGAATCCCATATTCCGTTGAAACGAACCAAAGGAGCCCGCTTTTTGTAAAAAATCAGTGAATTTTAAATCGCGTTGACAATATCGTTGAGTGCCTGGCAGGGGCGCATGGCGCTATCTGCCAGATCATCAGAAGGTTGGTAGTATCCGCCGATGTCGACCGGATTTCCCTGGATGGAATTGAGATACTCTACAATCTCGGTCTCTTTTGCCGCGAGTTTCTCCGCGACAGGGGCGAATTCCGCTTTCAAATCGGCGTCTTTATCCTGAGCGGCGAGCGCCTGAGCCCAGTACAGAGCCACGTAATAATGCGTTCCCCGGTTGTCGAGTTCGCCCGCTTTCCGTGACGGGGATTTGTCGTTGAGCAGATATTTGGTATTCGCCTCATCGAGAGCGTCCGCGAGGACTTTCGCCTTCGGATTATCAAATTTCTCTGCAAGGTGTTCGAGGGAAACGGCGAGAGCAAGAAACTCCCCGAGCGAATCCCAGCGCAGGTGGTTTTCGGCTACGAATTGCTGAACGTGCTTGGGAGCAGAGCCGCCCGCTCCGGTTTCGAACAGTCCTCCGCCACTCATCAGCGGAACAATGGAGAGCATCTTGGCGCTGGTTCCGACTTCGAGAATCGGAAACAGATCCGTCAGGTAGTCGCGCAGGACATTACCGGTCACGGAAATGGTGTCCTCGCCGTCTTTGATTCGCTTCAAAGTAAATTCGGTTGCCTCTTCGGGAGCGAGAAAGTGAAATTCCAGACCGGAAGTATCGTGATCCTTCAGGTAGGTTTCGACTTTTTTCAGGATTTCCGCATCGTGAGCACGGGTTTTGTCGAGCCAGAATACGGTTGGTGTTCCGGTGGCCCGGGCCCGGCTCACCGCGAGTTTCACCCAGTCGCGGATCGGGGCATCTTTCGCCTGACACATTCTCCAGATGTCTCCTTCGCTCACTTCGTGCTCAATGAGAACATTGCCGTCGGTATCGACGATCTGGACTTTGCCGTCTCCGGGGATTTCGAAAGTTTTGTCGTGAGATCCGTATTCCTCAGCTTTCTGGGCCATCAGCCCGACGTTAGGAACGGTTCCCATTGTGGTGGGGTCAAAGGCTCCGTTTTGACGGCAGAAATCGATCGTAGCCTGGTAGACTCCGGCGTAGCAACTGTCAGGGATGACGGCGAGGGTGTCCTGAGTTTTGCCCTCCTTGTCCCACATCTGACCGGAGCTGCGGATCATTGCCGGCATTGAGGCGTCGACAATGATATCGCTGGGAACATGGAGTCCGGTGATTCCGAGATCGGAGTTCACCATCGCCAGATCGGGCCCTTTATCGTAAATCGATTCGATATCAGCTTTGATAGCGGCTTGTTTGTCCGCCGGGAGCTGGTCGAGTTTAGCGATGAGATCTCCGAAACCGTTCTTAAAATCGACTCCGAGTTGATCGAATTCCGCGCTGTGTTTAGCGATCAGATCTTTGAAATACACTTTTACGGCATGACCGAATATGATCGGGTCAGAAACTTTCATCATGGTCGCTTTCATGTGCAGAGAGAAGAGAATTCCCTCTGTGGAAGCCCGGTCGACCTGTTCTTCGAGGAACCGGACCAGCGATTCTTTGCGCATCACGGTTCCGTCGATGATTTCCCCTTCGAGAAGCGGGGCAAAATCTTTCAGTGTGGTAGTTTCGCCGTCTTTGGAAACAAAATCGATTTTGAATTCGGTCGCTTTTTCCAAAGTTACGCTTTTTTCATTGTTCCGAAAATCGTCAGCCGACATGGTGGCCACATTGGTTTTCGAATCCGGCGACCAGGCACCCATGCGGTGCGGATTTTTTCTGGCGTATTCCTTGACCGCTTTCGGCGCGCGGCGGTCGGAATTACCCTCCCGGAGCACGGGGTTCACGGCACTGCCCTTTACTTTGTCATAGCGGGCTTTGGCCTCTTTCTCTTCGTCCGTTTTTGGTTCTTCCGGGTAATCGGGAAGCGCAAAACCGAGCTTCTGAAGTTCCGTCACGGCGGCTTTCAGCTGCGGGACCGAGGCGCTGACATTGGGGAGCTTGATGATGTTCGCTTCCGGAGTTTTCGCGAGAGCTCCAAGTTCAGCGAGAGCGTCCGGGAATTGCTGGTCTGACGGAAGTAAATCGGAAAAAGTTGCCAGAATTCGACCGGCCAGTGAGATGTCCCGCAATTCCACTCCGATTCCGGATGATTTCGTGAAAGCTTTGATCACAGGGAGAAAGGATCGCGTAGCGAGGGCTGGAGCCTCGTCTGTCTTTGTATAAATAATGGTCGGATCGGACATCGTTGAGTAGTTGTGAATAGTTCCTGGATTTTGGGCTTCCCATAGCTCAGGAGTGCCCCAAAATCAAAAGGTAAAAGCAGGAACAATCAGGAAGATTTCCTCCATTTACCCTGCGGCATGGTTCCTGCGTTGCGATGAAGGTTATCATTTCCCTTTTTTGGATTCTTTTTCCGGCAGGGATTGACTATGATCCTGTTGTTACCCAGCGAAAGGCCACCTCTTGAAAGTCACGATCGTAGACCATCCTATCATCCGCACCCGTCTCAGCCGGGTCAGGGCCGTCGAAACGGACACCGAGTCATTCAGACGGCATTTGCACGATATCGCCAGGTTGATGTGCTTTGAAGTGTGCCGCGATCTCGAAGTGGTCGAAGCTCCCGTGCAGACTCCGATCACCGAAACCACCGGTTATCAACTGGCGCGGCCGGTGGTGCTGGTCCCGATCCTGCGGGCCGGAGTCGGGATGTTGCAGGGTTTTGTCGAGATTCTCTCGGAAGCATCGATCGGAAATATCGGCATGTATCGCGATGAGGAGACTCTGGAGCCGAAAAGTTACTACAGCAAAATGCCGCAAAACCTCGGCGACGCCGACGTCATTTTGATCGATCCCATGCTGGCGACAGGCAGCAGCAGCGCCGAAGCGGCCGCACAGTTAAAAATGGAGGGTGCCGCAAATATTCGCTTTGTATGTCTCATCGCATCTCCGGAAGGCGTGAAGGTTTTCAATGAAGCTCATCCCGATATCACGATCTACGCCGCATCCGTCGATGAGAAGCTGGATGAAAATGCCTATATCGTCCCGGGTTTGGGAGATGCAGGGGACCGGTATTTCGGGACGTGACTCTGGACATGACGTCGCAAACCTGTAGAACAGGTTGCCTAACCTGTTAGCGGAGGGTATGGGGCTCATGCAATGCTAACAGGTTAGGCAACTTGTTCTACGCTCAGTGTTTACTCATCGACGAAATCCCATCCTGCCTCCTGCCATTCGGGCCGAATCCAACGGGTGCTTTTATCGCTGTCCAACCCGGCAAGCTTAGGGTTATTTCCAATATATTGTATCGTTTTCCAAAGGTGGGCAGGATCGCGAATAATCCGATCAAAACTTTCCTCCTGCCACAGCGGGCCTTTTTGATTTAGCGCTTCGTTGATCTTTCGGGAGGTCCAGAGTTTCCGGCTGTGTAGAATTTTATCCAATGGGTAGTTCTGATCAATTGGTCGAATTACGGCGTGAACGTGATTCGGCATCACAACACAGGCTCCGATTTCATATCGATCACCATCGAACGCAGCGAAGGCATCCCTGACAATTTGGCGGTTTCTGTTGTGTTGAAGAACACAACTGCCTAACCCGAATATTTCATCAACCATCGGAAATGTGATTCTCTTTCATTCGGTTTCCGAA
>JARGOZ010000329.1 GCA_029213025.1 Verrucomicrobiales bacterium
GGGGCGGCGAATACGGTCCCGGATATGATGAGGCAAATCCTGGCAAAAGCCTGTTTCTGGAAATGATCAGCTACAAAGATGATGATTACCAGATGCCGCCGAAGGCAAAACTGCCTGCTGCCGAGCTCGCGATTCTTTCGGAGTGGATCAACATGGGTGCCCCTTACGACCCGGCTCTGGAGGTAAAAGGGGACCCTTCAGAAGTTCATCGCGGTTTTTCCCTGAGCGAGGATGCCCGCGAATGGTGGGCTTATAAACCTGTCTCAAAGAACGGTCCTCCCGCGGTCGAAAAGCAAAAATGGCCGCGGAATGGAATTGATCACTTTATCCTCAGTAAGCTTGAGGAAAACGGTCTGCAGCCCAATCCCGATGCGGACCCGGGTGTATTGATCCGGCGGGTGACTTATGATCTGACCGGGCTTCCGCCAACGCCGCAGCAGGTGGATGACTTCATCTGCGAGTCAAAGGACGATGCAGACCGGGCCTATAATGATCTCATCGAGGAGCTTCTCGCCAGCCCGCACTACGGCGAAAAATGGGCGAGACACTGGTTGGATCTGCTGCGCTATGCCGAGTCGAACGGTTTTGAGAGGGACAATTCGAAACCGGAGATCTGGAAATTTCGCGACTATGTGATCAATGCCTTTAATACTGATTTGCCCTACGACCAGTTTGTCACCGAACAGCTGGCCGGCGATGAAATACGGAACCGGAGCCGGGATTCACTGGTTGCCACCGGTTATCACCGGCTTATGCAGTGGGATGATGAACCGGCTGATTTGAAACAACACGTGTACGACCTGCTCGCCGATAATGTGCAGATCACGTCCGAAGCCTTTCTCGCTACTACCATTGGCTGTGCGCGGTGTCATGATCACAAAGCCGATCCGGTTTCGCAGAAAGATTACTACTCGTTTATGGATTTCTTTCATGGGGTAACTCACTACCAAACGGCGGGTACTATTTTACACTGGTCGTCGGAGGAGGAGAGAAAAGCCTTTGAGGTTGAGAGAGCAAACAAACTCAAATCGCTTACTACTGAAATCGAGTCGCTGGATAAAAAAATACGCACCTGGCTGAAGAAGCAAAACCTGGTCAATTCTCATACCAAAGGCAAAGAGGAAATATTTATCCGGGACGGTCGCGATAAGAATCCGGCGGTATGGGAATTCACTTTTAACGAGCCAATTCCTGCCTGGAAAGATGTCGGTTTCCGCGACAAAATGTGGAACAAACGGCCCGGTGGATTCGGCACGAAAACTCCGAATCATGCACTGCAAACGGATTGGAAATCTACCGATATCTGGATGCGAACCGGTTTCGGTCTGAAAGAGTTGCCCGATTCATTGACCCTCGAGTTGTATCACGATGAGGATGTCGAGGTCTATCTCAACGGGGTTGAAATCTACAGGGCCGGCGGGTATGTAACCAACTACCAGTATTTTCCGCTCGACCAAAAAGCGGTGGATGCGCTGCAAATCGGAAGGAACATTCTCGCGATTCACTGCCGGAACAAAGGCGGCGGACAATATATCGATGCGGGACTTCGTTCCGTTGCATCCGACTCTTTGAAACTGGAGGATATCGTTCGATCCAACGGCAACAAAAAGCTGATTGCCCGTATCACTAAGCAATTCGGCGGGAAAGATCTCTATACCGAATACCTCAACAAAAAGAAGGAAGTAGAGAGCTGGAAGAATCGCAAAGCCGGGGAGCCGCTCAATGTGGTGACTGAGCGAAGTGTAAAACCGAAGCCGCTACATGTGCACCTTCGCGGCAGTGCTCACGCTCCGGGCGATGTGGTGTATCCGGGATATCCGGCGGTGCTCGGTCGCGATACCAACGATCCGGTCCCGGTGGAAGTTGAGCCGGTAGTCTGGTATGGCGGAAAATCTTCCGGCAGGCGGCTGGCACTCGCCAATTGGATCACTAGCGAAGACAATCCGTTGACGTCCCGGGTGATGGTGAACCGGATCTGGCAGCATCACTTCGGCAGGGGGATTGTGCCCAGCACATCGGACTTCGGGCAACTCGGAGAAAAACCCACTCATCCGGAACTTCTCGACTGGCTGGCCAATGAATTCATCAAAGGCGGCTGGAAGATCAAGGATATGCATCGGCTCATCATGAAAAGCCGGACCTACCGGATGTCGAGCGCGCCGCACTCTGCAAATTCGCAAACCGATCCGGCAAATAACTATTTCTGGAGAAATAATATGCGTCGACTGACGGCGGAGGAAATCCGCGATTCGATCCTGGCCGTGTCGGGTAAACTGGAAGAAAAAACCGGTGGCCCGTGGGTGTATCCACCACTTCCCCCGGAGGTTCTCGCTACCGCATCCCGCCCCGGAAAAGGTTGGCCGGTATCAAAGAACAAGGGAGACCATTTCCGCCGTTCTATCTATATTCATGTGAAGCGCAGTCTACGTCATCCGATGATGGCTGACTTTGATCAGGCGGATACCGATTCGCCCTGTGCGGTTCGATTTGCGACCACGGTACCCAATCAGGCACTGATGATGTTGAATTCCAAATTCGTCAATCATCATGCCGCTCTGCTCAGTGAACGGATGCAGCATGACGGGGGAGATGTGCGCGGGAAAATCAGCAAAGCGTTGAAGATCGTGACTCAAACTGACCCGGAAGAGCGTGATGTAGATCGATGTGTGGATCTCTACCGACGGTTTCAGAGCGAAGCCGGATTGTCACCGGAGGACGCTCTCGACCGGGTTGCTCTACTGGCGTTGAATTTAAACGAATTTTTGTTTTTGGACTAGGAGGAAGAAATATGACTAACAAAGGAACATTTTGCGGCAATGTCAGGAGGCGGGAATTTCTACACACCGTCGGTGGCGGTTTCCCGGCTCTCGCACTCAGTGGCCTGCTGGCGAAAGACGGTTTTTTAAACTCCGCCCCGGCATCGGAAGGTGGGTTGAATTTCGCTAATCCACTGGCCCAAAAACCGGCGATGTATCCGGCCAAAGCGAAGAATGTGATCTTCCTCTTTATGTATGGCGGCCCGAGTCACATCGATACCTTCGACTACAAGCCTTCGATGTATGGCATGGACGGGAAAACGATCGATGTAAAAACCTTCGGTCGCGGAGGGAAGAAAAATCAGGGGCGCATTGTCGAGCCGAAGTGGAAGTTCAAGCAATACGGCCCGTGCGGGAAGTATGTATCGGCTCTGTTTCCCCCTGTCGGTCCCTGTGT
>JARGOZ010000330.1 GCA_029213025.1 Verrucomicrobiales bacterium
CCAGCAAGGGGTCGATCACGGATTTGGAAGGTATAATTCGAACCGTCACGTCAGAATCATGAGCGTCCACGGCAACTCAAACAGTAACGAGAGAGATGGACGGGTGGCGGCGGATGGAGATCTCAAAGGTGGAAGTGTTCTCCAATCGTTGTTTATTTTTGACGATATTTTTGGAGATGGCCCCGGGAAAATTCCGCGGGGATCCCGAATCAAATCCGCAACTTTGCGGTTTAAGGTTACCAATCAGGGCGACGCTCCGGTTTTGTTTCAGATGGCCACTGCATGGGATGCCGGGCAACTTACTTTCGAGGGAGCAAAATTGAATGGTAATACCAGTCCGGGAATTCAAGCCGATGATACTGAGGCATTTGTTTCCCCGGCGACCCAAATGCCTCATGGCTTGTTGGGGATCGTAGAAGTGGATGTTTCCGAACATTTACAGAAGTGGGTCGATGGACGTGAGAATTTTGGCTGGGTACTCCGGGCTGCCGGTTCAAATGCCTGGGGTGCTGAAGGAATAGATGTCGAATCCAAGGCGGATCGCCCTCTGTTAAATGTGGAATACGAGCCTTTGAGCCAAGGACGGAAACCTCGGAAAACGCAAAGATTTTAACTGACAATTGTGGATTGCAAAATTCGAAGATCCTGCGCGCCTCATATTTCGCTAAGATCCGACCGATCCGTTCCTCAGCCACCTACGGGCTTGCCGCTTGCTCACGGGCCCGATTAAACTCCTGGCGAACCTCCATAACATTGTTCGCCCAGCAAAGTTGGGTGCTTGATGAGGCGCGCAAGGCGGTCGAATATGCAAGCGATCCTGTGTTGAAACCCTTTTTCGACGAAGTAATTCGAAGTGAAGAGCGGGATCGACCCCGGAACCGGGAAGAGTTTCAAGATAGGATGGCAGCGGTTGGTTGAGAGACAAGGGAGTTCCCCTATATCGGTAAATGGAGTGATGCTAATTGCGTGAAATCTTTCCGTTGTAAGACTTCTTGATCTTGTCGCTTTAAACAATGTAGTCAGATCTATGATTTCAGGTCGGGTAAAAAACTGGATACCTTTCTGGTGACTGCAAAATGCTCGCTCAGTTATAGTCGCATAAAGCGAGATCCCAATGTCTAGTTCATCATGCTTACCTGCACGCCAAAGGGAATATGTTCCTACGACTATTTGATATCCGGAAAAGATGGAAACGCTGAGTTGATTTTTGATTTATGGGCCGAAACGGGAGAAATCAGAACTAACGATCATCACTTTTACTTAACGAAGCGCGGCCTCTTCAGCGGGAAATGGTCTCTTGAAACCGGTAGTGAAACTTTGGCAACAGCAGAAAAGTACAGTGCGCTGACCCGGCAATTCGATATCATGACCGAAGAGGGAGAAGTGAAGCTTCGGGCGGAATCGGCCTTCACGCGAAACACACTTCTTATCGGAGATGGCTATTCCGTGAGGTATTACCCCGTGCATGCGATGACGCGAAGAGCCACGATCTCCGGAGAATGGAAGGATTTTAAGGTGACCGTATTTGGGTTTTGGCTAACTGCGTTGACCTGGAAGCGGGCCCAGCAGAGTAGTACGGCTGGTAGTTGAGGGCAGTGAGACTATAACTGCCTGCATTGGTTTGGCTTTAGAAAGCCTTCGTATGACAGTGCTTTTAGCTTTGATCGCTCTCGATGCTTGTGCTCATGGGCTTCGCAAACAGGTTGCAAACTTGTTCTACATTTATTTGGTGTTGCTGCTTTCCGGGTAGTTCACTTGGTGAACGTAATGGATTCTAGATTCATGAGATGGGCTTTTCCGGGGTTGGAGAAACATATATAGAGATCGCCTCGTGCCGGAGCGGGTTTGATTGCAAAATTGAGTGTTTTCCTTTTGTTCCAATCTCCGGTGGGCTCGGCTTTGACGCTGCCTAACAGTTCGCCGTCTGCGGCGGCGTGGCGGATTTCGATGGTGCCTCCGTGGCTGGCCGATGCGTAGGTGACGCTGGCTTTGGTTCGGTCGCTTAGATTCACTTGGGAAAATTTCAGCCAGCCTTTGTCCATGATTGATCCGGCTTTGGTTCCTGAAAGAGTCAGTCCGTCGTAGTCATCTGCCTGGCCCGGTAGCAGGGTGGAATTGCGCAGCCGGATACTTTTGGTTCCACTCAAAGGTGCGATGGGCGGTGCGCCTCCGTCGAGATAGGTGGCTTCCACCACTAAAACGCCGGGGCCTTTCTTTTTGTCCTGCTTTTTGGGTTTTCCAATTTTGAATTCGCCGGTCAGTCCCGAAAGGACTGAGCTGGAATCTGCTTCGCCGAGTGAAAAGATCCACTCAGCCATTTGCCGGGATTGCTCAATTCCGTGCTGCGGATGAGGGATCATGGGAATCTCTCCCCAGATCCCGCTGGAGCCAGTCACAATTCGCTTCGCGACTTCGTCCAGTGCATGCTTCTGGTCTTTGTATTTGGCCGCGACTTCGAGATACGATGGACCCACCAGTTTCCGATCAACGACATGACAGTTGAAGCAATCGCTTTTCTTCATCAGTTCGAGTCCGGGGTGAAGCGTTTCGGCACCGGTTAACGAGGCTTCGGTGTCTTTAAAGTTACCGGGAACGAGCTGATGGAAAATTTTGACCCGCTCAGGGACTGGGTTTCCATCCTCGGGATCAACCACGGCGATGTCCCAAGAAATTGGGGAGTCAAAGTCGTAGAAATCGCCGTCCTGAGGAGATGTGAATTCGACGAGAGGAGGCTCATTTCCGACGAGGACAGGAGTGGAAGCGGTTGCTGCGGCGCCGTGTTCGTCGGTAACGGTCAGGACTGCCTGATAGGAACCCATGGTCTCGAAAGCGAGCGTCGGGTTTGCACTCGTGTCTTTTAACTCATCGGTTCCGGGAACGATTTTCCACTCGTAGGTCAGGGCGTCGCCATCGGGGTCGACCGTGCCTTCACTGGAAAAAGCTACCTTTAGCGGAGGGCGTCCTGCGGTGCCGGCGGCGGTCAGTTTGATTCGTGGAGGACGGTTGCCGCGGATGTAATCAATGCGGACAAGTTTGCAGTCGGCGTTCTCTCCCCAGGTTTCTCCATATTCGATCAGGTATAGAGAGCCTTCCGGGCCGAAGTCCATATCGATGGGCCTGACAAACCCATAATCGGGCATAAATTCCTCCATTGAATCGATGTCCGATTCCGCGTCGAGTTTGACTCCGAATATCCAGTGTCGCGACCATT
>JARGOZ010000331.1 GCA_029213025.1 Verrucomicrobiales bacterium
GTCTGTTTGCAAAAATTACGCTTCATTTGTTTCGTTCCATAATTTAATTATTAAAAATTAAATATCAAACATTTTGTAAAATTAATTACGTCGTTCAGGGTACAGTGCGCGATTGTACCCTGTTGAGTCTCAAACTGTACCCTGTTGAGTGTTGGATTGTACCCTGTTAAGTCAGATAACCCGGCCGGATGAAAAGTGGCGGAGAGGGAAGGAATTGAACCAACCTCGGCAAGGATCACTTGTCGACAACGGTTTTGAAGACCGCGGGGACCACCAGGCACCCATCTCTCTCCTGAAAAGACTGAACGAACGGTCCCTTACGATAGCGGCTCTGTCAAAACCTTAGACGCAGATCAGTTTAAGCCCCTCACTTCGTTGACTACTGCCACGATTTTTTCCGCCGCTTGCTTGACTTCGTCCTCTGTCGAAAAAATGGATAGCGACAATCGCAAACTGCTGAAAGCCCGCTCGTCGCTGAAACCCATTGCTTTCTGAACGTGACTGGGCTTCGATTTGCCGGTCATACAGGCGCTGCCGGCGGAGCATTGCACTCCCGCCGCGTCCAGCTTCGGCAACATTTGCGACGCGACGCAACCATCGAAGGAAACGTGAGCCACATTGGTGGTTCGATGTTCGCGGGAACCATTGAGATGAACGCCTTTTAGGCGGTCGCAGAGGATTTTTTCCAGCTGATCACGAAGTGCTCCCACCGCGGCGATGCCACCATTTTTCAGTTCGGATTCCATAATTTCAGCAGCTTTTCCGAGACCGGCAATATAGGCGACATTCTCCGTGCCACTGCGGCGACCGTCTTCCTGACCGCCGCCGCGAATCATGGGTTCGAACGGTGTATCTTCGCGAATATAGAGAACCCCGACTCCTTTCGGCGCATGGAATTTGTGGCCGCTGATGGAGAGGAAATCGACCGGTGCATCTTTGACATTTACGGGGATTTTCCCGACCGCCTGTATGGCATCGGTATGGACGAACCATCCGGCTTTCAGAGCCGCTGCCGCCGCTTCAGCCACTGGCTGAATGACTCCGGTCTCATTGTTGGCCCACATGAGCGAGAGAAATCCGGGACAGGTGTTGTCGATCGCCTCTTCGAGAGCGTCCAAATCGAGACGACCGTCTTCTTTTACCCCGACCCGCTGTACTTCAAAACCAACTGCAGCCATCGCTTCGGTAGGCCGAAGGACAGCGCTGTGTTCGATTTCACTGACGACAACTTTGGAATTGGCCCGGCCGATTTCGCGGGCTAAAGACTTGATCGCCATATTGTTCGACTCCGTGCCGCAGCCGGTAAAAACGATTTCGGAAGGACTGGCTCCGATCAGCGAAGCGACTTGTTCCCGGGCCGTTGCTATGGCTGCTTTCACCGCCTGTCCGGCCCCGTATCCACTCGAAGGATTGTGGAAATGACTGGTCAAAAAAGGCAGCATCGCCTCGACCACTTCAGTATGCACCTGAGTTGTCGCATTGGAATCAAGATAGATGGACATGACAATTTAAGGAACTCGCAAAATCTTTTCTCTCAACCGGCTAAATGCGGAAACTCCGGATCATTTCCGCGCAGGCTTTCAGGTTGGATTGATCATGCCTGGTAATTTCCACTCTTTGCGACGGCTTTTGAAAATGACTCTTTTCTTTCTCCGGTCGATAACGCCGATCGTAGTGCTCTTCCAGGAGCGAGGCGGTCAATTCTGTCCACTGCCTGCTTCTCGCCATATCTTTCCAGCGCAGGAGCAGTTTGTCGGAATGGAAGCCTTTGAGACGATCAATCGTGTTCTCAATCCTGTCCAGATCGCTGAGCCACTCCTTGTAGTCATTGGTCAAATATTCCGCCCGGCATGCGAGCGGCGAAGACAGTTCAATTACCCTGGACTCCTTCATTTTCTGCCAGATAGGATTGGGAAGGTTCAACTTTCCGATTTTGGCACTTTCGGCTTCGACATACACCGGTCGGGACGGGTCATAAGAAATGATCCGATCATAGAGCATCGACTCGAATCTTTTCTGAGCGGGTTGCGGGTTATCAGGGTCGCCTCCGAAGACGGAGCCTTTGTGGCGGGCCAACCCTTCCAGTTCGAGGATTTGCTCCCCCTGATCGCGAAGCTCTTTTAAAATCAAAGTTTTTCCGGCACCGGTAAATCCATTTAGCACAACCAGATCAAGAAGAACGATTCGACGCTCGATTTCGGCAATCACATGACGCCGGTAGGTGCGATATCCACCTTCGAGGAAATAGACACGCCAACCAATATCGCTGAGTACTGTAGCCATACTCTCTGAGCGGTGACCTCCCCGCCAGCAGTAAATCAGCGGTTTGTAGTCCTTGCCCCGGTCAATGAAGCTGTTTTCAATATGAGCTGCGATATTCCGGGATACCATCGCAGCCCCTTTTTTCCGGGCATCAAAAGCGGATACCTGTTTGTAAATAGTGCCAATTTCAGTCCGCTCCAAATCATTCAGAACCGGTCTGTTTACCGCGCCGGAGATATGGTCTTCCGCAAACTCAGAGGGCGACCGAACATCGATGATTTCATCGAATTCGATCCCCCGAGTCACTGGAAAACCCGTTTTTTCGATAAATCCTCCCATTCAAGATCCACTGATTTTCCCATCTTACACGAAAAAGCCACGTTTTTACGCATCTTTTAGGGATGACTTCCACCTTTTCGTTCGTAGACTTTTTTTGGGAAGGAATATTCCTTTCCGAATCATAAACTAAACAATGAAAAAAGTAATAGCAACATTGGCAATGGCCATCCTCGCTATCGCACCTGCGATGGCTGATGATGTGACCTACGTGGCCGGCATGACCGGCGTGACTTGAGGTGGGTGTAAAAAGAGCGTCAGTTCGGCGTTCGAAAAACTCGATGGTTTCAAGTCTATTAAGATCGAAAACGGCGAAAAAGCCGGAACTCAGAAAGTAACGGTAGTTACAGACGGATCAGCTGAGTTGTCCAGGGAAGATGCTGTCGCATCTCTCGGAAGCCACGCTTCCCGCTACGTCGTAGTTAACTGGGCTAAAGAAGGTGCTTCTTCCGCATCCTCATACGTAGTCAGCATGACTGGCGTCACGTGAGGTGGCTGCAAAAGAGACGTCCGTGCGGCGTTCGAACAGCTGGAAGGTTTCGCATCTATCAAGATCGAAAATGGAGATGATCCAGGAACTCAGAAGGTCACTGTTGTAACTGAC
>JARGOZ010000101.1 GCA_029213025.1 Verrucomicrobiales bacterium
ACTCTTCAGACAACAACGCGCAACGCACAATTTAGTCTTTTCTTCCGTTTTTGACTTAAGCTCTTTCGCCCTCCAACCAAAAATGGTTGGCACGTAAATTGCTTTTCATTTTGCCAAAACCGGCCTGTTTTCTCTTAAAGATCAAAAGCCGATTTTTTTCTTTACACGAAAGGTGCAAATATAGTTTACTCGGCTTGCCCAGTCTCTTTTGACCGGGCGGAGAGTATAATTCGCTATCGCAGGATGTCAAAGGCATTCGTGCTGTTTTTTTGTTTTTTTTAAAAGGCCCTGAATTGCCGTATTCTTTTACAGGTTTTGTAGCGCAAGTTTGAGGTAATTTTAGATTTCTTAAGTATTTAGGTTTGGCGCAAAGATTTTCTCGCTTCCTGTGACTTTTCGGTAGAATCTGAAATCGGACTTGTTTAATGAAGTTAGCTTCAAATCAGATTTCAGTATACTGCTTCACTGTACTGACTTTACTCACACTCGCAGCTACCAGGGATGCGGCCGGACAGGTGGAGGAACCGAAGCGGAAAGGCGGATTTGGAGCTTTGTTTAAGGGTCGCCCCGCGCGGGAAGCGGTCGGGCACGAGCAAAAGCTGGAAACGATCAGAACGTTGGTTCTGGATTCCATTCCTGAGGATCGCCACTATCGGCAATTACTGGCAGATTCCATCGCCATTACTTATCGGAACAGCAAATTCAAGAATCTGTGGAATTCGCGTCAGATGCCGGACCGTCTTTTCCAGCACTTGTCTCAACATCTGGTCAGACACGGGCTGCCGGAAATCCTCGCTCTTGATCCCAATTCCTTTTCCGGACTACCCAGAAGGGCTCCGGTAAACAGTCGCGATCTCGCTTATACAATTGCTATCGCCGATGCGGGCCTGCTGGTTAGGCTTGGCGCAGTGCCACCTTCGATGCTTTGGGCGAATTGGGACGCGGGTGACCGCCCCGGCGAAGACCGCTGTACACCGGACGCAATCGCCGCCGACATGCTGCGCATCTCTTCCTACCGGAAATTTGAAGCGGGAGCGGCAATCGACACGATGGCA
The DNA here is from genome assembly GCA_029213025.1 of Verrucomicrobiales bacterium. Lineage (GTDB taxonomy): Bacteria > Verrucomicrobiota > Verrucomicrobiia > Verrucomicrobiales > DEV007 > Arctic95D-9. The sequence goes on from JARGOZ010000101.1 coordinate 1,056, forward strand.
TCCCGAAATTGGATTTATCGCGAACTGCAAAACGGCTATATCGCATCTCTGCGGGCGAGAGCGAATGCCTCCAGATTTCCACAAGTTCCCGACCCGGCCTCTACAGGTCTTGCTACACCCGGACAACCCTATCCTTACGCAGGGGCACTTGCGGAGAATCTGGCGATGCGGGGGCATTTAAATTTACCGGAAGAGGAACGACGATCCCTCCAGTCCGTCACCCCGGCTCTCGCCGATGCAATCAAAAGCTTCCAGCGGGAAAAGGGATTAGCAGCCGATGGGATCATGGGTTCAGGCACCTGGAAATTCCTCAGTATCAATCCTGCGGCAGAGTTGAAAAAACGAACCCTGAATTTGCATCGCGCCAGACTTCTTCCAGATGAATTTGGAAAACGATATTTGATCATTAATCTGCCTTCTGCAGAGCTGTTTGCCTTTGAGGACGGGCGGCACAGCTTCACGATGCGGGTTGTTTACGGCAAAAACGATTCCCCCGATTTCCACACCCCGGTGTTTCGGGATATTATGAAGGAAGTCGTATTTGCCCCGTACTGGAATGTCCCCGAAAGCATTTCGACCAAAGAAATCTACCCGAAGCTGGTGGAAGACCCGACCTACCTCACGACGAAGGAATACGAGATCGTCGATACCTTCAACGACAACGCTACGGTTTTTGAATTAAATGAGGAAACGATGGCAAAAATCGCGACCGGGGAACTCTGGCTGCGCCAAAAACCCATCGCCGGAAATGCTTTGGGTAAAGTGAAGTTCCTGCTGCCCAACCAGTTCCACATTTATTTGCACGACACCCCCAGCAAGCAATTTTTCTCCATGTCGAACCGTGCCCAAAGCCACGGATGTATCCGCCTCGCCGACCCACCGAAGATGGCGGAATGGACTTTGAGGCACCAGGGATGGGATCCGCCCCGGATTACGGCTGCTATGAACGCCCCTGCCCAGACCCGCGAAGCACTCAAAGATCCGGTGAATGTTTACATCACCTACTTCACAACTTTCCCCCGTCCTTCAGGCACATCTGCGGGCGAGTTTGTTCTCGCCCCGGCACGGGATGTCTATAAACTGGATGAAAAAGATGCAGGAACTCTCGCCGCGGTGCTTCCGTAGACCGGGGATCTGACATCGCCAATTTCAGTTTACCAAATATGATCCATTCATCCTTTTCAAGAAGGCGTTTCGCTACTCTATCCGGTGCAGCACTGGGTACCGGTTTCCTTTCCCGGATCGAAGCTGACGAAATATCACTGCAAGGGAAGATTAAGAAAACTCTTAAGATCGGTATGATCAAAGAGGGAAAGACCCTCGAAGAAAAATTTCTCACCGCGAAAAAAGCGGGATTTGAAGGTGTCGAAATCAGCGCTCCGGGAACTGACGTGGCTGAAGCCAAAAAGGCAGTGGCAGCTACCGGGTTGCCGATTGACGGCTCAGTCTGCGCGGCTCACTGGGGAGTCAGGCACACTGACCCCGATCCGGCAGTGAGGGCTCAGGCCCTTTCCAATCTACTTCTGGCGCTTCGCGATACAAAAGAGGTCGGAGGTGATACCGTCCTGCTTGTTGTTGGACATGGAAAAGACGGTCCCGAGGATGAAATCTGGAAGCGCAGCGTGGCAAACATCGAAAAAGCGGTCTCGCTAGCCGAGGAACTGGACATGATCATCGCCATTGAAAACGTGTGGAATCATTTTTGTTATGATCATGAAGGCGGTTCCGATCAAACAGCCGAAAAACTTCTGAAGTATTGCGACGATTTTCAATCCCCCCATGTAGCCATGCAATTTGACATCGGTAACCATTGGAAATACGGCAATCCAGGTGATTGGATCCGCACCCTAGGGGCCAAACGAGTTGCAAAACTCGATATCAAAGGCTTTTCCCGTGAAAAAGATACGTTTACAAACATCGGCGAGGGAGATCTCGACTGGGCAGGAGTCCGGAAAGCCCTGCAGGAAATTAATTTTTCCGGTTGGTGTGCCGCAGAAGTTAAAGGAGGAGACCTGGAAAGACTCAAGGAAGTAGCCGCAAATATGGACCGGGTGCTGGGGCTGTAATACGGCTTACAGCACACCATATTTTTTGAATGCTTCCTGAGCGCCAAGTCCGCTCCGGATTGCATCCCGGACTTCGTTTTCCGCGTGCACTTTTTCCCAGGCTGCGGTAAGGATTTCCTGCTCAATTTTTTGCGGCACGATCACGATGCCATCCTCGTCAGCGAACACAAAATCCCCGCTTTCAATCGTCACTCTGCCCAGCGTCACCGGTTCATCGCGCGATATCACACGTTGCCGGTTTAAACTGTCGTATGGGCAAACTCCGGCGGCGAAAACCGGAAACTGCATCTCTCTCATCGCTGCCACATCGCGAATGGCACCGTCGATAATGACACCGGCACAGCCCCGGTTTAAAGACGCCGTAGAGAGCAATTCCCCCCAGATTCCCGACCGGCTGGATCCTTGAGCCGCAGCGATAATGATGTCATCCCGATTACAGGCATCGACGGCTTCCAACTCAAGCTTATAGGGCTCGGGATCTTCAAAATCGATATCCTCCCAGAGAGTCGTGCGACAATAACCCGCAAGTCGGGGTATCCCCGTTCGGGGTAACATCGGAATATCAGTAACCATACATTGTTCACGGTAACCCGCTGCATCCAGAGCGTCGGAAATCACTGCGCTGTAGAGCTGCTCACGAATTACTGAAAGAGAAAGGGGTTTATTACTCATCGTTGTCCTTTTTGTTATTTAAATCGCGAAACAAATCCCGGATATCTCTAGCTCCGAAAATCGTAGTCAAAACCGCCATTGTTGCAAAAGCGGTCAGAACGAAGATCAACACTATTTTCCACACAAGTATCCAGCTCATTATTTTGATTGTTCGTCTGTTAGGTTCGTTACCTCCCTGTCCGGAAAAAGAAGGGAACACACAACCATCGCCAGGAACGACAACAGAACGGAAAGTAGACCGACCTGAGCTCCCGAAAGCTTTTGCAACCACTCGCCGGACGTCTCATCCAGTACCTGCAAGCCCACCAACTGCTGAACCGGGCCAAGACCGAAAATGGCCGTAAAACCGGCAAGCAACGCCGCAAAAGCGCCGGCGGAACTGGCTTTCTTCCAGTAGATACCGGCAACCAATACAGCCAGTGCACCGTTAAAGTAAATCGCCCCGCTTACTGCCATATAATCCCAAATATCATCTTTCCCTTTGTAGAAAAGCCCCCAATAGAGGACATACAGCCCGATACAGAGAATGATCCACCGGGTCAGTTTAACCCGGGCTTTTTCGGACAAACCATTCTTCCTCAGTGGGGCCACTACATCCTGAGTAATTACTGAACTCCAACACAGAAAGTAACTGTCGTGAGTGGACATAAAAGCGGCGATCATGGCAGCCGTGATCACTCCGATCAAAACCGGGGGTATCAGGCGACCGAGGAAGACAGGCATCGCATAGAGATTATCGAAAGGAACTTCTCCCGACCCTTCGGCGGGAAAGAAAAGATTTTTCAAATCCAAAGCCTCCGGAGATGACATGATATAAACAAAGGCACAGATTCCGAGAAAGTAGGGAATCATAAACCGGACGGTGAATGAAATTGACGACCAGGTGTAATTATTCCTGACGGCGCGGGTGCTCTTCATTGTTAGAGCCCGGGCCACAGCAGTTGGCCAGACGGCAGCCCCAACGAGTCCGGCGGAAATCACCATCCAAATCACATAGCTCCACCCGAAATTTGAGCCCTCAGCCACGGGATTGAAGCCAGCCTCGCCCATTGTATCCTGGACCACCAGAAATATATTTTCCCAGCCGAGTTTTCCAATCGCGAGAAATGTTACCATGAGAACTCCCACTGAAAGAACCACGAATTGAATGTAGTCGGTGAGGATTACAGAAATCATGCCTCCGCACATGGTGTAGACCAGGACCAGAACCAGAAGTCCGATCATAATCAGAGGTAAAGCCGTTCCCGAACTCGACAGCCCGGTGATTCCAACGATAAACATGGACCCGACTTTGAGAAACAGTCCCATATTAAGAATCCCGGCAAACGCCAACATAATCCCGCCGAGAATACGGGTTTTTCGATCAAACCGCTTGCCGTAAAACTCCGGTATAGTCAGCACTTCCATCCTTCTAAGCGGCACAACGATGAACCCGCTCAAACCGACCAGCAAAGTCGCCACACCGGCTATCACCGCTATATGAAACGCCGCAAAACCGCCGGTAAATCCTTTTTGCGCGGAATACATAACCGTGATCAGCCCCATCTCTGTTCCCAGCATCGTAGCAATTCCCAACCAGGTTCCCACTGCTCTCCCGGCACCGATATAGGCCGTCATGTCTTTCGCGTAGCGCCGCACTTTCAGCCCGATCACGAGGGATATAGAGAGATACAGAACCACGATCACGACATCGACCGGAGAAAAATTGGTGCGACTCAATGCCTCAGCTACGGAATCGGGATTCATGACTTGGGTAACAAGATAATCAATACAGCGTTTTCTCCAGCAAAGCGTAGGCTTTTTCGCGCATTTCTTCCGGGAAATCGTGAGCACAGTCCGGATACTCTACTTCAATTCGATTCTCCCCTCCGAACAACCGGTAAACCGGAGCCGCAGCGGCAATGCACCGGGCAACGCTTTCCCGCCGGAAGTTGCTGTCATTCTCCGGAGCATTGACAAAAACAGGGCGCGGAGCCAATGCCCCGAGTAGCTCCGGAAAATCGAAAGGGATCTGCTCCAGCCTCCCCCGATAATCCGACATCCGCGGCATATATCGATTCTGACACCAGCCTTTCCTGTAAAACCAGACCCGTTCCGCTGCATCGTAGTAGTCTATAAAGGAATCGAATCCGCAACTGCTCACTACTACAGAAATCCGCGAATCAAATACCGCGGTATAGATCGCATTGTGGCCGCCCAGAGAATGCCCGACTGCACCGACGCCTTTTGACATATCGACAAAATCGAGTTCCTCCAGATAATCGACCGCCCGGGAATTGTCCCATATCGCTTTCATTGTTCCGGAAACATAACCGAGAGCCTCAAGATTTGGGTGATACCCGGCCAGATGAGGATAAGACGGGGATATCGTGACGAAGCCACGCTCGGCTAACTCAGACGCATATTGGCGGTTCTTCTTTCCGCCGAGACCCACTACCACATTGTGACCGATCCGGTTATCGGTAGGATGTAAACAAAGAACCGCCGGAGCCGGATTCTCAACTGCTGTTTTGGGTATACACAGCCAGGCTGGGGTAACAGAGCCCGGCTCGCTTTGGTAGTGAATCAGTTTGCGGATATACTTTCCGCAATCTGCCTCCTCTATTACTCTTCCATCAAGTTCCACTCGCTTCTTCTCACCGGGAAAACTGCCGGTAACTTTTTCCATTCCCGAAATGATTTCACTGCGGCGGGATTTCCATCCCTCGATATCTGACACCGTTCCGGATGTCCCGTCCGGCTTGCGGAACTCCAGCAAATTATAACGATCAAGACGTTGCAGCGCGGGAGCCGACGGAAACCATTCGAGAGGAAGGCTTTTGAATTTCCACGAAATCCGGTTTTTCTCATCCGATTCGTAATAGGTAAGAAGTGCCCGGCCTTCGTAAAAATCGGCACTCAGATAGCTATAGGTCTTTTCGGGATCCGATTCGATTGATTTTGGCTTCGACCAGGTCTTTCCTTCATCGAGAGAAGTCCTCACCACAAGTGGAGTTCGCTTTCCAAGATGACTGTTCGATTCGTCAATATTCGGATTGTGAAAAGCCGCCCAGCCACGTTTACCCGGCAGCTTCACAACCGTCGCAGGAGCTTCAGGCGAAATCAGCTTCCACGGCGCGGCCTTTGACCACGTGTCAGTAAGATCGTCCGATTCGGCAAACCACTGCCGGCCGGTCTGAGTCCGGATATATTGCAGAACCGAGCCATCACGCTTTTCGATTAATCCCGGTTCCATTGCTCCCCGCTTCGGCGCGGAGATGCCGCCCGCACCTCTTCTCCACGTCTTGCCGTCGTCGTCGGAATAAAAGCACACCGTTCGAAAAACATGACCTTTTACCCAGACCTTTTCCGTCATCGCAACCGGGCAAACAATTCGACCACCAGACAGTTGAATCACGCGCGCATTGTTCATCACCCAATAGCCGTCATCCTCCGTAACTCGCACCGGATTGCTCCAGGTCGTCCCCTCATCAGACGACCTGCGTACCATCACATCCAGATCCGATTTGGAATTTTTTTCCAGATAGAAAAGCAGCAGTTCACCGGTATGGAGCCTGAGAAAGCTCACCGACATCACATTTTCCGCCCCGGTATTTTCCACCAGAGTACGCTTCCCCGCCCAGGTTCGCCCGCCATCATTCGAGATCTTCGCCGCGATCCGGCCCGCCGAATCGTCCCGGCTGCCGCCGTAGAATTCCGACCACGCTGCGAGCAGATTTCCATTTTTCAGCACAGCGATATCCCCTTCCGAATTGCGTTGACTGTGTTCAGATACAGGAGCAATCACCACCTCCACGGTCTCCTCCGCATGGGTCAGAGACAAAAGTGGAATTACAACGAGGAGAAAAATTCTCATGGAACTATTCAAACACGAATCGATGGGAAACTTGAAGAAGAATTTGGCGGCATGTCGGGTAATTCCTGCCTTTACCAACATCGACCCGCCTGGCAGGGTAGGACCGATTATGAAAAAATCTTTTTGGGTGAATGCACTACTTGCCGGCTTGCTGTTGGAAACCGGCTCAGCGGATCCGTTTCCCGAAATCTACAACAGTGAGAAGGACCAAACAGCGCTGCCTCCCTCAGCAGAGGTCGCCTTACAGCAGTTCCAACTCCCCGAAGGTTTTGAAGCCACCGTTTTCGCCTCGGAACCCGAGGTGCGAAACCCGGTCGCTATGGCATGGGATCACCAGGGTCAAATGTGGGTGGCGGAAAACTATACTTATGCGGAAAAGGCAAAACGTTTCGACCTGAAACTGCGCGACCGGGTCGTCGTTTTTACTGATACTGATTTTGACGGAAAAGCCGACCACCGAAAAGTATTTACTGATGACGTCCAAATGCTTACCAGCGTGGAAGTCGATCGCCGGGGAGTATGGCTGATGTGTCCGCCCCAACTTCTGTTTATACCGGATTCCGACGGCGACTGTATACCCGATTCCGCTCCGGTAGTCATGCTCGATGGCTTTACAGTAGCGGAGAGTAACTACCATAACTTCGCCAACGGTTTGCGCTGGGGCCCGGACGGTTGGCTCTACGGTCGCTGCGGCGGTTCGTGTCCCGGGAACCTCGGAGTTCCCGGAACACCGCCTGAAGAGAGAATTCCTATGAAAGGCGGAATCTGGCGATTCCATCCCGAAAACAAGATCGTTGAGGTGCTCTGTCACGGCACGGTAAACCCCTGGGGACACGACTGGGACCGCAATGGTGAACTCTTCTTTATCAATACCGTGGGAGGCCATCTCTGGCATATGATTCCCGGAGCACACTATGCCCGTCCCTACGGTGCCTATCCCAATCCACTGATTTTTGAAAAGATCGAAATGCACGCCGATCACTGGCATTACGACCGTTCGGGAAGCTGGACGGATTCCCGCGGCGGCGCAGCCAATGACCTGGGCGGAGGCCACGCTCACATTGGGATGACAATCTACCAGGGACAGCATCTCCCGGAGCAATACCACGACAAACTCTTTACCTGGAATATGCACGGGCGACGCGCCAATGTCGAACGCCTGGAGCGGGATGGCAGCGGCTACACCGCGCGGCACGAGCCCGATGTATTCCTTGCAGGCGACGAATGGTTCCGGGGTATAGAAATCAATACCGGTCCGGATGGCGCTCTCTACGGACTGGACTGGAGCGACACCGGGGAATGCCACGAACACACCGGCGTTCACCGGGACAGCGGAAGGATCTTCCGCTTCAGCTATGGCAAAGTAGAAAAACCGGATTTCTCCGAACTGGAAAGCCTGACGGCCGAATCTCTGGATCACGCGATCCGAAACCCCAACATATGGTATTTCCGCCAAATTCTCGCCCTTTGCCGACACTCCGAATCAGAGCAAATCTCTATCGACCAATACCTAACAGATCCCAACCCGCAGATACGCCTCCGGGCACTTTGGTTCAGTATCGACAAAGGCGAAAAACGCAATCTCCGGCCTCTTCTGGATGATGATAATGAAAACATACGAGCCTGGACCGTCCGTCTCCTTTCCGAACGAAATTCCAACTACACAAAACATCGCAGGCTGGATACTCTAACAGGGGTAGCGGATAAAAACGCCCCCGCACTCGAAGCGGACGTGTTGGAAAAATTCCACCGACTCGCAGCTACAGATAAGTCCGGCCTGGTGCGCTTGGCTCTCGCTTCCGGTTTACAGCGGATTCCCCTCAACCAAAGAACTGAACTTGCAGCAAAGCTCGCTTCGCATTCGGAGGATGCCGGGGATCACAACCTACCGAACATGGTGTGGTTCGGCATTCACCCACTGACTCAAACAGCTCCCGAATCTCTGGTAACAGTTGCAGCCACTACACAATGGCCGGATCTGCTGCGTTGGATTTCCCGCGCCCTGACGACGAAAGGCGACCTGGATCAACTCATTACCCTGGCTTCCAGCCAGAGAGCAAAGACGCCGCATATTCTCGCAGGCATTGCGGAAGGCTATCGCGGCGTACGAAAAGCACCCAGACCGGAGGGCTGGGAAAAAATCACAGGGATGACAAATTCCATCCCGGAGATCGGCGGCACGATTCGCGATCTCAGCGCGGTCTTCGGTGACGGCCTCGCTCTCGACCAACTGAGAAAAATCGCTTTCGACAAAACCGCCGCACTTGATGCGCGGCAACGCGCCCTGCAAAGTTTGATCGAAAGCCAGGTCGATGACTTGAAAGATATATGCACCAAACTTCTCCAAACCCGCACACTGAACGAGACTGCAGTTCGCGGCCTGGGAACACTCGATGATCCCGAAACCGGGAAAATGCTGGCAGCGAATTACCGCCGTTTTTTCCGGGCTCAGGAACGTGCTACAGTCATCGAAGCCCTGGCGTCCCGCCCCGCCTGGGCCGTTTCTCTACTGGAGAATCTCAATGACAAAAATATCCCGCGGACCGACCTGACTCCATTTCACGCCCGGCAAATCGCGGCCTTTGAAGATGAGAACCTGAAACGGCTACTCACCGAAAAATGGGGCGAAATCCACCAGTCCGACGAAGCGAAGAAACTGCGCATTGAAGAGTTAAAATCCTCTCTCACCCCGGATGTATTGGCCAAAGCTGATTTGAGTCAGGGCCGCCTCCACTTTCAAATGCTCTGTGCCGCCTGCCACCAGCTTTACGGCAAGGGCGGAATGTTAGGCCCGGATCTGACCGGATCCGGAAGGGCCGACCTCGACTATTTGCTGGAAAATATCGTCGACCCCGGAGCTGTAGTGAGTGCGGAGCACCGCGTTACCGTCATAACCATGAAAGATGCGCGAATCCTGAGTGGAGTTGTCGCCCACGCAGATGACCGGACTCTGACACTACGACTCCTCAATGGTGAAACCGTTCTGGAAATGTCGGAGATAGCAGACCGGAAAAATCTTTCCACCTCTATCATGCCGGAGGGCCTTCTCAATGCTCTGCAGCCCGACCAGGTCAGGAATCTCATTGCCTACCTGCAGAACCCCGCGCAGGTCCCGTTACCGAATGCAGGCGGTCAATAAAATACAGAGTAAACAGGGTACAGTCCCGCATTCAACAGGGTACAGTTTACGACTCAACCCTGTTGAATCAGTGATTGAGAACAAATTCAGCGGTATTCAGAAGCGACCAGATTACATCCTCCAGTGCATCGCGCATTTCAATGCCCTCGCGATTCAGATATTGCACCGCGACTTCGCTCTCCTCTTTTTCGGGATACCGACTCAATAGAGAAATGTATATTTCCTCCACAGCGCTTTTCGGCTCTTTCTCTATTAAACTTTTTACCCAGGGACTGCCGTCCAGTTTTTTGTGCAGACCTTTGGCATTCATCATGTGAAGCGCCTGAACGACACTCCCCGTCGCTTCCCTTTCGCAGGGCGGAGCCGCGCTGGAATCAGGGCGTCCAAAAGCATCGAGAAATTCGCTCGGCATTTTGTGATTCCACTGCTGCATGGCCGGAGCGCCGCTGATCAGGCCCTGAAACTCCTCAGGCTTTGCTGTGATAGTGGACAGGGAATCGAGTAACACTTCGGCAGGGAGTCGGCGGCGGTATGACCGGGAAAAATTGCGTAGATCCCCGGCGTTGGTCTCATTCGGATCGGAGCTTTGCTGATACAGCCTGCTTTTCAAAATCGAACGCAGAAGGTGTTTCTGATCAAAACCGTGTTGAACAAAATCTGCGGCGAGCCACTCGAGCAGAGGTTCATTTACCGGAGGATTCGAATCGCGGAAATCATCTACCGGGTGAACAATTCCGCGCCCGAACAACTCCCCCCAAACCCGGTTTACTATAGCTTTTGCAAAGAAGGGGTTTTGCGGCGAAACCACCCAGTCAACGAAGACCGAGCGCGGATCTGTCGAATCCGGAATATCGGGAAACTCAGGGCCTTCCGGTGCTTTGGGAACCATCGCCACTTCGCTGACCGGGTGATTGACTTTGCCGCCCGGCTCGAACCACCAATATTCCGGCAGTCCGGAGATCGGAGCGGAAATCCCCTGGCCTTTCCGTTTCATTGAACCGAAAAATGCCGCCAGAGAATAGTAGTCATCCTGACCCCATTTCTCCGAAGGATGATGATGACACCGCGCGCAATTCAGCCGGACGCCGAGAAACAACTGGCTGACAAATTCCGCCATATCAGCAGGTTCCCGCTTGTCTCGCAGCATTGCCACCGGGCCGTATTGATGGGAGCTACCCGTCGCGGTCAGCAACTCTCTCACAAATTGATCCCACGGCACATTGGCACGCAATTCCTCCCTGATCCAGCTATCGAAAAGGTAGACTGGCTTCACGCCTACTCTCTGGGTATTGGGACGCAACAGATCGCCCCACTTTGTCGCCCAGTAGTCGCCATAGGCATTTCCGTTTTGATCTGACAACAGGTAATCGATATACTTCTCCCGCTTTTTCTCCGACTTATCAGCAAGGAATGACTTTACCACTTCTGCATCCGGAAGTTTACCAAGAACATCCAGAGTGGCACGACGGATAAATTCCGAATCACTACAGGTAACGGAAGGCAACAAACCCAGGTATTTAAAGCGTTCCTGCGCATAGCGATCGACCTCATTATTCTGCGGAAGTTTCGCATAGTCTGAATCGGGCAACACTTCATCCGGAGGAATCGTAACTCTGGTACTGTTCACTTTGTCTATATATCGAACGATGACCACCCCGTCTCCCGGAACCCGCCCGGCTGTAATTTCACCGTGATGATCCACTTTCGCGAAGGCTTCTTCATTCGACTGATATTCAGCCAAGTGCGTCACATCACGGGATTCCCCGTCGGAATAGCTTGCCGTTACTTTGATTTTTTTCGCCTCGCCTTTTTTATAGATCGCATCGGGAGGTGACACCGTGATATGCTCCAGAACGGGTTCGTCCGGTATCGAAGCGGGCGCTCCCTGCTGAATCCAATGGTATATCGTTTGGTAGAATTCCGACCCCTTTTTAAATCGTTCCCCGCCCTCATGCGAAACCTGGTTGGTTGCTTTGAGCAGTAGCAGAGAATTCTCCGGAGCAGCCGGAAAAATCCGCCGTCCCCGGGCGTTGTAAACGATTTCCCGGTAGTCAGCATCGGGATCAAAAGAGAAAATCGTCAGGGCAAAACCATTCTGGCCATCCGACTTCGCATGGCAACTCCCGGCGGAACAACCCGCCCGGGTCAAAATCGGCAAAACATCATTTTTAAATGATACCGGGTGTATATTTTCCGCCGCAGTAAGGATAGTCGACAGACCAAGTAGTAGAGTGAAGTAAATCGATTTCATTCGCCGTTTTTTGCTACCTGGAGAGGTTCACCGTACTCCTGGATTTTCTTACCCGCCTTATCCCATATAAAAATCCGACCATCCTCGGACCCGGCATACAAATACAGTTGCGAGGCATCGTAGGCCATTGCCGTTAGCGGGGAATCCACTTTATCGTGGCGCCGCTCCCGGGCCCCGGTGGAGCGCTCGCCTCCTTCGTGAATTTTTAATTCTACAAAAGTGCCCGGTTGCCCCAGGTCATTGATCGCCACAACCCGGTCGATATTGATTGCCTCCGCTTTGTCTTTATCTTTCTCTTTCTGTTTTTTCGCGAGGTTGTCCGGGTCAACAGCCCAAAACAGGCCGCCTACCGGCCCCGACTTTCGGGTCGAAAACGACGTCGATTGCACCGCCTTTTTCGTATCCCAGATTTTGATCGCCTCGTCATCGCCGCTTGTCGCGACATAGGTTCCATCCGGGCTGAAAGCGACACCCAGCACATACCCGGTATGCCCTTCAAGAAGAGATACAATTTTATGTTTCTCCCCATCCCGAACAATGCCCATTTTATCGGCAGAAACGGAGGCGAATAATTTACCATCAGCACTGTGTTCCAGATCAAAAATCGAGTCATCGTGGGCATTCTCTATCGTTTTGACAATTTTCCAGCCGGAGACATCCACTACATGAATCTGCGATGCCTGAGCCGGTAAAGAATCGGCGACAAGAAGACGCTTCCCGTCCGGGGAAAACGACAGCGCGGTCAATCTTCCCAGAAAGGGTTCCGTGATTTCTTTGGTTTCCTCTATCGATTCGATGTTTCGCAAAATCAGTTTGCGAAAACCGCCGGAGACAAACGATTTTCCATCCGGCGAAAAAGTGATCGCCTGGATCTGGTCAGCATGTCCCGGAAGAGTCCTTTGAAAATTCAGCTGAACCGGGCGCTTTTTGTCTTCCGCCGGTTCGACGGTATACACATCGATCCCGCTGCCTTTTCCGCACAGGAGGGTTTTGCCATCCGGAGACAGCGCCATAGCCATTACCGGGGAATATTCGGCGGGAAAATCCTGCAGCGTTACGCTGGCTTTTTCCGGTTTAGTCAGCTTTTTCCAGTGATCCGTATTCCACTTCGCACCCTGATTAATCCATTCCTCGAGAGCGGCGATATCGCGGGGTTCCAGTTGTTTTTTCGGCGGCATATGGGAATCCGCATCCGGATAAAGCGTTTCGATGAGATAGCTTTCCGCCGCCTTTCCCGGAACCATTGCCTCGCCGGAATCGCCGCCTTTGAGAAGCGATTCGCGGGAGGTAATCACCAGACCACCTTTGCGTTTCACATCAGAATGACAGCTCAGGCAATTTTTATGCAAAATCTCCAGCGGATTTGAATAAACAACTCCACTGAGACTGTAAAAAATAAATACAAATGCGGCTAATCCACGAAGGAGCATACGCAACCCTGGTGGACAGCCGCTTTGCGGTCAATTAGGCTAATGACGTTACACGCATCTAAACTTCCGGGATCGGGCGGATGAATTTTTCCGTCCAATCCCCGGGGCCTTGAACCTCGGAAATTTCGGAATCCCAGCGAAGTCGATCAAATTGATCCTCACCGATGACCTGGGGCAAAACCTGGACGATTTCCACATTTCGCTCACTGGCAAATGAGATCACTTCCCAGGGAAATTCGATATGGGATTCCGCAACCACGGTGCAGTGATGTGTGGAAAACCGGATCGCCCACGCAACCGCCATCGAAACCGGATCGGCAGCAAATTCTTCCAGAGATGAATCCCATGGCTTGATTTTACAGATATTTTCCTGCGCAATATTTACTTCCAGCCACTCTCTGCTTTGCTCCTTATCATATACATCCGCTTCCGCCCAGTAGAGATTGGCATAGACCGCCATTTGTCGCACTTTGATTCCGGAATGCGGCGCTCTCGCTACCCCGGTATAGAAATACGCCGCTGCAGGTGACCGGTACTTCGTTAACCAATAATCGCCGGTTTGGCGATAAGAGATATCCTTCCAGGTAACCTGCGCATCAAATACGTAAACGACCGGACAAAGGTTATTACACGGAGGCGGCGTTTCCGACGCCTGATTTTTCCGCTGCTTCACACGAAGCGCATGGGTATGGCCCGTGGCTCTTTCCTTAATCGTTCCACGCATGTCGATCCCGAGTCCCACATCCCCCTTCAAGGGACGGGACTCCCACTCCCGCGATCTTTTGGCACAGTCTTCGGCCAACTTCCGGTGGGCGGCGATCCGGACGAGCTTGTTCATTTCGGTGCGGAAATGAAATTCCGAGGTAGCAGGAATACCACCTCCGAAAGATTTGCCGATTCGCTGCGCGATGCTCAAACCAACCTTACCCTGGTGCTGTTCGCTAACCGGAATTCCCGGCGCACTCCCGGCAGGCTTCTGCAGATTAACCAGGTAGAGTTTTCCATCGCTGTGCCGGACCAGAATTCCACCCAGCTCCTGCACTACAAGAGCCCTGCTTTGATCCGGGTCGACCCGGTCAATCACACTGGACCGGTTGGCAACTCTGCCAAGCATTTCCCCAAAGTGGCGACTGACACAGAATTCGCCGAACTCCACTAGATCCCGAATCGTAGGAGGTATCCATCTTCCATCTACCGTAAGCCGATGACTGAGAAACTTCTGAAATACCGTAAGAGTACGCGGATTGATATCTCTACCGGAGGCATGAACAGCTTCTCTGATCAGAGTATCCAATACACCGGATATATCAAAACCCCGGTCGACAAATTCCGGATTTCGAACTTTCTCCAACGCAAACTCGACGAATTTTTCTGCTACATAGGGAAATTCCAGCCAGCGCAGTTCATGCATCAAACCGGGGGCCAGCGGAATAAACTCCGGCGGGGAAAAACGCACAATCTGCCCTTCCCTGCCCTTCGCTTCTACACCGGTATTTTCCCGAAAATGACGCGCCACACCATCGAGGTGAGCCGCTCCGATAATGGCGAGAGTCGGCCCGTCTTTCTGATAGTTGAGCAGGACCCGGCTCATGTGGGAGTCCCGCGTTTTGTCATACTCACACAACTCGGGAAAATCCACTTTCGCCCAGTAATCATGCAGAGAAACCCGGCCGGCGGAATGCTGCCAGGGGTTCCAGGCACCGGAAAGTACGGCATTGCCACGATCCGGATGCGACTGCTCCCGATACGAAGTAGGAGCGTCTCCGCAGACGATTTCCATCTTTTCACCCGGCAAAAGGTATTCCGCGCACCATAATCCGACACATATGGAATCGGTAGGACTCACCGGAACAGAAGAACAACTGTAGACCTGCTCTCCCTCCCCGGCAAAATGAGCACCACCGGAATCCAGAACCGGACCTGCCAAAGTTGTGATCACTTTATCCGAAGGCGCAATCACCACGCCGCAGCCCGGCATGTGAGACGCAATTAACGGCGCCACCTTTTCGGCAAAATCTTTATCGCCGGGACACTCCACAAAAAGCTGGCGATACTTTTCATCCGGACGTCCCGTCCCGTTGACCAGTGCGTGAATCGCCGACTCAGCGAATGGCAGGGAATTATGCTGACTCGGTAACAAGTCGACAGCCCACCTTCTGTTACTGACTTTTACTACAAAATGACTTTTTACTGACATTATAAACCCTCCGTAAAATTTACATTTAAAACCGCATCGACCGCAAAGGAGATGATCTCATCAGGATCCCGCTCCGGATTACTTGCCTGACTCGTGCGGGCCAACTTGAGAATCGTCAAAGCGGATCGCACCGGTATACTTTTGCGATTTGCCACGACTCGCTTGTAGGCTTCATCAAGCCGGGAATCCGTCAGACTCTCGAGGCTGTTGACGATTTCCAGAACCTCGGCCGGCGTATAATCTCTCCATTTCAGAATCGGCCTCAATCTCTGGTCCGCAGCCGGCAGCAATGGTGTCGGAAACGGATTGGCAAGCCCGAACATCGAGAATCCTTCCGCCGCTTTGAACGTCATGCCGAAGATTGAAGAACTCACCGTTCTACGCGCATCGAGAAGACTGTAGAGAGAAGCCATCGCTGAATCATTCAGGCGGTTGATCTCGTCAATCACCAGGATTCCGCCGGAAATCACAGCCGCCAGCAAAGGCTGCACGACATATTCAAACTGCCCCGAACCTGTCGGTGTAATCTCCGTCAGCAAACTTTCCGCCGTGAGATCCTCGTGTCCGTTAAGAACGTAAACCGGCCGACCGCTCTCTTTCGCCACTTCATTGACGAGACTGGTTTTCCCCTGCCCTGCGGAGGAAATAATCACCGGATTCAAACCGGCATCGAGGGAACAAAACAAATCAGCTTTCTCTTTTTCCCGGCCGACGAACTGATGGTTCTTTGGCACTCGAATCGGTGGCGGAATCTTCAAAGTCATGCCTCCGACCTCTTCTTTTTTATACTGTTCGATAAAATATCGAATGGCGATCACCGCAGCTTTCTGCGCGTTTAGTTTCGATTTTCTGTTTTTCATAAAGGGGTATCCAATTTCTATTTGCGGCACAAAACGTGCTCAGATTGAACTAACAGCATCAGGGTTGCACAAAAGTAAGAAGCCTGTAAAGCGTAAATCGCATAAATATCTTTGAATTATGAATTGGTATTCATGCACAAAATATCTATTTATGAATATGCGTAGTTGCTCATTCTCCGGATGGGTATTCATTTAAAGAATGCCAGAGGACAGACCCGATTTTACCGATATTCAGATCGCCTACCTGTATCAGGGAGGAGCCACCCAGGAAGAAATCTCCAAAGAACTGGGAGGCATGAGCCAGTCCAAAGTGTCGCGAAGAATCAAGGAGGCTTTTGAAATTGGATTACTGGTAAAATCTGAGATCGAATTTAATCCCCGGAAAATCCCGGAGCAGCACCGACTCGCTTACGAATCCATGTTTGGTGAAGTAAGTGATATTCCTGAATTAAAGGAGATGTCGAAGAATTTTAAGAACGCCACAGTTCTACCTACCGACTCGTTTGATGAGCGGGTATCGCTGATCATCCCCGACCTCGTTGCGGAAGCTAAGGTCATCGGAGTGGGTTTTGGTAAAACCTGTCGACGGGTTCTGGATAAGATCAAAACGGAGAAAAAGATTGGCCCGGATACCCATGTGATACCGATCCAGGGGGAACCTCTGTTTTTTATCAATCGTAATGCCTTAAAATACTCCCCCTCGCGGCTGGCGGTTGTGCTTGAAGACGCCCTGATAGACAAAGGTGATCGCGTTAAAGTTCGCAAAGAGACAAACCATTCCCTCGTTGGAGTCCCGGCTTACATAGGGGATTCGAAACTCAAAGACTCAGTGGAGGCTTTCTATTCTCAGCTCCCCGGCTACCAGAATATTTTCGGGAAAGGCGGACTCGCCGGTAAAATGGACTGCTTCATCTGCGGCGTGGGAATGCTGGATCCGGAGAATGATGATCGGTCGGGAGTTTTCATTCGCGAGCGCATTGTCCAGTTGCCTGAACAGGAGGACAGAATCCGCAAAATTTGCGTCGGCGACTACGGCGGTCTCCTGCTTCCACGAAAAAGATCGCATAAAGCGGAAATATCGAAACTTAATCAGGGCTGGGTCGGCCTCACTGATAACAGGCTTCGCGAAGTGGCGGCGACATGGCAAAACGGTTCCGGCCCCGGATCCATCGCGATAGCAATTGGCGAACACAAAGCCGAAGCTATTCTCGCCGCCGTAAACGCCGACTATATCAGTCATCTCATCGTCGACGCCGCTCTCGCCAGAGCGATCAAAAACATCATCTAGGAGCTGCTTTCGATGTATGAAATCGAAGCCCGGGAGAACTTGCAATCCCGCTTCTTTTCTGCTTCATGATTAGTGACTATGAAGTATTTCCTGACGCCTCCCGCAACACGCAGAGCCATAGACGAAGCTCTGTCGGTTGATGAAATACGTAGTGCCGTTCAAAACGGAACCATTCAGGGACAAACAATCCTGTATGGCGAAAATAATTCCCTGCCGCTTCCAGCCGAGCGCATCATAGCCAAACCGCCACCGATTCCCCGGAGAACCAGCGCTGCGACACAAACACTGGAGAAATCCGGAGACCACAAAACCTCACTGGCTCCGCTGTGGATCGGCCTCGGAATTTTTGCCTTTCTCATCCTCCTCACCGCCGGGGCCGCGCTCGGCATGGTTCATTTTATCCGCAAAGCGGAAATGTCGATCCTATCGGAAACCTCGTTGCAGGAGGAGCGAAAAGCCCACACTACAAAATGGCAGAAAAACGCCGGCTTTGAGCCAGCCGGCCCGCCTCCGGAGCCGGACGGAAAAATCCTGAAATTGATTCGCTATCCCTCAGAAAACGGAGAACTCGCCGCCTATTTGACTCCGGATCCCGGAGACGGAAAAAAACATCCGGTCATGATCTGGTCGAAGGGCGGGTTTGGCGGCATCGGCGATTATTTCTGGGACGAACCTTCCCGACTTAACGACCAGTCCGCCAGAGCGTTCCGGGAAGCCGGGATCGTTTTGATGTGCCCTTCCTACCGCGGGGAAAATGACAACCCCGGCAAATTTGAACTTTTCTACGGCGAAGTGGATGACTTTCTCGCTGCGGTGGACTACGCAAAAAATCTACCCTGGGTTGATCCCGACCGGATCTATATAGGCGGACACAGCACCGGGGGAACCATCAGCCTTCTAGCCGCAACTACAGGTATTGACTGCCGCGCTGTATTTTCATTCGGTGGCGAACCGGATCTTTCGGTCGTTATGGCGGACGGGGAAGGATACGATAACACACCTTATGATATCAAAAGCGAATACGATCACAAACTTCGCAGCCCGATTCGCTACACCAACTTCATCAAATCCCCCACGTACTACATCGAAGGCGGTGCGTATGAATACAGCAACAATGATGCGAAAAAAATGGAACGCCTTGCGAAGAAAAAGGCAGTTCCCTTCAAAGCGCTTGTCGTCGATAAAGCGGATCACTTTGATATACTTACTTCCTCCACCAGGCTTATCGCGCAGAAAATCCTCGCCGACACCGGCGACACTCCGATTTCCCTGACGGAAGCGGAACTCAATTCCGCGTGGTGGGAGTTAAACGGCATATCCCTGACGTCCGAGCTAAACAGCTGGATGCAGGAAGGAGGAGATCTCGCCGCCATTCTCAAAAACCTTGAAACCGATGTAGAAGTCACCTCCTTCAGTGAACTGGACCTGATAAAGTCCGCTGTGGAAAAAGTGCTCTCTGGTACACCCAACAAAAATAACGATATCGCGGAACTAACCGAGCTTTGCGACTATATCAGCGACAAGGAAATAACCGCCGCCTTTTTCGAGAGAATAGGACCGCTTCTTGAAAACTATATTCAGGGAAATCTGAAAAACAAAAACCGCAGTAAAGTGGCGGAAGCCAACTGCATGCGAATCGCCGGAACGTTTGCCTATTCCGGCCATACATCATCCGCCCCTTTGATAGCCAAACTGGCGATTCACCAATTCGATCCGGACAACATCAACTGGACCTATGTTATCGATGAAATCGTCGAGCAGTCCGAAACCGGCAAAGCGGTCACTACAGCTTTTCAGCAAACTCCTCCTAAAGGAGCCCTCGCCGAGAAAATTCTTTCAAAAATCAACAACACCCTCGTTGATGACCCGGAGGCTGTGGAATCCCATCCCTATAATTCCGAAAACGGAGCCAAAGCGCTGAGGGAAATGATTGAGGAAGATGGCGACGCAACCTTCCAGTCCACCCTGGCTCTTGCCTTTATCGACGAAAAGCTTCGCAAATCTCTACTTCCACCGGTTCTGGACCACCCCAATCTCTCGGTGCGCCTCGAAGCCGCCTGGGTGGATGCCAAACACGGAGGCAATAAGGGCGTGGAAATTCTCACCGAAGCCTGCAAAGACCTGGATTACTCCGAAACCGCCAAAGGGTACTTTCGTGAACTGGAAATCGAAGACAAAATACCGGTCGAGTCTTTGGAGCCAAACTTCACGGCAAAGGCCAAAATGGTAAAGTGGTTGCAACATCCCAATGAACTCGGCAGTTCCCCGGCCAGCATCGAGCAGATCGATTCCCGCAAGCTGTTCTGGCCGCCGGATGAAAAACAAATCGATCTTTGGATTTTCCGGTTCACCTATCGTTTCGACGAAGACAAACCTCTCTCCACCAGTTACGGCATTGTTGCAGGACAAGCCTGGTCATCTTTTCAAGAATACGATACAGAACCCACCGTTGCCGAGCTGTACGGTCACCACTGCGCTCTGGAATTAAAATGGAAAGATGATTCCTCTGAACTCAGCAGCGAGCAGGGGCTTGAACTTCTCAGGAAAAAGAATCCCGGAAAACTGTAGCCGACCTACCGGATCGTTTCTCCATACAAGCGCCAATTTGTCGAATTCAACAGGTTACAGGTTGAGAATCGCCGTTTTTTGAGGTCTTTGAGATTTCGGGAAACGTCATCGATTCCAGCCTGTCGTTGGTAACGTGAGTTTCGGTTTCGCATCGGCGAGCGGCTGGCTGGCTATTAGGATAGAGGTTTCAGTTGGTTCCCCGACTTCTTGATTCCTATAAGCCTGGATTTTATCTTTAATCTGTCCGGAACCGTACTCTCGCGCAGTGAGACGCCCCGGAAAGGGGAGCGAAGGTCATCAGCGGCACAGATAGTAGTGGAATTGACCGAACCCGTCGCAACAGCAGGGGCAGAGATCGAGTTCTTTCTCAAGCTCTGGGGTATGTGGGAAAGGAATCATCTCCTTGCCATCACCTCCCGATCCACCCTTCGATATCGAGACGATGGAACCCAAGGCGTTGCCGCCTAGATGGGAAATACCGGAAGAACACCTTTCACCTCCGGATGAATGGTGGCATCGACACGATTCCGAAGAATGGAGAAATCCGGAATTGCCTCTGGAAGATGGGAAAGTGGTTACTCATGAGGCAGTAGGTAACGATGCGAAGGCCGGTGAAGTGTTCCAGTTTGCGCATGAGCCGGAGGAAATATTCTTTTTCCTCATCGGCAAAGATGTATCTGCGCTCAATGACTCTGGAAATCGCATGGACGTAGTTTAAGAGTGTTCCTTCTCCTCGTAGTCGCCTCATGTTTGTAAAAACACTGTTCGCAAACGCAAATATGCGCAAGCGTTATTCTGAACATATTCCGTCTGTCCCCGGTTTATGCGTGCTTAGGGATGGCGTTGACTGTGAGCAGGGAAAGCGGTGGTGAATCGTTGACATAGTCAGAGAGTCGTACAATATTCAGGCGCATGAAGTTATCGGCTTTTTTCCTGTTTACCGCAGTCGTTTTATTGTCCCGGCCATTATCTTTGTCAGGCCAGGAAAAAGGACCGGTGGCGGAAGTGAGCCGGGTGAGCCTGCAATTCGAGGTCGAGGTCGCCGAACTGCAGAAACCAGTTAAGCAACTCAATCGCCAATATCGCGGATACCTCGAAAAACAAAAGACAGCCTTCCGTAATGCGGGTGATCTGGAAGCGATGCTGGCGGTGGAGGAGGAAATGAAAACCTTCAACTCAGCCGGTCCGGAGGAGGATTTTTCATCTTACCCCGAATTGAAACGACTTCAGCAAATCTATCGGAATCAGCGATCCGCTCTTGATGAAAAGAATCGGGCCGCAAAGCTTGAGTTGATTCGGAAATACCAAAATACATTCTCAGAGCTCACTGCGGTGTGGACGAAAGAGGGCGAGATCGAAGGCGCGAAGCTGGCTCTGGCCGAGTCAAAAAAATTAGCCACCGCGGAAAAGGATCCTTCGTTGT
This sequence comes from Verrucomicrobiales bacterium, assembly GCA_029213025.1. Taxonomy (GTDB): domain Bacteria; phylum Verrucomicrobiota; class Verrucomicrobiia; order Verrucomicrobiales; family DEV007; genus Arctic95D-9. Next base: position 22,806 of record JARGOZ010000101.1, read on the forward strand.
TAGCCACAGTGGAACCGCCAAAAACAGACACCGGTCAAACCGGTTCCAAAGGCTCACCGGGTGCCGCTACCCGTGACCAGCCTTTTGAAAACCATCTCGGAATGCGATTTGTGCCTGTTCCGATCGAGGGCGGGCCCACTGACGGCAAAACCATCCTGTTTTCGGTCTGGGAAACCCGGGTCGGTGACTACGAAAAATTTATCCGCGACGAACGCAAGCGGGAGTGGCCTAATGCTGGTTTTCCTCAAGAGGACGATCATCCCGCGGTCAATGTAAACTGGGATGACGCGGTGGCGTTTTGTGAATGGCTCACCAAAGAAGACAGAAAAAAGGGAAAAATCGGTGTGAAAGATTACTACCGGCTGCCCACCGATCACGAGTGGAGCTGTGCGGTGGGGATTGGAGAGGAGGAAGATCCCAGCCTTTTTCCGCAGGCAAAATATAAAAAGCTGGGTAAGCTTTATCCCTGGGGGAAGGAATGGCCGCCCCCTGAAGGAGCGGGGAATTACCGTGGAGAAGAGACGGCGAGTAATCCGGTGGGCGACGGGAAAGTGATCGAAGGTTACAACGATGGGTACGAGCGAACTGCACCGGTGGGAAGCTTTCCTCTGGAACACCACGGAATCAGGGATCTGAGCGGGAATGCGAGAGAGTGGTGCCAGGATTGGTTTGATGATACCAAAGAGAAGCGCGTGTTGCGCGGCGGCTCCTGGGTCAATGGCAATGAGAGCCCTCTCGGGTCATCTTTCCGCGACGGCTACACGCCAGCGTCTCGAGGCAGCAGCGTCGGTTTTCGTTGTGTGTGTGTCGTGGGCTAGGTTATTTTATCCTCTTTGTGCCACAGGCACTTACCCTCTCTTCCGCGAAGCGGGCGAATTTTTTTCGAAAAATGATGATTTTTGAACCAGAGAATTTTCGTTCCGTTGTGGACGAAAACGGGATTGGCTGACGACCACCGCGTGTTGCCCGGCGTAAAAAAGGGGGACAGACAGATAGTAGAATCGAGAATTCCGATTTGTTTGATCTATTGGATTTTTCCGGGCCACAGAAGATGACTATGAATCTGCTATGTTGAAAGTAGAGGCAGCAGGCCCGGAAATGGCTTATTTCACCCGGCTGTGGTGATTTCCGTCAGCTAAAGCTTGTAGATAGTAATGGTAGTTTTGATCCGCGCTGGATTGGGCGCGGTGGAGACAGGCGATTGGGGCTTTTTGCAGAAACGATGTTTTGCTCTATGCCCTATTCGATCTGCAGATCCCGCAG
>JARGOZ010000102.1:0-22680 GCA_029213025.1 Verrucomicrobiales bacterium
ATTGGGGTAAATTTGGGCTCGTTGTTCTGACTGGTTAAAAAGATCAGCACCATAGAGATTGCCAGAACAGCAATAAGAGCCGTGCTGATCATCGTCTTAACGGCGACACCCCGCCAACGCTGCCAAATGCCCGGCGGAAACCGCTCTTTGATTTCTTTCAGGATCCTCTGCTTATCCCGTTCAAAATCCAGTTGAGGCCGGAACTCGAGGGCATGTTGGAAAGTAATTGGTTGAATGCATTCGGGCAGGCCTTCCGCTGTCGGCATTTTCCTATCGCTCACCAGGATGGGAAGAATAGGTGAACCATCCTTTTTTAGAGCTGCCTCGACCTCTATTCGCACAAAATCATCGGGGGACGAGATCCTGAGACCTTGATCCGTTCTTCCCTCCCAGTTTTTTCCGATCATAACCACAATCAGATCACATTGATTGATAGCTTCGGTTATTTGAGAACGAAAATCCCGCCCGGCTTTTATACCGGCAACATCAATGAAGACATTTCTTTTACCATAATACTTACTGAGCAAATCGTAGATGGCCCAACTTTCAATGCGGCTGTCGTCACGGCGGTAGCTAATAAAAAACTTTGGCATTGATTGTGAAATCAATCATAAAGTCGGAAAAGAACAAGGTGTTTTTTTGACGGATTTAGCTGATAATCAAGGGGCAAGGTCCATTGTGAACGGTGTGGGGAAATAGAGGTTATCTATAGAAAACGCGATGCGATTCTAGATAAAGTCGTTGATCAGGTTTTCCAGCATTTCCTGGCGACCACTTTGGGTTTGTGGTTCGCCGTTTTTCAGGGCATAGGCTTCGAGGTCTTCGAGGCTGACTTCGCCGTTTTCGATTTGGGCACCGATACCGGAGTCAAATGAGCTGTAGCGCTGTTTTTTGAAGTCTTCGAGACGGCCGTCTTCGAGGATGGCATGCGCGATTTTGAGGCCGCGGGCAAAGGCGTCCATTCCGCCGATATGAGCGTGAAAGAGGTCTTCTGTGGTGAAGCTTTCACGACGACATTTTGCATCGAAATTGAGGCCACCTTTGTCAAAGCCTCCCATACGCAGAACGCACAGCATAATTTGGGTTGTGAGATAGATGTTAGTAGGGAACTGGTCGGTGTCCCAGCCGATCAACTCATCGCCGGTGTTGGCATCGATCGAACCGAGGGCATTCGCTGCCATCGCCACTTCCAGCTCGTGCATCATTGTATGCCCGGCGAGCGTGGCATGGTTGGTCTCGATGTTGAGCTTTAATTCACCGTAAAGATTGTGTTCGCGGAGGAAATTGAGACAGGCTGCCGAGTCCGAATCATACTGGTGGGTGCTCGGTTCGCGGGGCTTGGGCTCGATGAAAAAATCACCGGTAAATCCGATCTTCTTTTTGTAGTCGACTGCCATCCGCAGCAGGGCGGCGAGATGGTTGAGTTCTCTGCCGATATCGGTGTTGTACAACGTGGCGTAGCCTTCGCGACCGCCCCAGAAGACATAGCCCTCTCCGCCGAGGCGATGAGTGACATCGATGGCTTTTTTGATCTGGGCCGCGCCGTAGGCAAAGACATCTGCGTAGGGGGACGTTCCGGCCCCCTGATTGTAGCGTTTGTGAGCGAAGAGACAGGCTGTGCCCCAGAGGAGTTTAATTCCGGTTTCTTTTTGAGCTTTTTCCAATTCGTCAGCAACAGCATCGAATGCATCGTGAGAAGCCTGAAGATCCTCCAGTTCGGGGGCGACATCGCGATCATGAAAGCAGTAGTATTCGATCCCGCATTTCTGCATGAATTCGAACATCGCTCCGACCCGTTTCTGCGCATTTTCCACCGAGTTGGAACCGTCATCCCACGGTCTTTCCGCAGTGCCTTCCCCGAAAGGATCGGCCAGTCCGTTGCGCATCGTGTGCCAGTAGGCGCAGCCGAAACGCAGGTGTTCCTTCATGGTTTTGCCCCCTACTGTTTCGTTGGCATCGTAGTGTTTGAATGCCAGAGGATTTTTGGAATCGGTGCCCTCAAACTCTATTTTTGGAATATCCGGAAAAAATTCGTCACTCATAAGTAGTAGTTGTTCGACTCTCACGATTTCCGGGGAGAAGATCAAGAACAAATCAAGCATATGGAAACGAATTGGGAAGAACTCTACAGAGACGGAATCAGCCCGTGGGATAAAGGTGCGCCGGCCCCTCCGCTGGTCAACTGGATGCAGAAAAATCCCGGGCTGTTACAGGGTCGGATTCTCGTTCCGGGTTGTGGATTTGGTCATGATGTCCGGGAAATTGTCAAGGCCAGTCCCTCGGCTGAAGTGCTCGGTATCGATATTTCGCCGACCGCTTTGCAGGCCGCGGGGAAGTTGCCGAAGGCAGGCAGCGAGACATATGAGCAAATGGATCTTTTTGCTCTTCCTGATACGTTGAAAAATTCCTTCGACTGGATTTGGGAGCACACCTGTTTTTGCGCCATTTCACCGGCCCGACGGGATGAATATGTGGACGCGGTTCACGGTGCCCTCGACAATGACGGTCAATTGTTGGCTGTCTTTTATCTCGATCCCTACGACGAAGATCATCGACCGGGAGGAGGCCCGCCCCACGGAACCAGTAGGGAGGAATTGGAGGACCGGTTTTTGAGCGGTGGCAGATTTATTGTGGAAGAAAAGTTCGTGCCGGAAGTCAGCTACGAGGGTCGGGAGGAACGCGAAATGATCATGAGACTGAAGAAGGCTCACCTTTGAGCAATCGTTGCTCCGGCAATCCGTCCGGTGGTCCAGGCGGACTGGAAGTTGAATCCGCCGGTAACTCCGTCGATATCGAGCACTTCACCGGCGAAAAATAACCCCGGTTGCAGCCTGCTTTCCAGGGTCTTGAAATTGACCTCTTTCAACGTCACCCCACCGCAGGTGACAAATTCCTCTTTGTTCATGCTTTTACCGGTGACTGAAAACCGGCAGGCGGTGAGTTGATCGATGAGCCGGTGCAATTCTTTCCGGCTGATATTTCCCCATTTCATATCTACGGGGACCCCGGCGGCCTCACAGAGTCGTCTCCAGAGTCGCATAGGAATAGAAAATTGCGGGTTGGCGAATACACTCTGCTTCCCCGATTCGGTCCGCAATTCCGACAGGGACTGCGCTGTATCCTCTCCGGTTCGGTCGCCAATCCAGTTGATCACCGTTTCGAAGTGGTAGTTCATTTGTTGCAGCTCGCGTGCGCCTTGCGCCGATACCTTCAGGATACCGGGTCCGCTAAGTCCCCAGTGGGTAATCAGAATGGGTCCCTGCTCCCTGAATTTGGTGCCCGTAACCGAAGCGATCCCGCACGGTACGGAAATTCCGGCGAGGTCCTCGATGCGGGGATCGTCGATTTTAAAAGTAAAAAGAGAGGGGGCGGCCTCCTGCATGGAGTGGCCGAATTTTCCTGCGAATTTCGCGCCGGAGGGAGTGCGGATTCCGCCGGTAGCGATGAGCAGAGTAGCGGATTTAAGAACTTCCCCGGACTGAAGTTCCAGGCAGAAACGATCGTCCTCAAATGTAACATCAGCTACTTCCTGACGGCAGCGGATCTCAATTCCCTCCTGTTTTGCTGTGCTGAGGAAACAATCGATAATCGTTTGCGAATCATCTGAAACGGGAAACATCCGGCCGTCAGCTTCGGTTTTGAGTGCAACGCCTTTCTCCGACAGCCAGTCGATCATATCTCCGGCGCTCCAGCGATGCAGCGGTCCGTTCAGGGTTCGTCGCCCCCGGGGGTAGTTTGTCACAAATTCTCCGGGATCATGGCAATCGTGGGTGACGTTGCAACGCCCGCCACCGGAAATTTTGACTTTTTGGAGAACCTCCGGCCCTTTTTCGAGGATCAGAATTTTCCGGCGCGAAGCGGCTGTTTCCGCACAGGTAATTGCCCCGAAGAATCCCGCAGCACCGCCGCCGATAACTATCAGATCATAATCCATTGCGTCTGCCAGGTGGGCTATTCCGGTCTTTTTCCCACCATTTCACAGAGAGTTCTTCTCAGATCATCGACGCCGTCGCCTTCACGCGCGGAAATCGCCATGATTTTTTGATTGGGAAAACGGTTTTTTAGCGGCTCGAGGAATAACTCGGATTCTTCTAAATCGATTTTGTTCGCCACGATAATCCAGGGACGGGTGCTGAGTTCTTCATCGAAAAGTTTCAGTTCTTTTCTCAGGATCTGGATATCGGAAATCGGATCGCGAAGATCAACGGCTGCGGTATCGACAACAAACAAAAACACGCTGCATCGACTGATATGGCGCAGGAAATCATGACCCAGACCGACATTGCGGTGAGCGCCCTCGATCAGTCCGGGGATATCGGCCACAGTGGTCCGCACGAAGCCGGGGAACTCCACCACGCCTACCATTGGTTTCAGGGTGGTGAAGGGATAGGCCGCCACTTTGGGCGTTGCATTGGAAAGTGCGCTAAGCAAAGTTGACTTCCCGGCATTGGGAAATCCAACCAGGCCGATATCGGCGATTTTTCTGAGTTCGAGGTAAAACCAGCCATCTTCACCTGGCGTTCCGGTTGTAAATTCAATAGGGGCCTGGTTGGTGTCGGTTCGGAAATTCCAGTTCCCTTTTCCGCCGACCCCGCCTTTGCAAAGTAAAAAACGATCGCCGATTTTGGTGAGGTCAGCCACGACTTCTCCGAAAGGGTGCTTTTCTTCCTCGTCCCCGTCGTCTTCATCCTCTGATTCGTCCTCGAAATCTTCATCGAAGTCGTCGTCATCGACCAGCATGTCGGGGCCGTCGATAACTTCCTCTTCCGAAGTTTCGTCTTCCTCCTCAAGTCCCTCCTCCCGGTCCATCAGGATCATCGCGCCTTCCTCGTCGACTTCATATTCGCCGGAAAAGTCAGCTCCGGCCGCCAATTCATCAGCGGAGATCTGAATATGCCCCGGAGCCTCACAACGGTACACAACGGTTCCCGGCGGGACTTTGAGAATCAACGCCTTTCCGGATTTGCCGGTTTTCCGGGCACCTTCGCCGGGTCTGCCTTTGTCCGCTTTCCATTTCGGGCGGTAGAAGAAATTCCTCAGGTTGTCGGTATGGTGATCGACCTCCAGAATGATATCGGCTCCATTACCGCCGTCTCCTCCATCGGGTCCACCCTTGGGGACATGTTTCTCCCTGCGGAAGCTGCAGCATCCGTTTCCTCCGTCGCCGGCTTTGGCGTAAATTTTGATGTGGTCGACAAACATCGCGACGGGCAATAAAAGGGCAGTCCGTCAAAAGTCTATCTGTCTTTGTGGAAAGAACTTTAACAGAGCTTGATATTCACAGCTCTCTGTCGATAATTCACAGTAAACTTTGTAATCGCTCTCTGCGGGGCGAATGAACAGAATTCTATTTTATGGACGACAAACCTGATGATTCTCCCTGCCGCTATCCGTCTCAATTTCAGCGGAGAGTGTTCTGGGCGGCCGTAACGGCGGTTGCCATCGTAATTATCGCAGCGGTTTCTGTCGGGGCGGTGATTCTCGGGGGCAAAGTTCTCGGTTACCTGCAACCCATTCTGGTTCCGATCGCCGTTGCCGGGATCATTGCCTATCTCCTCGAACCGGTGATTAAGTTGCTGCGGAAAAAGACGCGGTGGAAGCATAAAACCTGTATGTATGTGGTGTTTAGCGTTTTTCTCGCTCTGGTTACGCTGCTTTTCGTTGCGGTTCTGGTTCCCGGAGTCGGCCAGGCGAGAGGTGTGGTCGAGGACTGGGATACTCATAAATCGAGAATCTACGATGTGATGGGTAAGGGGCTCGACGATCTCCAAACCCGTTTCAACAGCCCTACCGCGAAGAAATACTACGACAAAGGTATCGAATGGATAACCGAGGAGGGTCCCAAGTTCGGTCAGAAAATCGGCCTGTGGACGTGGGACAAGCTAATGGGCGCTTTTGGCTTTTTCGGTTATCTGCTGGGCTTGATTCTGGTGCCGATTTATCTGTTCTTTTTCCTGAAAGAAAGCCACACCATCAAGAACACCTGGAGCGATTATCTGCCTCTCCGGGCGTCGCGATTTAAAGACGAAGTCGTGGATACTCTGAAAGAGGTAAATCAGTATCTCATTTCATTCTTCCGGGGGCAGATGGTGGTGAGCCTTATCGATGGCGCGCTGGTAGCGGTGGCTCTGTCACTCATTCTACAACTGCCCTACGCGCTGTTGATCGGGGTGTTTCTGGCGATCCTGGGTTTGATTCCCTACATTGGCAACGCCCTGGTTATGATTCCCGCGGTGCTGATCGCAATCGCTCACTTCAGCGAAACCGGTACGCAGTATCTTCCGGTCACTTCGGATGTTGCAGCGGGACAGGTCATTAAAGTGGGCGGCAGAAATAAGTATGTGAACGACGTGTCGATCGTCACCCGGGTGAATGTGAAAGGGACCGACGGACAAATCGTGAAAGGTTTCGTAAAAAGTCCGCCAGCGACAGAAACTGATGCTGCCAACCCTGATCCGTTTCCTGTAGGCAAAGTGACGACTGTGTCTCTCGACAACGGTGGAACAGTCACCAAAGAAATCGTATCCGTAGCCGGGCAGTTCAAAAGGACGGAGTATATGAAAAACGCGTGGTCGTTTCTGCCGAAAATGTGGTTTTACCCGCTGATTGTGATCGCGATCTTTTTCACTCTGCAACAAATCAACGGACTTGTTACAGCGCCGAAAATTGTCGGGGACTCGGTGGGGTTGCACCCGCTGACCGTGATTTTTTCGGTTCTTTTCTGGTCGTTCCTGCTTGGGGGATTGCTCGGAGCGCTGCTCGCTGTTCCGTTGACTGCCTCACTGAAAGTGCTTTTCCGCCGCTACATTTGGGTGGCAAAGATCGAACCTAAAGTCGGTCCGTTCGGCGAGGCATCGAAACGCACCGTTGAAGACGACGTACAACCTGCCTGATTCCGGAAAGACCTCTTGATTCGAAACTTTTTTACTCAATACTCCCCGCATGGCGAAAAAACCGGTAGTATTGATTATTCGTGACGGATGGGGCGACAACCCGGACGGCGAGGAAGGCGCTGAGAGAAACGGCGATTGCCCGAGACTCGCGAACACTCCGTTCACGGATGAAATGATGGCAAGATACCCTTCCTGCCACATCAGCGCGAGCGGTCTCGATGTCGGGCTGCCGGAAGGCCAAATGGGCAACTCCGAAGTGGGCCATCTCAATCTCGGGGCGGGACGAATCGTTTATCAGGATCTCACGCGGATCAATAAGACAATCGCGGAAGGTAAGCTCGGCGAAATCGAAGAATTGAAAGATGCGTTTGCGATCGCAAAAGGTAGTCGTCTGCATCTCATTGGACTGGTTTCCGACGGTGGCGTTCACAGCCATCAGGATCACATAGTGGCTCTCGCAGCTGAGGCGAAAAAGGCGGGTGTGGATGACATCATGCTTCACGCGATCACTGACGGACGCGATACCTCACCGACCGGCGGGAAAGACTACCTAAGTTATTGCGAAGACAAACTCGCTCCCTACGGGGCAAAAATCGCCACCGTCGTTGGACGCTACTTCGCGATGGACCGCGACAAACGCTGGGACCGGACCAAAATCGGTTGGGATGCGATCGTCCACGGAATTGGTCAAAAGCAGGAGATTCTCGCTTCCGAAGCAGTTCGCGACAAATACGAATCCGATACCACGGATGAATTTATGCCCGCCATGATCTTCGATTCCTATGAAGAACAGAGAGTGCGCGACGGCGATGTGGTTCTGTTTTTCAACTTCCGCGCCGACCGGGCCCGGCAGTTCAGTACCGCGCTTCTCAAGGAGGATTTCGACGGCTTTGACCGGGGAAATGTCCCGAAAGTCCACTTCCTGACCATGACGGAATATGACGAAACCTACGGTTGCCCGGTTATTTTTCCGCCCGAAGAGCTTGATGATGTTCTCGGCAAAGTAGTGTCCGAAGCAGGCAAAAATCAGCTTCGTCTGGCTGAAACGGAAAAATATCCCCACGTGTCTTTTTTCTTCAACGGCGGCCTGGAAGAGCCCTTCGAAGGTGAAGAGCGGGTTCTCTGCCAGTCACCGCAGGATGTCAAAACCTACGATGAAAAGCCGGAAATGTCGGCCGGGGAAGTGACCGACGTCCTTATGAAGCGACTTGGGGAATTTGATATGGTGATCGTCAATTACGCCAATCCCGATATGGTCGGGCACACCGGCTTTGTTCCCGCAGCGATCAAAGCCTGCGAAACCATCGATGCCTGTGTCAAAAAGGTGGTCGAAAAGACACTTTCTCTGGGAGGAAAACTCCTTATCACAGCGGACCACGGAAACTGCGAGCAAATGATCAAGCCCGACGGTTCGCCGCACACAGCGCATACCACGAATCTGGTGCATCTGCTCTATGTGGGCGATGACAGCGACAAGATAAAATTGTCCGATGGCAAGCTGGCGGATGTCGCACCGACGATTTTGCATTTGATGGGTTTGAGTCAACCGGCAGCAATGACCGGCAAAAGCCTTGTTTCCTGAGGAACCAGGAGGGAACGCTGAAATCCTGTTGAAACGTGCGTGTGTCGCGAACACTCTTGTTCGCGTTTCGCCGTGCGTAGCAAACCATGGGGAGACCCGGATCGCGGATTGAACAGGGTACAGTCCGTGATTCAACAGGGTACAGTCCCGCATTCAACAGGGTACAGTCCTGTTTATTCGCCAATCCAGCGTCGGTTCCAACCGAGCTGGCGGGCGAGGATTTGCTTGAGATTTTGGCGGTCTTCAAGCGGTACTTCCGGATCTTTGATCATTTGCCGGAGATTTTCCCGTTCGAGCCACAGGACCATGTCATCCGGCCAAATCCGGACATCAATATTGCCCTGCATTTCACCGGGGCCCCAGACCGGGAGTGTTATGCCCTTGCTGACCTGGGGTTCGGCTTCGCTTTCGCCTTCGCCGGGACTGGCGTCGATGCAATGAATGAAGAGGGCTGTGAACAGGCTGGCACCTGCTGAGATCGCTGTATTTTTACTCCATGACATGAAGTTGGTTGCGCTGATTTCAGCGTTTCTTAGGTTGGAAGATTATCGGTAAAAGAGTAAACGGCAAATTTTTGAAAAACCAGTCGCTTGACATAAAAAGTTTTCCCTGTAAATTCCCGTCCTCTCCCGCCGCTGGAGTCAGTTTTTTCCTGTTTCAAATGAGTTTGAAACCTGTTCATCGGCGAGAATTTTGAGGGGATTTTCGAATGAAAACATTTTCGGCAAAAGCAGAAGAAATCGAGCGCAAGTGGTACGTGATAGACGCTGAGGGTAAAGTCCTCGGTGATGTCGCCGTTGCTGCGGCAAATTTGTTGCGTGGCAAAGGTAAGCCTATTTTCACCCCGCACGTTGATTGTGGAGATCATGTGGTAGTGATTAATGCGGACAAAGTCGTGCTCACCGGAAATAAAGAAGACCAGAAGGTTTATACCAGCTACTCCGGATACGTTGGCGGTCAGAAAAGGGAAAATGTACGCAAGCTTCGTGAGCGTAACCCGGAACAGATCGTGATGCGTGCTGTGAAAGGGATGGTTCCTCACAACCGCCTCGGCAGCGCGATTCTGAAGAAACTGAGAGTGTATGCCGGACCTGAGCACGAGCAGCAGGCCCAGTCTCCTGTCGCCTACGAACTGTAAGGTTAGAATTTTTTAGATTATGAGCGAAAGCATTTCAGCCACCGGTCGACGCAAGACCTCCAGTGCCCGCGTTACCCTGACTCCGGGAACAGGCAAGATCACTATCAACAAGCGCCCTTTTGAAGAGTATTTCGGAAATATCTCTCTTCAGAATCAGGTGCTGCACCCGTTTAACGTAGCCAAAGCCGTTAATCAATGGGATGCCGAGATTAATACTAAAGGTGGCGGAGTAAACGGTCAGATCGGAGCGATCCAGCTCGGTATCGCCCGCGCTTTGTTGTCGAAGGATGAAGAGCTTCGCACCGACCTTCGTGCGGCGCACCTGCTCACACGTGATGCCCGGAAGAAAGAGCGTAAGAAAGCCGGTCAGCCGGGTGCTCGTAAAAGATTCCAGTTCTCGAAACGTTAATCGGATCTTTCAATTCAAGACTTTCAATTTTCGGCAGGCTCCTATACGGGAGCCTGTTTTGTTGATAAGCTTACACAATCATGGCTGGAATCGTAATCAAACCTCGTTCGCGAATCTTTCACGGGCACGACTGGGTCTATGGCAGTGAAATCCAGAAGACTTTCGGAGAGCCGAATCCCGGAGATGTGATTTCGCTGAAAGATTTTAAGGATCGTCCGCTGGGAACTGCGATCTACAATCCGGAATCCCAAATCGTCGCCCGGAGGTTCTCCCGCCGGAAAGAGGAGTTGAACGAAGATTTGTTTGTCCGCCGCATTGAGCGGGCTTTGCTGCACCGGGAGAATCTGGGATTTACCGATCCGGTCTATCGCTTGATCTGGAGTGAGGCCGACGGTTTGCCGGGTGTGGTGGTCGATCGATACGGAAAGCACCTCGTCCTGCAAACATTGACGCTGGGCATGGATCAGAGGAAAGAGATCATTGTAGGCGCACTGCAAAAAACCATTAATCCGGACTCGGTCATCGAAAGAAATGATTCGCCGGTGCGGAATGCGGAGGGTCTCGAGCCGTCTGTAAGTGTGCTTTCAGGAGCTGATCCTGGTCCTTTCACCGTCGAAATAGGCGAAGGGATCATTCAGGAAATCAATCTTCTGGAAGGGCAGAAGACCGGGATTTATCTCGACCAGCTCGACAACTACGCCGCGATAGCCTGCCTGGCTCCGAAGCGCAAAGTTCTGGATTGCTGCACCAACCAGGGCGGGTTTGCTCTGCACTGTGCGAAGGGCGGTGCGGCCTCCGTCAGGGCCATTGATGTGAGTGAAAGTGCAATTGAAGCGACGCGGAAGAATGCGGAACTCAATGATCTGACGCTCGAATGTGAAGTCGCCAACGTGTTCGACTATCTGAAAAAAGCGGAAACGGACGGGGAAAAGTATGATCTCATCATCCTCGATCCGCCTTCTTTTACCCGCAACCGGAAGAAATTGAATGAGGCGATGCGGGGTTACAAAGAGATTCACCTGCGTGCTTTGAAGATTCTGAATAAGGATGGCTTGCTGGCGACATTTTGTTGCAGTCACCACGTTACGGACACGATGTTTCACAGTATGATTTGCGATTCTTCGGTGGATGCAAAGAGGACACTCCGGTTTGTGGACCGCTACGGGCAGCGCCCCGATCATCCGGTAATAGCTACTCTACCAGAAACTTCCTACTTAAAAGGGTATTGTTTCCAGACAATGGGCGGCTTCTAAAAAGACAAAGAAATCACAATGTAGGTTTCCTACCTTCCGGAATTGTGGTTACTATGTCGCCGGATGCCTGTTCTTCCCCACAGAATTTGTTTACCCGCCGGGTTGCTTTTCTGCTGCCTGTTTTTTGCTCTTCCAGTTCAAACAGGGGTAGCGCAGGTTACTCTCCCCGGGGAAGGAACGCTTACGGCAGAAGAGTTAATTGCTAAAGCGAATGCGGCGTTCGCCAGTGGGGATTTTGAAGCAGCGGAGGCGTTCTTTCTGGCTTTTGAGAGAGACTACGGGGAAGAGGAAGAGGTTCGTGATATTCTCGAAAAGAATAATGCGTTAATTGCCCTCTGCAAGATTACCAACGGTCGGGCCGCTGAAGCGGGACCCTATATCGAAAAGGCTTTGCAGGATCCCGAGCTTCCCCGGGATATCCGGGAAGAATTAACTTTTTGGGATGCTATCCAAAAGCTGCAGGCGGGAGCCTACCGGGACGCTCAGGAAGTGTTGGGCGGATTTTTTCAGCAGACGGATTTCACCTTTGCCCGCCGCCTGGAAGCGCTAACTCTGTTTGGCACCTGCTACATGCTGGAAGGTTATCACAAAACGGCTGCGGAGTTTTTCGCTCATCAGATTCCCAATTTACGAAAGGTCAAAGCCGGTGAGAGTTATGCCTCGCGGGCTGTTGTTCTGGAGATGATGGCAAAGCTTGAATCCGAACAATTTGCGGAGGCTCTTGAGTTGCTGAAAAGGGAGTATCCGAATCTCGGTCAGATCACCCAGGTGGTATCTTTTCAGACCCTCGCTCTCCAACTCGGATCTCATTTTATGGATAACGGGGACTACTACTCTGCCATAGCCTGTCTGCAGCGGATCTGGCCCAAAGCGAGACTTCTGAAGCACCAAAACGAAAAGCTCGCTTCCCTGATTGAAATCCGCGATTCCCTGGAGGGCGATTTAAAACGGCAAAGTGCGCTTTTTCAGATCGAGGGCACCATAAAACGGGTGCAACGCGAGTTGGAAAACTTCGAGAAAATCGAGAATTTCGACGCGGCCCTCCGTCTGCGCCTCGCGATGGCTTTTCAATCACTGGAACGATATCGCGAAGCGGCTTTGATTATGGAAGATATGTTGCAGCGAATGGAAACCAGTCCGGTTGTCGAATCGGCTTCCCTCGCCGTAATTCAATGCTGGAGCCAGCTGGAACGCTGGCCGAGAGCATTGCAAGCCTCGGAAAATTATTTGCAGGCTTTCGGCGACGAAGTCGGCAACCGCAATCTGCCCAGGGTTCTTTTCATGCAGGCGGATGCGATGATGCAGCTGCAGATGAATGGCGATGCTGAGAGCGTTTTTCATCACATCGCGAAAACGTTTCCGGATCATACTCTCGCGAGCAAAGCTATTTTTATGAAAGGGTTCTGCCAGCTTCAACAGGACAAAAATGAAGAGGCGGTGCAGACATTCGATGAAGTGCTGGCAGTGGATCCAAAGTCATCAATTGGGCAGGATGCGTTTTACTGGAAAGCGAATGCTATGTCTTTCGCTCAAAGGTACGAAGAGGCTTTCCAGCTGATGGATGAGTATCTCGAAAATTACCAGGGGGCAGGAATCAAGTACGAATCGGAGGCGGTATTTCGAAAGGCCTACTGCACATTCTGCCTGGCTGACTATCCCGCCGCCATCAGCGAACTCCGCCAGTTTCTCGTCGACTACGGTCCTGGCGCTAAAGACCGGGACGAAGCCCAATTGTTACTTGGTGATGCGCTACTGGGGGAAGGCGAAGCGGATGCGGGGATCGCTGCCTATGAGGCGATCAATCCGGCCTCGACCCGATTTTATGAAGACGGCTATTTTAAAATCGGAAAGGCCTACAAGCTGCTTGAAGAGATTCCGACGATGCGTCAGCACTACCAAACATTTCTCCAGGAGTATCCGGAGAGCAAAAGAATGCCCGAAGCCGTTTACTGGATCGGATGGACCTATGTTCACAGCGATCAACTGGAGAAAGCTAAAAAAGTCTACTGGGATACCATTAATCAACATGGAAATGATCCGGCCCTGTTTGCGATCGAGGAGTTGCTCATGGCGCTGCCCAAAGTATATAAACGCCAGGGTCCCGATGGAGTAGGGGAATTGACCAGGTCTCTGCAAAGTTTGTATATTCAGGCCGACCGGGAAAAAAAGAGCACACTGGCGGTAAGGGCTCTTTGGGCGGATGCGATGTTGAAAGAGCAGCGTGATAAGATCAATGAAGCCTCTGCGATATTGGTGCGGCTTGCCACGCTAATCGATCCGGAAATCCATAATCCGCAAATCGTTGCCGATGCGGCGGATGCTTTGACAGAGAAAGGGGATTTGGAAAGGGCGGAAAAGCTGTATAAAGATTTACGCAAGTGGAACCCGGTATCGTTTCATAAAGCGCGATCATACAAAGGGCTCGGAATCATCGCAGAGAAGCAGGGGGAAACAAAGGAGGCGATTCGGTATTACAGGCAATATGAAAAAGAAGCCGCATCGTCTACCGATCTGGCGGACGTGGTGCTGAAGCGTATTAAACTCGAATTGGAATCGGGAGGACGGGAAAGTTTGCAGCAGGATTTAGAGGGCCTTCTCGAGAATCCGGTAGCGTCGACCAAACACAAAGCGGAAGCTCTGTTTTTGATCGGCGAAATGTTGGCTCAAGAAGGCGAGTATGAAAAAGCGACCGCCTACTACGAGAGGGTTTACGTTGTCTACGGAAAGTATAGGGCGCTCGTCGCAAAATCCTATTTCCGCCGAGGCGGGCTTCTCGAAAAGCTGGGTAATCAGACCGGAGCCTACGAAGTGTATGCCGAACTGGCAAACCGGGAGGATCTCAAAGAGTTCCGGGAATCAACTCTCGGACGTCGAAAAGCGGATGAGCTGAAAGAATTTGCCCCGCAGATTGAGGAATCGGAAACCGGGAAGGAGACCCCATGAGATATCTGTGGGTTGTGTGTCTTTCCGTTGGAATTTCTTTTGCGGAAGAAACGGTCTATTTGAAAAACGGAAAATTTCAGAAAGGTTCTGTAGTCGCCCAATCGGAGGAAGCTCTGACCTTTGAATTCAAAAAGGCGGGAGTCGCCGGAAAGTCCCGGGTCAGAATTCCGTGGCGATCGATAGATCGAATCGAATTCGGCACGTCCCTCCGCCAAATCGATGCTCTCAAGAATCCCGCCGGTACCGACATCAGTGTATTTATCGAACTATGGAAAACGGCAGCCCCCTGGATTTCCCGGCCGGAATCGAAAGCGGCTGCAATTGGTCTGGCTTACGCGCAGAAACTACTCGATTTACAAGAGGAGATGAGTTCCGAAGAGGCTCTCGACTTATACGATCATATTTCGAAAGCAGCGTGGAACCCGCAAGACCAGGCGGCGGGAATTCGCGGGCGATTGAAAACGCTGTTGAAATCCGGGCGGGAGCGCGATGCAATTCGGGAAGCGGAAGAACTCGCTGCCGCTACAGAAAATCCCGCTCTGTTGCTCGAAGCGAAATATGTTCTTGCGACGGATTGCCTCGAAAAACTCAAAGCGTTGGAGGAGGAAAATCCCCGCTGGTTTCTGGATGACGAAGTTCGTCCGGCAAGGAATGAGCTGTTCAATGATGCTGTCGATCACAGTTTGTTTGCCTATTTGTTTTTCGGGTCGGAAGAGACCGCGGCGGCCAAAGGTCTCTACACGGCCGCCGAGGTGTATGAATTTGCCGGGGATCTAAAAAACGCGCAACTCTGTGCCGGCGACATCGAAAAGCTGTATTCCGGAACAAAATATGCCGAACAGGCCCGAATACTGATTTCAAAAATACAAAAGCAATCAACTGAATGAATTACAAAACACTGTTCACGTTACTTACACTGATTCTGTCAGTATTTCTCTTTGCCGATCCGGCTATGGCTCAGGACACCGGCGGGGAAGTTGTGGAATCAAAAAGTATCATTGATTTCTACAAAGACGGCGGGCCGACTATGCATGTTCTGCTTGTTGGTCTGATAGCTACCGTAGCGTTGACTCTGTATTTGTTTATCGCCGTAAGCAGCGGTCGTATGGTTCCGAAAAAGCTGGTCGACAACATTAATGTCACCATGGCGAACAAAGATATTCAGGGAGCCTACAATCTGGCCAATGCCACACCCTGCGCCTATTCAAAGTGTATATCTCAGGCTTTGTTAAAGGTGAATTTCGACCGCGACCTCTCCAACAAGGCCTCGATGGTGGTTTCCGCAGAGGATACCCTCGACCAGGAAGAGACCCGGGTGAGCGGGATGATCAACTACCTCAATACGATTTCGACACTCGCTCCGATGGTGGGTTTGTTCGGGACGGTAATCGGAATGATCACAGCTTTCGGTCAACTGACTTCGGGAAAAGCGGAACCCTCCGACCTGGCCGGTGGTATCGGAACGGCGATGCTGACAACAGCGGGAGGACTCCTTGTCGGGATTCCGGCGATGTTTTTCTACTTCTTTTTCAAGAATCGTCTCGCGGCCCTGACTACAGAAATCCAGAAACAATTCAGCTATGCGATTGATGTGCTTTCCGGCGAGATACAACTGCAAAGCACCGCCCAACAAACAGTGGAAGCTGCTCAGGAAGCCGCCCCGGAATAACCCTGTAAACCTTCGCGATTTTGAGCCGAAAGAAAAAAGACGACAGTCCGGTCAGTTTTCAGATCACGCCGATGATCGATATGACCTTCCTGCTGCTCGTGTTCTTCATGGTGACATCAAAACTGACTGAGCAGAAGGTAAAGAAAGATATCAGCCTGCCCCAGGCCAGTGCTTCCATTCGTCCGAAAGACCATTCCCAGCGGGATGTGATTAATATAGATGACAACGGTCGTTATTTTATCGCGGATGCGGAGGTATCAAATGATCAGTTGAACGAGTTTCTGAAAAAACGTTACGGGGTCAACACTCCCTATGTGATCTATCTGCGGGCGGATCAGAATATGCCGGCGAAGAAGATCGGCGAATTTATGGAGATGGCTACCGAAGCCGGGGTCGACAGAGTAATTTTTGGAGTATTAAATGAGTAAACTTCATGGTTAGGAGAAGGCGAAGAAAACGCGACGAAACAGTCGAAATGCAGATGGGGCCCATGATCGATATGGTCTTCCTTCTTCTCGTATTCTTTATGGTATCGGCAAAACCGGTGAAGGAAGAGAGTGATATCCAAATTGCCCTGCCCGGGAAGCAGGAGCAAAGTGAAGCGGTAGACATCCCCGATGAACAGAGAATTATTATCAACGCAGATGGTTCGGTCGTTTTGAATGATATGGTGTTGGCTGCGGCCGGGGATCAGAGAATGCAGGAACTTATTGTGACCATGAAACGATTTAAAGAGGCCTCCGATGCGAACAAATCGAAGGCTCTCGTTACATTGGCACCGGAAGAGACCGTGCCTCATCAGAGAGTTGTTGATGTATTGAATGCCTGCGCAGTTGCTGAGATTAAAGGTGTCACATTTGATACCCAAAGCGCTACCGGAGGAGGGGACGGTTTCTGATGAGGATTCAGGCAGCCAGTCATCGTCAGATCCGCCGGGTGGAGGCCCGGGAGCGCAGCCGGCGGGCTTCGGTCATTTTGACGGTATTTGGCATTTCGGCCGGGCTGGTTCTGGTCGGCGGAATCGGAATGGGTCTTCTTACGCTGGTGGAATACTACAAAGAACCGGAAGCGGTATTTGAAGCGGTTCCGAAAAAGCAGATCAAAATCCCGCCCAAGACTCCCGAGCACAAAATGAATGTCGCGAAACATGAGGCGAGTCGCCCCAAGCCGACCTTTACGCAAAAGTTGATGAGCACCAAGCCGTCGGAGTTTGCCCTGCCCGACCTGCCGCAGGTAAATCTCGATCAAATGCTGCCTCTCGATCCCAGCGAGCTGGTCACCGATCAGGTTTCGAGTCTGATGGGGACCTCGGGCATGGGTAACGGCATGGGCAACAGCCTGCTCGGTAGCGGTGGCAGCGGAACCGGAATGAGTTTTATGGGCATCGATTCCGAAGGTTCCCGGATTATGCTTATCTTCGATGTTTCGGCCAGTGTGGTAAATAAAGCGGAAAAGATCGGCGTACCGTTTTCCAAAATCAGAGACGAAACCTCGAAGTTAATTGAAGGTCTGCCGCTGAATGCCCGCTTCGGTTTGATTCAGTTCATTCGCGATTACAAACCGTTTAAAGACGAACTGGTCGTAGCAACCAGTGGCAATAAAAAACTGGCTCAACAATGGATTGAAGATTCCTGGAGTGATTCGGGGTCGCGGTTGGCTGCGCCTTTTGTGGATGTCTCTCCCAATGGTATCGAAGTCGTTCTGAAATTTGCGTTTTCACTGGAGCCCGATGTGATATTCCTGATTTCCGACGCCAGTTTTCAGCGCAGTCCGGATAATCTGACGGTTCCGCACGAAGATATTGATAAATTGCTGAAAGAGTTGCAGGAGAAATCCGGAGTCATGGGCGGGGTGAAGTTCAACTTCATCGGGTTTGGTATGAAAGATGAAGATCTTGCTACGATGAAAAAAATTGTTCGGCGCAACGGAGGTAAGATTAAGCAGATTGAATAAGGGATGATGAAACTGACAGTTGTGATTCTGTTTTTTGCCATCGGCCTGAATGCTCAGGAACCGGTTTTGAAATTGATCGATCTGGGTAAGGTTCCTGCTGAGAAAATTCTGGAAGATGAGGGCGAAACTGTGCGGGTGCGGGGATTTGTCACTTCGACCAGCACCAATGCCACCGGAATCAATTTTCTGGACTTTAAAGATACCGACTTTGTCTGTGTGACCTTTGGTCGATTTGTGAGTAATTTTACCGACGGTCCACCTGCGGAGGTGTACAAAGAAAAGTGGATCGAAGTAAGTGGTGAGATCCAGAACTACCGGGGTGCTCCCCAGATCCGGGTTGAGTCCCCGGAACAGGTGAAAATTCTCGCGGAACCTCCTCCGCCACCACCGGAGCCGGACCCCAGTCCGGAAATGGCCAAAGAGGAGAAGAAAGAAGAGGTTGTGAAAAAGCCTGAGCCGGAGCCTGAAGTTGCCCCGGAAAAGGCTGAGAAGGGCAGGGAATTGGAAGTGATCGACG
This sequence comes from Verrucomicrobiales bacterium, assembly GCA_029213025.1. Taxonomy (GTDB): domain Bacteria; phylum Verrucomicrobiota; class Verrucomicrobiia; order Verrucomicrobiales; family DEV007; genus Arctic95D-9. The sequence continues at coordinate 18,358 of JARGOZ010000102.1, forward strand.
GAGTTCCGGCTCTGGACTGGAGAAAATACTTTCCTGAATAAGCTAATACCTGGCGAATGTGGCGCCGGAACTGTGATGCGGACAGTTCTGCTCGCTGTCTCAGCAAAACGCGGACAGGAGTGTGTCCGCGTCACGTATTTGCAGCTACTTGATTGTACCCTGTTAAGTCAGGGACTGTACCCTGTTGAATCCGATATCAGGACTCATCCATAGCGATGAGCTCGGAGATGGTTACGAAGCGATAGCCGCGGCTGAGCAGTACATCCAGAGTTTTGGGCATCGCATCCACGGTGGGTTTGTGAAGATCGTGGACGAGAAGTATCCCGCCGGGGTAGGCACCGTCGAGCAGGCGCTGAGTCACCACTTCAACTCCGGGGCGCTGCCAGTCTTTCGGATCGCAGGACCAGAGAATAGTCGGATAGCCGAACTCCCGTAACAAAAACTGCTTTTGGTCCTTTTTAATGGCTCCACCCGGCGGTCTCATACATCTTGGCGGGACGCCGGTCGCGGCGAGGATCTGCTGGTGGGCGGCGGACATCTCGGCTTTCAGAGCCCGGTCATTCATTCTGGAAAGCGTATCGTGAGTTACCGTGTGGTTTCCGATTTCGTGACCCTCGGCAATCATTCTGCGTAGCAGGTGAGGATTGTGGCGGACCATATCGCCAACCACGAAGAACGTCGCTTTTATTCCCCTCTCTTTTAACATATCGAGCAATCGCGGGGTATTCTGGGGGTGTGGGCCGTCGTCAAAAGTTATCGAGATGACCTGTTCGCTGGTTTTAATTCTGGTGTAGGTATCATCCAGCGAGGTTTCGCCGACCGAGGCAGCTGTCGCTTCTTTGGTTTGCTCCCAGGTTGGGCCGGACAGTCCCACGGCCAGAGTTTTCAGAGGAGTTCGCTTTTCCTCCGGTGCAGAGGCGGGCGGGGCGGACAGCGAGATAGAGCCGGGTTTCTGACACGAAGCAAGTGTCAGAGCGAGAAGGGCAACGGAAAATACTAATCTCATTCGCTGGGAAGGTAGGAATAACGCCCCGTTCCGTCAAATCATTGATCTCATGGACACGCCTTTTTGTGAGGATATTTCACATTACGAAGCGACACCCGGGCTCATTTTTCGCGAAAAAGGTCGGTGAGGGCGGGACGGAGGGCCTGACGAGGTCGGCTAAAGTAGTTTTGTATACTGTGTAAGTGGCACGCTACGAACGTTATGCGCTTCTTCCCGCGTGGGCTGGAATTGAATTCCTTCAATCATATAAAAAATTTTTCACTAAAAGGAAGAATTCATTATGATAATTATGAAAAATATGATAGGTTCAAAATCCGAACACAACAACATGAACCCAAAATACAATAATTCAGAAGGTTTCTCGTTCATTGAGACGATGGTTGTAGTTGCCGCCGTAGGAGTTATGGCCGCAGTTGCAGTCCCCGTCGCGAACGAGTTAAAAAATGCAGCCCGGGAGAGCAAGCTCAGTTCCGAAGCAACGTCGCTAAACACTGCGGTGAAGAAATTCGTGGCAAGTGGGGGCGAGATCAAGGAAGACGACACCGTTTTGGAAGTCCTTGATTTGCTGAAGCAAGAGCTTTCCGCCGAGGACGCCATCACTCACACCGGTTTCGGTGGCTCTCTTGTAGATCCTCGACTCAAAGGTGAACTCATCGATGAAGATACGCCCGGAAAACGGGTGGTATGGAACTTCGAGGGCAGACGATTCGAACTTACCGACGAAATGGTAGCCGGAATCAAAGCTTTTGAACTGGACGAAAATGCTGAAAAGGTGACCACCAACCGGAAAGTGGCTACGCCATTTAAGTACGCTCCTGACGAAGGGTGGGTGTGGGATTACGGTGAGCCCGGAACCAAACTGGTTTTCGCTCCTACTAACGTATCGACTACACCGGAAAATGAAGATCCGGTAGACCCGATTCTGATTTCACTTGTTCCACCGGATGAAATCACACCTCCTGATCCGGAAGATATTCCCGATCCGGAAGACGCGGATCGCCTTGATCCTCCTACATTCTCCATTGGCGGAGGAACCTATCCTCTCGCACAGTATCGGTTGGGCCTTCAAATCGAAAACCCGAATACCGATGTTCCCAGCATCGTTTTTTACAGACTTGGTGGAGACTGGATGCACTACACACCGGGTGAGACTGTTAGTATCAGTCCGGATGCAGAAGTCGACGCATTTGTCTTTTCTTTCAATCCATCCGAGTACGCCTCCTCTACGTTGGCGACGGCTGCCTATCGCTCCAATCCGGTGCAGCTTGAACTGGCTCTAAACGCCGATCAAAGCACAGTTGGATACTATGATCTGATGAACAGTGAAGTGCGGGTGCGCTGGAGTGTAACGAACATTGATGCGATCCCTGAATACCTGAGATCCGATGGATTTTTCTCTACCTACTGGACAGCTGACGCCAGTGATCCGTCATTTGAACCGAGAGCACAAGGCGATCAGTATTCCTCCGCCTACAATGGCGAGTCGATCGTTCTGTCTCCTGATCGCTGGGGAGATAATCAAACGCTTCAGATTTCTGCTTATGCAGAATCCCAGGACACTACCTGGATACATCATTCCGAAAAGCCTACTTTAACGATAAACGCAAGAAAAGAAGCCCTTCCGACTCCGGAAATCTCTCTTGAGGAAATCGCTGAAGGTCAATATCGGGTGACTTTGACAGTTGACGATCAGATGCCTCCGGGCGCGGAGATTTACTACAACTCCACCGGCGGCACCTTAAACTTCGATGACTCTACCGGCCACGTTGCCGAGGGTTCTGTTTATACCGGGCCGTTTATCTGGGAGCCCGAGCTGGTGGAAGACAGTAATGATGGTTCCGGCGCAACCGGTTCCGTGAATATTGACCGTGGCGACGGCGATGTGCCGATCCAGCAGGTAGTGTTGAAGACCAATGGGAATCTGGTTACCCAGAATGAGACTGTTGCCTTCGATCCTATGGTTCAACCAGGTGCTGACACGATGCGGGGAGCTACAGTAAATAATAACTCCAATGCGGAAGTAACCATTGAGAGCATTACGATCAATGACAACGGAAACATCATCGTAGCTGATAACGTGAACGTTCTTGACCTGCATGTGAGCAATCTGAATTATCCTGACGAAAACCTGAATCGAGTCACAGCCTATGAAAACGGCGTGAAACTCGGTGACGCAAACGGAAGTGACTTCGGCGCGCACCTCCAGAGTATGTTGAGATCGCGTGACCTTCGTGACTACATCAAATACGATGGAAACAACAACCTTCTACTTGGAACATCGTATGACTTCGATGTAACTTTCGCGCCTCTGCATAACAACGATTACCTCGTGGTATCGGAAAGATTCGGGAACTCCACTTTTGATCTGGAGGCGCTTGATGCTTCCGGAAAGGTCATTGATGGAAGTAACAAAGTGGTCATTCGGGAATATTCCTGGAACACAGGGTATGCTCCTTCCGATCAGGGCGGGCAGCCAATGTTTCTTGCTGTTATCGATATCGAGCAGTTCGGTGTTGATACCGACAGAAATTCCATCACTGGTTTCCGGGTCAATAATGACGGGGGGGCAGATATCAAATTCTTTTCTATCAGTGATGAAAGTTTTGAAAACCGTCCCGTTCACTTCGAAGGTGATTTGACTGCGGCTGCCTATCCTCCGGCTGATCTTACGACCTGGTTCTCTCCGAGTAGCGTAGCGTCAACCGAGGTCGAAGGGGAAATTGCTCCTCCTGAAATCGAAAATCCGATCGAGGCTACGATTACATTCGAGAAGCTGACGACTTCGGCAGGCTTCCTTAACGAAGGGTACCTTATCGTGAACGGTGTCGAACACCAGTTCCAGACCAGTGATGACCCTATGGGTGGTATGCTGGATGTAGCAGCTATCGTCGGTGCTGATATGATCAATACGATTGATATCGTCATTTACACAACTCCGAGGATGAACGGTCAGGTAACTTATGATCGTCAGATGAGCTATCACTCTTCTCTGCACGGACTGTATGAGCTTCAGCCATGGGAGAGCTTTTCCGGTGCCAATCCGGATCGTGCCAAGATCAAAGATACCAGCTATGACGGTTTCACCAGACTGGAGTTTGGTTTCGAGGACTTGATCGACCGGGATCCTTACGGATGGCTCGACAATGACTACAACGATTACAATTTCGAAATCACCGTGCCGGAATGGTTGAATTTCCAAATCGGGGGAATTTCGTTCGAAGGAACAGGGGAAATCCCGACTTCTAACTCTGGCTCCTCCAACAATGGAAATGGAAATGGAAATGGAAATGGAAATGGAAATGGAAATGGAAATGGAA
>JARGOZ010000102.1:22780-23998 GCA_029213025.1 Verrucomicrobiales bacterium
GGAAATGGAAATGGAAATGGAAATGGAAATGGAAATGGAAATGGAAATGGAAATGCGCCACGGGGAACAGTAGTTTCTTCTCCTTTCACCAAGGATGGCTCTGGCGAGTTCACCTGGGTCACTTCCAATATTTCCTCCCATGTGAATTCATGGAATTTGGAATCTCTGACTATCAATGGTGTTAATTATACAAACCGTTGGGTTGGATCTCGAAACCTGCCTGCCAAGATTGATGGTTATTATACCATTCAGTACGAAGGGAACTATAATTGGAGCCATTTCGAAATGAGATAAGTTCGCAATCGATGCAATCGATTACATTCTCTCCTGCAAAGGATAATCGACTGTTTCAATAACCAATCTTAATAAGACCGGCATCCCGCCTTTGGGGTGTCGGTTTTTTTATTATTCGTCATCCACCTGTTCTTTCAAATATTTGCCCATACGAAATCGAACAACTCTCCTCGCCGGTATCACCAGATCGACCTCCGGCTTCATGGGGTTTCGCCCTATTTTGGGTTTATTGATTCCGGTCTGGAAGGTGCCAAAATTCCGGAAGACAACTTCGTCACCCTCCGAAAGACTTTCCGTTATTTCCGCCGTCATTTGTTCAATGATTTGGAAAACTTCGCGCTGGGTAAGACCGAGCTTTTCGCTTAGGCGAAGGACAAGGTCGCGTTTTGTCACAGTCATATGTCGGGTTAGTGTTAGTCACGGTATCTTGTTACCGACTGAAAAAGTGTGACTTATCAGGACAGAATTGCAAACGACACAGCTACGGAATTGCGGTGAAATTGTTTGAAATCGAATAAAACGACATCTTGCGTTACGGGGGTTCATCGATTTCGGTGCAAATCATAAGCAAACAGTTACCGAAAATCGGAACGGGCACAGCGATAGCCATCGTCGTGGCGAATATGGTGGGTACCGGCATTTTCGGTAGCCTCGGATATCAGGTGGCGTCCCTGCCTTCCGGCTTCCCGGTTTTGCTGCTCTGGTTAATTGGCGGAGTCATTTCGATCTGCGGAGCTCTGTGCTACGCCGAACTGGCGGCGATGTTTCCCCGGTCGGGCGGGGAGTATCAGCTCTTAAATTCGTGCTGGCCGAAGATTGTGGGGTTCCTCTCGGGGTGGATTTCTATCACCGCCGGCTTTACCGCTCCGATCGCTTTGAATGCAGTTCTCATGGGGAAATATATGGAGGCAATTACCGGCTGGC
>JARGOZ010000103.1:0-1439 GCA_029213025.1 Verrucomicrobiales bacterium
ATCGCCAAACAGGCCGCCGGCGGTCTTTTGAATGCGGTGGATGCGGTGATGAAAAACGACCTTGATAATGCTTTTTGCGCGGTTCGGCCACCCGGGCACCATGCGACTCCTTCCAGAGGGATGGGATTTTGTATTTTCAACAACGCGGCGATTGCGGCCCGGTATGCCCGGCAGAAGTACGGGGCGGAAAGAGTCGCGATTATCGACTGGGATGTCCACCACGGGAACGGGACGCAGGATGTATTTTATGAGGATGGCAGCGTGTTCTACTTCAGCACGCACCAGCACCCCTGGTATCCCGGGACCGGTAAATTTGATGAAACCGGAAAGGGAGCCGGGCGAAGCACCACGTTAAATGCTCCGCTGCCGGCGGGAAGCGGGATGGCGGAGGTGGGTGGCGCTTTCCGCAAAGAATTTGAGCCGAAGATGCGGGAATTTAAACCCGACCTTGTGATCATTTCCGCCGGATTCGACAGTAGAAAAGGGGATCCGCTGGGAGACTTTACACTCACGGATCCCGAGTTTGTGGAATTAACCGGGATTTTGCTGTCGATTGCCGGGGAATTCGCCGGGGGCAGGTTGGTGTCCGTCCTGGAGGGCGGATACAACCAGGAGGGCCTGGCCCGGGCGGTTTCCGATCATGTCAGCACTCTGATCGGAAGCGGGTAATCAGCAAAACTCCCGCCAGTCTTCGAGGACTTTCATCGCGCTGCCATCGGCCAGAATTTCGCGGGCGATTTCCAGCCCGTTTCTGATATCGGTGGCGATTCCGGAGACCACAAAACCGGCTGATGCATTCAATGCCACCATGTCCATCTTCGGTCCCTGATCCTGTCCACTTAGGATTTCCTCAATTATTTTGGCATTCTGTTTGGCTGTCCCGCCTGCAAGATCCTTAGTCGTGCCGCCGCGAATTCCGAGAACAGAAGCATCAACTTCAAACTTACTTTTATCGGTTGGCCAGACCACGGTGCTGCCAACTGAGCAAAATTCGTCCATTCCCAAATGTTTGCGTTCGCTGATCCCGTGGCACACCCAGGCGCGCTCTCGGCCCAGCTTTTTCAAAATCTCAGCGTAGGCCGGGCCCATTTTCGGGTTATTGATACCAACGAGTTGAAATTTAGGTTTCATCGGATTGAGCAGTGGTCCGAGGAAATTGAAAATCGAGTGGCTGCCGCGCTTGGCGAGCAATTTTCGAACCGGAGCTACCGCCGCAAATGCCGGATGGTAGTTCGGTGCAAAGAGAAAGCCTGCTCCGACGGATTTGATGCACTGGACAAGATCATCCGGGCCCATTTCGATATTGATACCGAGTGCCTCCAGCACATCGGCACCTCCGCATTTGGAAGTAATCGCACGATTACCGTGTTTTACGACCGCGCATCCCCCGGCGGCGAGAACAAAAACGACAGAGGTGGACACATTGAACATCCCCAGCT
>JARGOZ010000103.1:1449-2669 GCA_029213025.1 Verrucomicrobiales bacterium
GCCACCGGTTCCGCAAACATCGATGACCGGTTTGCGCATGTACTTCAGTTCCGGTAACACGGCGTGTTGTAAAAATTCTTCCACAAAGGCCACGATTTCGTCGGGGGTTTCACCCTTTTTCGACAGAGCTTCCAGGAAATCGGCTTTTACCGGATTTTTCACGGATTCATCCAGTAATGCGGCGGTGGCTTCTCCAACCTGAGCTTCACTCAGATTAGAGCCTCCTTCCAAATGTTTGGTTAATTCTTTCATGGTCTATTTCCAGGCGCAAAAAAGCCGGATATTTCCAGACTTCAATGTAGAACGCCTGAACAGCGTATTTTTTAGAAGTACAAGGGTAATGAACATGTTAGCTTACCAGTTGCCAACCTTCAAATATTGCATAATGATGGAAACAGGTTCCGTCAGTTTCCAGAACCACTGGATTTTTAGAGGACATGTCGATTTTTGGAACAGATGAGAAGTCGCTGCGCGGGAAAATTATTCTCGCCGATCCCCGACTGAAAGAGGCCACCTTCCATCAAAGTGTGCTTTTGTTAACCGAACACAGTGAGGAACATGGAGCCTTGGGTTATATCCTGAACCGGCCGATCGGTAAAACCGTGGGTGAGCTTCTGCCTGATCCAGCTTTCGAAGAATTGCAGGATATACCGGTGTTTATGGGTGGGCCGGTCAATGTGGAACACCTTACTTTTTCAGCCATTGCGTGGTCTGATTACGGCGATTCTTTGCAATTTGTTACTCATTTATCTGCAAAAGAAGCGGTAATGCACCAGATGGAAGGCTTTTCTGTCCGGGCTTTCGTTGGATATTCCGGTTGGTCGGAAGGGCAATTGGAAGACGAGTTGGAGCAGGATGCGTGGATTCCGAGATCGGCGGAAAAAAGGATTGTCGAAATTTCGGGAATGGACACTCTGTGGAAAGAAATGCTCCGGGATATGGGGCCGTGGCATCAGATCATAGCGGATGAACCGGATGATCCGGGCATGAACTAGCCTCTTCCATTGTCGGATGAGTACAATTATTTAATAAAAGCTAGATTCTTACGAATGATAAGAATCAAAAAAATGATTGTCGAAAATGTTTTTTTCTGTACCATGGCTTCTGATTGATTAGCTTCGCTGTTTTTACCATGAAGTATTTTGTTACTGCCGTTATTAGTCTTGGATTTTTTGGAATCGCCGCAGAGGCGCAAAACGGCTGGAATTTGGATTCTCAGG
>JARGOZ010000103.1:2679-23850 GCA_029213025.1 Verrucomicrobiales bacterium
CTATTATGGTCAGACCTCCGAGCCGACTCATTCCGATTACTACGAGTGTGGATCGCAGATCCCCGTCTATAACGTTGATCCCAGTGTTTGTTATGAACCGGGTTGGGATTTTGGCGGTTATTTCTCAGCGATGTTTCCCAACGAGGGAAATCGTTCCAACGGCATTGGTGGAGGTGTTTCGCTTTCCTATTTCTTCGACCGTAACATTGGGTTGGAAATGAACTATGCGATCCACGGGCAGGGTGAAGCTCAGCAGGTCTTTCACGGCAACGCGATTTATCGTCTTCCCATTAACGCTTGCTTCTGCGGCGCCTGGGCTCCCTACGTTTTCGGAGGTGGCGGATTTCTGGCTGACGGCCAGTTTGATACTCTGCTTGATGTCGGAGCCGGTTTGGAGGTTCGCTTTCAGGCATGGGGTTGCGCTGCTTTATTCACGGATTATTCCTACAATTTTGTAGAGAAGAACCTCGATTTCTCTCAGGTGCGAGCAGGATTCAGACTTCCATTCTAGACCAACCTGGTTCAGGAAGATTTATCAAAGCCCGGGGCGAAAGCCGACCGGGCTTTTTTGTGCCCGCCCGCCGCGGATTACAGCCAGCGGCGGGTCTTAGTTTTGTATTCGAGATATTCATCGCCGAACTTCCGTTCGAGATAGGCTTCCTCCCTTCGAATGGCTACAATGTAAAAAAGTAGAGCGCTCAGAAACGAGCCAGCTACGATAAATGCGTTATTGATAACAAGTCCGATTCCGAGCTGAAGCATGCAGAGCGACAGATAGAGGGGATTTCGAGTGTATCGGTAAACGCCTTCAGTAATGATCGTTGTAGTCGGTTTCCACGGTTGAATACTTGTTTTCGCACGTTTTAAGCGGATATGTCCATCGAGAGCGATAAAGCCGGAGAGCGCCATCAATACGAACCCGGAATAAAACAGAGCTTTGATTGCCCCCGTGACAGGGAGTGGAAATAACTGGCTGATGCCAAAGCAAACGCCGGTAACGCCCAGCGCAATTAATACCGGCGAAACCGGTACGTTCGCCCCCCGGGTGTCAGATTCACCGCTTACGCTACCGGGCATCGACTCAGGTTGGTGAAGAAATCATTGCCTTTGTCGTCGACGAGAATGAAGGCAGGGAAATTCTCTACCTCGATTTTCCAAACCGCTTCCATTCCCAACTCCGGAAAGTCGAGAACCTCTACTTTCTTGATGTGATTTTGCGCCAGAATCGCAGCCGGTCCGCCGATGGAGCCGAGATAAAAACCTCCGTGTTTTTTGCAGGAATCGGTCACCTGTTGACTGCGGTTGCCTTTAGCGATCATGACCATCGAAGCTCCCTGTGACTGGAAAAGTTCCACATACGGGTCCATCCGTCCCGCCGTCGTAGGGCCAAACGAGCCACTCGCCATACCTTCCGGGGTTTTCGCCGGGCCGGCATAATAAACCGGGTAGTCTTTGAAATATTGGGGCAATTCTTTGCCTGACTCGATCATCTCCCGCAATTTCGCATGTGCGATATCCCGGGCCACAATAATGGTTCCGGTCATTTCGAGGGCTGTGGTTACCGGGTATTTGGAAAGCGTGGCGCGAATCGCGTCCATGCCTTCATCGAGATTGACTTTAACTCCCTGAAATTTGTGGTCGCGCCACTTCTCCGGTATGAACTGGCCTGGATTATCTTCAAGCCGTTCGAGGAATATTCCGTCTTTAGTGATGCGGGCTTTCGCCTGGCGGTCCGCTGAACAGCTGACCCCCAGACCAACCGGGCAGCTGGCTCCGTGGCGGGGCAGGCGGATCACACGGACATCGTGGGCAAAATATTTCCCGCCAAACTGCGCCCCGATTCCGATTTCCCGGGCTTTTTCCAGAAGGATCTGCTCCATTTCGTGATCGCGAAAGGCTACTCCGTGCTCATTGCCTTCTGTAGGCAGTTCATCGAGGTAGCGGGCCGAAGCCAGTTTCACTGTTTTCAATGTCGCCTCTGCACTGGTTCCGCCAATCACCCAGGCAAGGTGGTAGGGCGGACAGGCCGATGTGCCGATTGCCCTCATTTTTTCGACACAGTATTCGATCAGCCGGTCCCTGTTAAGAAGGGCCTTGGTTTCCTGAAATAGAAAGGATTTGTTGGCTGAACCACCTCCTTTGGTCATGAAAAGGAATTGGTACTGGGCACCCTCGGTGGCATAGATTTCTGTCTGGCAGGGCAGGTTGTTTTTGGTGTTTTTTTCTTCGAAAAGCGTCAGCGGAGCGAGTTGGGAATAGCGCAGATTCTCTTCCTGATAGGTTTTCCATACACCTTTGGAAATCGCGGCCTCATCACCTCCGCCGGTCCATACATTCTGGCCTTTTTTACCCATTATGATGGCGGTTCCGGTATCCTGACAACCGGGAAGAATTCCGCGGGCGGCAATTTCCGCGTTTCGGAGCAGGGTGAGCGCTACCATACGGTCATTGTCGGTTGCCTCTTCGTCATCGAGGATCGACGCCACCTGCTTGAGGTGGGAAGTGCGGAGTTTGAAAGAGATCGCCTTGATCGCTTCGTTGGTCAGATAAGTGAGAGCTTCCGGAGCCACTTTCAGGATCTCCTGCCCCTCGAACTCGGCTGATTCCACAAAATCGGTGGTAAGGCGGATGTATTCGGTGGGATCTTCACCGAGTGGAAAAGGTTTCTGGTAGAAAAAATCGGACATGTTGTCGCTAATTTAGTGACAAATCTCCGATATTCCTGAAAAAACTGCGATTATCTGAGTTGGGAATCTACATTCCGCAGCCCGGGATATTAATCTGCTGCCCGGCGACTGAGATTTGACTGGTTCCGGGCGGAACCTTGATTGATTTCGACCAAATCACTTCTCCGGAATCGACAATTACCGCGTGAACCTTATTTCTCTCCAGGCCGCTCTCGACGAACAACCACTGCTGGAGGACAGAACCTGTCCCTTTTGAAAGCGGGCCTCACCGCGGGCGGGGGATCACCGTTTTCGCAACCGGTTCGCCAAATTTAGCAATAAGCTGAGTGGGTGATTTCCCGATAACGCCGGGAAAAAATGTCGCTTTCAATGCCGCAAAACAAAGAATCCCGACAACCATCCAAATTATCAGACCTTCGGCGGAACCCCGCTGTGAGGACGAAAAGAAATGCGGTTGAGTCATGGAGGATTATAATTTCCATAACCGATACAGGCAAGTGAATGCTTTGCCGGTTCTTTATAAATGCGGAATACCCTAATCAGCCGGGCGATCCTTCATTGAGGCGAAGGCCACATTCCAGATTCCGGCTTTTTTCACCTGGTCGAGAACATTGATTATGTCCTGAAAATCAGTATTCACGTGGCCGCGCAGAATTACAGCCTGACTGGGGTAATTGGCCGCGATCAATTTCAGTTTTTCAAGAAGGTCCGCTGGTGTGACCTCGGCACCGTTCAGCACGATTCCTCCGTATTTGGTTACGTTTACGATGATTTCACCCACCGGTTCGTCGCTTTGCGATTTTTCTTCAGCAGCGGGGACGGAGACATCCATGTCTTCCTCAAAGCGGGCGAACTGCCAGCTGACAATAAAGAAAATCAGGAGCAGGAATACGACATCAATCATTGGTGCCAATTCCAACTCTGCGACTCCCTCAGGTTGTCTTTCCCGGAACTTCATTTTGCGTAATCATAATAGTAACGTGTGAAGTTGAAAGTTAAAAGTCGCAGTGGAAATTTCTTTGAAAGCACTTCTGGACCTTTACAGGGGTTCGTTGCATAATTGGGCACGAAGCCATGAGGAACACGAGAACACATTCGCCGACGCTGACTATATTAGTGTCGGTCTTGTTATTGTTTACCGCAGGAGTCGGCTGTGCCCAGGAGCTTGCCAAAATGCCGTATCGCCATCTGATCAAGCTGGCCCAGGGAGGCAGCACTGATGCCGAGATGTCCAGCTTCAAACTGAAAATATCGAGTTCGCTTGAAAGTGTGCGTCCGGAACAGATCGAACTGCTTCTCGATACCAAAGATTTTCCCACGCATCTCCTCGTAGACGACCAGGGGATTTTTGAGGTTCCCTACACCAAAGAACTTTTCGAGGAAAATCCAATGATGGTGGCAAACCAGCCGCGGGGTACCTTGAATCTGGCACTGAGTCTGGAGGTGCCGCCTTTCAATCCGCCGAAGGTAAAAGACGGCCAGATCAAATACAAAGATTTGTTCGAACCTCTTCTGGAACTTCAGAATCACGTCCGGAAACTCGATCCGACATTCGGATTGATGGGCAAAAGTCAGTTTGCGCTTAAGATCATTACTGACGAACCCATCCGGATCCACAGGGAAATGGGAACCGGGGCCAAATCGGTTAAAGGATCGCGGACTTTCCGGCCTATCAACGGAATCGTTTATCTGTTCCTCGAGGCCTACATGTTCAAAGACGATCCGGTTGTCGAAATCCCCGGAAAAGTTCAGATCGAGATCAAATCGTTTCCGCCTGACGTGGTGGAGAAGATAAAGGCCGATTACTAACCGAACAGTCGATTGTACCCTGTCGGGTGCCGGATTGTACCCTGTTAAGTCCGGGGTTATCCGAATGCTTTGATGAAGCCCACTTCGAGGGCAAGCGACTCGGTGGCGTTGGTGTTCAGGTGGCTGCGCAGTTGATCGATCGCATCCACTTTTCGGGACAACTCGTCAGAGGTCGAATTTTGGGCCAACTGAAGGGTGGCGTCGGCAAATTCCGGGAGGTCGAGGCGCGTTCCTCCATTCTGTTGTCTCAGAGCATCGCCAAACCACATGATCAGATATTCCAGCAGTTGATTTCGTCGATTCAAATACTGTGATTCCGTGAGTGCTTTGTAATACTCTTCACGTTGCTTCAGCCAGCTGCCTTCGGTGGTTTTCTGGTAATGAGTGACTTCTGCCTTGTACTCCTCGTTGTTGTGCTTACTTACGAGGTCTTTTTCCTCATGCAATAAATTGGAAAACCGAGCCATGAGCCCCAGTGCTCCCGAAACTCCTTTGATGCCTCTTATCGAGTGATGTTTCAGGGATTCGAGAAAGGGGCGCACTTTATCCGGGATTGGTGCGGGACCGGTTTCGCCGGTCAGATCAATTCGGATACAGCGGGACAAAATTGTATCCAGCAGCATTTCCGGGCGCGAAGTGATCAGAATCAAGCGGCTGCCTTCGGGAGGCTCTTCGAGCGTTTTGAGAAAGGCGTTTTCCGCCTCAACGCCCAGACAATCCGCGTCTTTGATAACGGCGAATTTCGTGACGTCGTCATCAGAGGCCATATGGAGCAGGTGTTCTGCTTCCCGGATCGCTTTCACGGTGATTCTTCGGCTTTTCGACTCCGGTCCGAGAATGACGGTGGTAGGACCCCGCAAATCATCGAGAGATTGCGCTAACCGTGGGTTTCCGGGAATTGTCATCTCGATCAGGCGGATCGCGATTTCCTCTTTGCCCGAGTTGGGCGGACCTGTGATCAGGTAGGCGTGGGCCAGCCTTTCATTTACCCGGGCCTTTTCGACCAGTTCCAGTGCTTTTTCTTTTCGGAAGCTCATTTCTCTTCGAGGCAATCAAATCTGGAAAAGCAGGATTGTCGAATTTCCTTTGCCAATTGATCGATCGAACCGGATGCGTCGAACATCTCGATCCGTTCGGGATTTTGTTCAGCCAGTTTCAAATATCCTTGCCGGACTTTTTCAAAAAAGGTGAGGGGTTGATCCTCGATCCGGTCTTTTTGTGCACTTCTGGAAGCGAGCGCTCTGGCATGGCCCGCGGCCGCATCCATATCGAGCAAAACAGTCCAGTCCGGCTTCAGTTCTCCGACAGCAAAATCGTTGATTTTTGATACCGAGGAAGCGTTGAGTCCTCTACCGATGCCCTGATAAACTGTGGTGGAGTCAAGAAAACGGTCGGCAATGACGCAGATCCCGTTTTCCAGTGCGGGCTGAATGACTTCCCTTACCAGCTGGGCCCGGCTTGCGGCAAACAGCAGGAGCTCGGTTTCATTCGTCATTTCCTCAGCTTCGGGAGTGAACTGCAACAGGTCGCGTATTTTCTCACCTATCACGGTGCCACCGGGCTCGCGGGTGATCAACACTTCGCGTCCGCAGTCCTTGAGCAGTTGCGTGAGGTGGGAAATCTGAGTGGATTTACCGCATCCTTCCGAGCCTTCAAAGCTGATAAATATACCCCGTTTCATTTTGGAAAACGGCACCACCTATCGTCGGACAGAAAACGTTTGTCGACTGTTTTAAACCTCAGTTTCCTGCTGGTCCATTTCGAGAAACTGCTGGAGAGCTAGCCCCAGAATTTCGACTTCGTTTTTGCAGCGTTGCAAAGCGTCCCCGGCTTCAGTTAAATGTTTCTTCCGGGCGAGGCTGTCGAGCTCGGTGGCTGCGGAGAAAGCTCTGGTGCCGAGATAATTTCCTACCACGCCTTTTAAACTGTGCGCGGCCAGGTGCAATCGTTCTGCATCGTTCTCTTTGAGGGCTGCTTCAGCCCGGTCAAGAAAATCTCCCGCCTCTTCGGGAAACATTTCGATCATTTGTTTGCGTAATTCAGGACGAATAATCTGAATGCAGAACTCCTCAGCATTAAAAATTTCGCGAGTAATACCCTTCATTTTCAATACTTGTCAATATACCATTGTCTCGCAGATTTTCGCGGTTTATTTTTTCGCCGGGATATTTATCAATGCTCCTTCAGACCGCTTGCCCATTCCGTATTGTATACCGGTTCGATAATGGCCCGGACGTCTGCCAGTAAGTCTTCGTCGATGGCGCGGTTCAGCAGGACCAGACTGTTTTCCAGTTCCGCCACGGTGCGGGTACCCAGCAGGGTGAGGTCAACCTGGTGATTGAGTAGAGAGAACTGAATGGCCAGCTCGGCGAGGTTGGCACCTTTCGATGCGCAATGTTGTGCAGCCTTTCGCCCGGCTTTTTTGACCATTTCCGGTGCCGGGTGCCAGTCCTGCGCGCCGTGAGGTGTTAGAATCCCCATATGAGTCACGGAAGCATTGATCAGCCCCATGCCTTTTGCTTGTATCACCGGCACGAGGAGGTCGTTGATCCGGTTGTTCATTAGATTGCCATGGCAGTAGGAGAGAACGACATCGAGTTCCTCTTCTTTTGCGACTTCAGCCAGTAGGTGTAGAGGATATCCTGTGACTCCAATATTGCGGACTTTCCCCGATTTTTTCAGATGCTGAAGGGCTTCAATCCCTTCGCGAACAGCTGCCTTTTTACCGAACTCGATATCGTGAAGTTGATAGATATCGAGATAGTCAGTTTGCAGCCGGGTCAGGCTGTCTTCACACATGCGAATGATGTTTTTCGCGGAAAAATCAAATCGATCAGCTGAGTGGCGACCTCCTTTGGTAGCGAGGGTGACCTGGTCCCGCTTTCCGGCCAGAGCCCGGCCGAGGCGGGTTTCCGAGAGTGTTTCGCCGTAATAGGCCGAGGTGTCAAAAAAGGTGATCCCGGAGTCGATTGCATGGTGAACGGCCCTTGTGCATTCCTTCGCGTCGACATCCCCGTAGGGGCCTCCGAGGGCTGCACATCCAAATCCAACAGGTGGAACCCGGAGGGAAGTCGAACCAAGTTGGCGGTAGTCCATGCCGTCACCCATATCAAAATGGCGCAGGAAATCAATACTTCTACAATGCCGGGCGGTCAGGTGAGAAAATTGCGCAGCAGCTGGATTCCGGCTTCCTGGCTGCGTTCCGGGTGAAATTGGCCGGCGAAAATGTTTCCTGAAGCGACGCTCGAAGTAAAATCGTGACCGTAATTGGTCAGGGAGTTGGCGATACTTTCATCCTCCGGACACGGGTAAAAGGAGTGAACGAAGTACAGATACAAAGGATTCGGCGTATCTTTCCAGATACTGTCACCCGGATTTACCGGTTTGACTTCATTCCAACCCATATGAGGAACTTTCAGCCCGGTACCTGAGGGGAATCGAACCACGTTGCCTTTAAAAAAGCCGAGGCCTTTTGTTTCCGGACTTTCTTCGGAGGATTCAAAAAGCACCTGATACCCCAGGCAGATGCCGAAAAAGGGGTGGTCTGCCTGCAACCATTCCAGAATGGGTTCTCTGAGTTTTTGCTGATCAATTTGGGCAATACAGTCCCCGAAAGCTCCAACGCCGGGAAAAATCAGCCTGTCGATGGAGTCCATATCAGATGGCTGCGTCACGAGGTGACCTTCCTCCCCGATATATTTCAGAGTATTGAGAACATTCTGCAGGTTGCCCCCGCCGTAATCGATAACGCCGATGCGATCACTCATTTTGTTTGTTAGCTCGCTTTCAGAGTTAGAGCACTTCTTTGGTGCTGGGAATTTGGTCGGCGATTCGGGGATCCACGCCGGTTGCAGTGTCAACACTTCGGGCCAGGCCTTTAAAGATTGCCTCCGCCATGTGGTGGGGGTCCCGGCCGCGGATAATTTCAGCGTGCAGATTGATCAGCGCATTGAATGAAAATGCCCGCAGAAATTCCTCGATCAGCGAAAAATTAAAGTTTCCTCCGATATTGGCGACACCTTCCGGGCCGATGTATTCAAGGAATGGACGGCCACTGAAATCGAGTGCCAAACTCACCAGCGTTTCATCCATCGGATATTGGCCGCTGCCATATCGGAAAATTCCTTTTTTTTCGCCCAAAGCCTCTTGAAACGCTTTACCGAGGGCAATACCCACATCTTCCACCGTGTGGTGACAGTCCACCTCCAGATCGCCTTGCGCGGAAATATCGAGATCAAATCTCCCGTGCCGGGCAAAAAGCGTCAGCATGTGATCGAAAAAACCAATCCCTGTGGAAATTTTCGAGGCGCCGTTTCCATCAACATTGAGACTCAATGAAATTTGGGTTTCAGCCGTTTCACGGGTAACTTTTGCGGTTCTGTTTTTCATATTTTTGGCGGACAGAGAAAAAAGCGTTTTCCTGTTCTGGTAATATGCTTTGTATTTGGATAATGTAAGCGGGTTGTTCGCGATTCCAAGGTCAACCCTCTGCTAATTTTTTAACACAACTCAGACTTACTATTTTCATCGAATATGAGCGAATACGCCAATGCCGATTTTGATCGGTTCCGTTTCTTCAGAGACTCAGATGAGAATATGGTCTCGTTCGAAGCTCAGGCATTCGGTGAGCAGGTTTTTCCCGTTCTCGATCTGGAGCACCTGCAACTCGCCCGTCTGCACGTCCATGATCAGGCGGCCCGGAAATACGACTGGTTACAAGCTTTCGAAAAGGAAATGGATCTACTTTCCGACATCGAAGAACGGGTGGTTTCGCGCCCTTTTACGTGGGGCAGGGACGATGACGAACTTTTCTATGTGAACTGTATGCTCGACGGGGAGGAACTGCCTGCCTACCTGTCGCGGGAAGGCGCCCAGTCTCCCAACCGGGCGGCCCGCTGGTTGATGCCCTTCATCAGGCTGATTGAAAGCGATAAAGACTGCCCGATGTCGATTCTGCGGTTTTCGAACCGGAATCTGCAGGTGGTGAGAAATCTGGAGACCAATGTGCCGGAACTTCATTTCACCGAATTTACCGCGTGGACCAAACCCGGGAATCTGGTTGTGGAAAGGGGGCCTGATTATTTTCTGGCCCAGTCATTTCTGTCCCTGATCTCGGGCATCCCTATTCGGGATTTTACCACGGAGTCGTTGCCGCGGCAGTTTGACGAATTGCCGGAGGATTGCCGAAAGGCCATTCTGGATACTTTTGACAGTGCCCCGGGAGAAGTCGAAGAACCATTTTTCGACCAGATTCGATCCCTCGCTGAGAAAACAGACAACTCCAGGACGCCGGGGTTACCCCGATCTCCCATCAGGGCGTGGATTCGAAGTGAAATCGAAAAACTTCCCAATGCCGACGACCTGCCGATTCTGGAAGATGAGGCGGAGAATGAAGCGGACTTTGCCTATGCGGTTCTCACTGAAACCGATGATCTGCCGAGCGCTATTCAGTTTACTCCGGGGATAGCCACTATTCCCCGGGACGGCTGGATGGAGCAGCACTGGCTGGCGATCCGCCGACTGGGACGGAATTTTGCCAATCAGCTTGCCGTTTATGAGGTAGAGGAAAATAAGGCGGTTTCCCTGATTACCGAGGAAAATCCGAACGGGATTCACCTGCGTCGCCTCGTTCGGGAGACGGGTCCTATGGACCTCGAAAATACCGTTGGCATGGCCACCCGGCTGTCTTCGGCTATGGATGGTTTGGAAGCTTCATCAAGCGCTGTCCCTGTGTGGTGGTTGCCGGAGCAAAATGTGTTCATTAATTTAGGCACCAGAGACCCGGCTGATTTTGTTGTCGCTCTCGATAATGAAGGCGCGGACTTTTGGTCGCGGGTTCCGTTCCGTCTGCGTTTACACCAAACCATGCTGGGCCTGCTGGAGGGAGTCAATTTACCGGAAAGCCTCAAAGAAATGGCGTTTGAACTCGCCAAGGAAAATCCTCACATCCGCAGAACTTCGGTTCTTTTACCGCTGGTAGGCTTGCTGCTGTCCGGTAGAAAATTTCTTTGGGATCGACCGTTCCGGGTGGATTCGGAAGATATACCCGACGGAGTGGTGGAATTTATCAATACCACCCGCGAACGGCTGATAGATGATCCTCAGCGGCTGGAAATGGGATTTCTCACCAAGTTAAGCAACTTCATTGAAGTTTGGGACCACGAAACCTACGAGGAGGAAACCGGCGGTCACCGGGATGAAGAACCGGAAGAGGAAAAAATTGAGGAAGAGGTTCCGGTGAAAGCCGAAGTTGAGGTCGATTCCGGCAAATCGAAGAAGGAGGCTGATAAACTCAAGGATGTGTTACATAACAGGCTGGGAGATGATACCATTGATCTCGATGCCAAAGTGGAAGATGACGAGGTCTATTCTTTTCTCGATCCCCGGAACAAGGAAAACGAAACGGATGTAAAAAAGGCAGACGAAGAAAAAGACAAAGATATTTCCACCCCTCAGGAACCGTATCGGGACGGCTTCGCGATGAATCCTATAGCGGCGGATGTCGCGAAGAAAACCAGGGAGGAAAAAGCGGCCCGGAAAAAAGCAGCCGCGAAGCGGACTGAGGAACTTGAGGCCCGACGAAAGGAAAATGCCCGGAAACTACTCGGTCTTGAGGCCTCGAAAAAAACAGTGGATGTCGGCGGTGGCCAGGGGGTTATGGGCTGGCTCTGGGTGATGATCGCGGCACTCATGATCAGTGGCGGACTGGGCTACATACTGCACGGGAAAGTGAGTCGGTCGGGCAAGTTCGAGGTAGCGTCGGAGATCACTTTTCCATATACCCAATACGAGGAAATTACCTCGAGGGTGAATCCTTTCACTAATACGGTTCTGCCCGGCGGCGAACCGGAAAGCCGGGCAACCGTGGCACTCGAAAGCGGTATCACCGATATCGAACAGGCGATTGCCAAATCCCGGGAGGCCATAGAGGCACAAAAATTTGATCGCGGGGTAAATATTGCTTTATGGGGGATTCAACTGGGACCCAACTCTGTCGAGGCCGGTGAGCAGTTGGAAAGTGCGCTGAAAAACTGGATCAATTCCGGCATTGATGCTCCTTCCAGGACGGCTGATCCGGACTCCGTCGCGATTCTTTCCGAATACTATATCGCAAACCGGACCGAACAGACGGCCGAGGGTTTGTACATTTTAATGGCCTCCGCCGAAAATCGTAATCCGCAAGCGATGCGAATTCTCGGATTGTTATTTGGTCAGGGCAAACTCGTTCCCAGATCACCTTCGCTGTCGCGTCGCTGGCTGGAACAGGCTGCGAAGTTGGGTGACAGAGATGCACAGTTCTATTACGGGGAAAGTTCGGTTTTCGGAACGATGATCGTCGAAAACGGTGAAGGTTTTGAGTATTTGGAACGAGCGGCTGACTCCGGTCATCCCAGATCGTTGCTGTTTCGCGGCTTTTGCTGTCTCGAAGGTTTGGGAGTCGGGAAAGACGAAAAGCGTGGCTATGAGTTTGTTTCGCGTGCGGCGGAAAAGGGTTCTCTGGAAGCACTTTTCCAAATGGGGCTTTGCCGTGCCAACGGTGTGGGAACGGAAAAAAGCGAACGAAGCGCGGCCAGTGCATTTAAAACCGCTGCCGATCTCGGTCACATTCCCGCGATGTATCGTCACGCTCAGTGCCTGATTGTAGGATATGGAACGCCGAAAGCTTTTGACGAGGGCGTTGCCTGTATGAGAAAAGCCGCTGCTGCAGGTTACTTCGATGCCCAAAACTGGTGTTCCCAACACGAAACGGAATTCAAGCCCGTCGCAGAGAAGTAAGCGGGAATCCGTCCGTATTTCCCTTGAGAGAAATCTTTTTTCCTGCTGATAGTTTCAGCATGAGAAAGTTTGTCTTCTTTCTGCCGGCTTTTTTGGTTATTTTCGGTTCACATGCTCAGGACGCTTCTGTGGCGGGTAATGAGCAGGTGAAAGATATTATCGAAAATTACAAAGGCCGGGGAACGCTGGCTGATGATACTCCGCTCACCCCGGCTCAGGAAGCTGTGAAGAAATTCAGGGTCCGGGATGGATTTGAAATCGAGCTGATGGCGGCAGAGCCGGATGTAGGCCAACCTTTGTTTATGAGCTGGGACAGCAGGGGACGGCTGTGGGTAAATCAATATTTGCAGTACCAGTTTCCCGCCGGGCTGAAGATTGTTGAATATGACAACCATCTGCGGGCCCGCTTTGATAAAGTACCGCAGCCACCTCCATACGGAACAAAAGGGGCGGATAAAATCACGGTCTTTGAAGACACAGACGGCGACGGCTATTTTGATGAAAGTAAAGATGTCATCACCGGACTGAATATCGCGACTTCAGTGGAAACCGGACATGGCGGGATTTGGGTGGCCAATCCTCCCTATCTGCTTTTTTACCCCGACCATGACAAAGATGATATACCTGACAGCGAGCCCGAAGTCCGACTTTCCGGATTCGGAATCGAAGATACCCATTCGGTGATGAACAGCCTCGAATGGGGGCCGGACGGTTGGCTCTATGGAGTTGACGGCAGCACAACTACCGGAAAAGTGAAATGTCCTGCTACGGATCAAGTATATGAATGGCAGGGGCAGATGGTGTGGCGTTATCATCCCGAAACGCGGCACTTTGAAATTTTTGCCGAAGGCGGCGGGAATACGTTCAGTTTGGAAATCGATTCGAAAGGTAATGTTTTTTCGGGCACAAATAACGGCAACACCCGCGGTATGTACTACCCCCAGGGAAGCTACGGAAAGAAGGGCTGGGGGAAACACGGTCCTCTCACCAATCCATATGCCTTTGGTTATTTCGATCACATGGAGCACGAGGGCGATAAAAACCGCTTTGCCCAGTCTTTCTGTATATATGACGGCGGACTTTATCCTCCGCAATTCAAAGGCAAAATTATTGCGCCGAACTCCCTGCACAATGTGGTGTGGGTAAGCGAACTTCGCGAAGATACTTCCACCTTCCGAACGGTGGACGAGGAAAATCTTGCGGAGACTGATGATCGTTGGTTCCGGCCGGTGTTCGCAGGCGTCGGTCCCGATGGATGTGTATATATCGCTGACTGGTCCGATACGAGGCTCAGCCATGTGCGACCGGTTGACGACTGGCATAAAGAAAGCGGCCGGATCTACCGCATCAAACCGAAGGGCAGTTCGCCGGTGTATGAGGCGGGCGATCTTTCCAGTCTTGATGGTGCTGGTTTGCTGTCTTATCTCGATCATCCGAACCGGTTTGTGAGAAGGCGCGCAGTCCTCGAAATCGGTTGGCGGCAGGAGCACTCCATTGAAGCGGCTCTTGCCGAAAATGTCCGCGCTAATCTCGGCCAGACTTCTCTGGAATCTCTATGGGCCTTTTCTCTATTGAACCGGCTTGATGATGACTACGCCTCGGAATGGATCAAACACCCCGACCCGAACATTCGCCGCTGGGTCATTCGCTTGAAAGGAGACAAGAGGAAAATTGGTTCCGATTTTGCGGAGGCTTTACTCCGCCAGTCTGAAGTAGAGAAAAACATTCACGTCCGTTCTCAGATGGCCGCCAGCGCGAAAAGGATTTCTGCGCAGAATGGATTGCCGGTATTGAAGAATTTGATTTCCGACAGCTCAATCCTTGAGGATAAACATCTGCCTCTGATGATTTGGTGGGGTATCGAAGCGCATGCAGAATCCGGGCGGGAGATCCTCAAGAACTATGCCCGTTCCGGGGCCTGGGAACAGCCGGTTTTTCGGGAGCAGATTGCTGAGCGACTGATGAGACGCTACGCGATGGCCGGCGGAAACGATAATTTTCAAACGTGTGCGAACCTGTTGGAAACAGCTCCGGATCAGGATGCTCAAAAGCGGCTCATGACCGGCCTGCAATTGGCATTCCAGGGGTCGTCGATTCCGCCGCTTCCCGATTCACTCAGCCGGCAAATGGATAAGTATAGCAAAGAGGCCGGGGAAAATGATATAGTTCTCGGTGTGTTGCGGAAAGATGCGGCTTCGATTGGAAAAGCCAAAACTATACTGGCCAAGTCCACAGAGGATCCTGTAGTCAAACTGGAAATCGCGAAAGCATTTGGGACGATTGATGATCCGTCGGTCGTTTCTGTTTTGCTCCGTGTTCTTAGTCTCGATCAAAACAGTGCGCTCAAGCGGGTTGCTCTGCGCTCTCTGGCTAATTACACAGATCTATCTATACCGAAAACTATTCTGGGGCGCTATGGGTCCACACTCCCCGCGGAACACAATGTCCGCAGCACAGCGGACCGGGTCCTGGCAGGTCGGCTGGAATGGGCACGGCTGTTTCTGGATAAAATCGACCTGGCGCATATCAAAGCGCGGGACATTTCACCGGATGTCGTTCAGATTTTGCTACAGCACAAAGATCCCGAAATTAACAAAAAGGTGAGTCGGCACTGGCCGGATCTGGCGGTGAAAACCTCAGCGGAAAACCTCGCGGAGATCAACCGCGTGAAACAGATCCTGCAAACAGGAACCGGCGATGCAGATGCAGGGAAAATTCATTTTCAGCAAAGATGCGCGGTGTGTCACAAGCTCTTCGATGAAGGGGGCGTCATTGCCCCGGATTTGACCGGTTATGAAAGGAATAATCTCGATTTCTGGCTGCCCGGAATCATCGATCCGAATCTGGAAATTCGGGAAGGATTTGCGACATATCTCGTTAAAACCAATGATGAGAGAGTATTAATGGGAATGATTTCCGCTCAGGATCCGCAGTCTGTCGTTTTGAGGGATGCCGCCAACCAAAGCGTCACGATTCCGCGTTCCAAAATTACCAAACTTGAGGCGACTCCGGGCTCGTTGATGCCTCCCGGACTTCTTAACGGACTTACCGATGAGCAGTTACGTGATTTGTTTGCTTATCTGCAAAAACCATGAGGCAACAGGGTACAGTCTGCGATTGTACCCTGTTCAATGAAACGAATTTTTTCGACATATAATTGTGACCGAATTGGTAACTGATTAAGTCTCAACCCCTGTGTGACTCATCGAGTCCGCTTAACCTTAATCAACCCAAATATTATATGTCTACAATAACGAAACGTGATCTCGTGATCAAAATCAGCGACAAAGTTGGTCTCACTCAGAGAGAAGTTTTCGAAACGATCGAACACTTGATAACCGAAATCACTGACAGCCTGAGCTCGGGAGACGAAGTCGTTTTTCGAAATTTTGGTACTTTTCAAACTACAGTCAATAAGCCGAAAATCGGTCGAAACCCAAAGCGGCCCGAGGTTGCGATTCGAATCCCGGCACGTCGCGTTGTGAAATTCAAATCCGGCAAGAATCTGAAAGAAATGGTCGAAGATTCCACCGACCTCCTCTCCAAAGATTAGAGGATCAAACCGCTTTGAATGGCGCTAATCCAACAGATCAGGCCGGATTTCCCTTGTCCGGTCCACGGATTGCGCCTTCCGCCACTCGGCTATTTTCCTGTGATGGCCGGAAAGCAGGACCCCGGGCACTTTCATCCCGTTAAAATCGGCGGGTCTTGTATACTGGGGTGCTTCCAAAAGCCCCTCGTCCCCGGAAAAAGATTCTTCCACCGAGGAAGTATCATCGCCCAGCACTCCGGGAAGTAATCTGACGACAGCGTCGACGATTATGACCGCTGCGATCGTTCCATTGGTCAAAACATAGTCACCGATTGAGATTTCGTCGTCGACGAGAGCTTCAATGACCCGGTGGTCAACCCCTTCGTAATGGCCACACAGAATGATGAGGTGCTCCTCTTCTGCAAAACTCCCGGCAATCTCCTGCTGGAAGGGCTTTCCCTGGGGAGTCATCATAAGAACCCGGGTTTTGTCCGTTTTCAGTGCCTCGACGGCGGCAAAAAAAGGTTCCGGTTTCATCACCATCCCCGGTCCGCCACCATAGGGTTCATCATCGACCTGCCGGTGGCGGTCGGTCGTATAATCCCGCAGATCATGGCAGCGGATTTCAACCAGACCGGATTCTCTGGCCCGTTTCATAATGCTCTCGCTCAGCGGACCTTCCGCAATCTCCGGAAATATCGTGATGATATCAATTTTCATAGATAGATGGACATCCACCCTATATCCTCACTCCGTGAAACGGGCAACCGGTGAGGCGAGTTCCTCGTCATTGTCGGTTACGTCTGAAAGAACGATCAATCGGACCTTGTGTTCGCCGACCCGCCCGACACTTTCTATGCGGCGGAGGGAGCCTTCGAGAGTGATGGCATCCGATTTTTCCGTCCAGTCTGATTCGGAGATCCCCAGCAGTTGTTGCACTGTTCCGGAATCGGTGATGATTTCATCGTCCGGGGTTCCTTCCATTCCGTCCGCTCCTTTTTTCGCGGAAACAAAGTTCAAAGCCGCGTCGCGGGTGATGCCGAGGAATGCCTCAAGGACTTCCGGTGCAGCGGAATTCAGGTCGAGAAGACCGTCTCCGTAGATGGTGAAATAGTCCCGCCAGAGCGGTTGAATTCTTGCCACTTCGTCCATTCCGCGGACGAGGAGCATGGTTTCCAGATTGGAAAAAGCATCGTTGGTGGGAAACTCCGGGTGTTCCAAAGCGGTGTAAAAGGGCTTTTCCGCTCCATTACTGCGCGGTTCGGAATCGGTATCGATCCAGTCGGCGAGAGACTCCGCTGCGATTGCGGCGGTGGTCGCATCCAGTCCCCAGCGAATGAAAAGTTCCGTAACTCCGGTAAGGGTGTCTTCATCAGCGAGGTTATTCACCAAAATGCGTCCGCCTTCGGTTTTGATGGTTACTTCGAAAGATCGACCGTCTTCAAAATCCTGCCGAAGAACAGGATCACCCGGCTCTATAGCGGGATGAAGCGCCAGGTTGGCTCCGGATTCAGCCAGCAGTCGGGCCTGAAAACGCATTCGGCTGAGCGTGTTCTCATCCCAGGTTGCTTCGGAAGAGGTCCGCAGGCTTATGACGATAGCGACAAGCAGCGAGACTACACCGATGACCATCAGCAGCGCCATGCCGCTTTGCCGGTTTTTCCTGCGTGTATGCTTCATGGTTGTCCGGTAGGTGGAGTTGATGTGCCGCCGTTGGATTGTGGAGTTCTTCCACCTCTACCACCACCCGGTGCGGGAAAATTTCCGTTGCCCTGGGGCCTGCCTCGCTGAACCCGGCCTCCACCGCCTCTGGTTCCTTTTCCGCCACCCTTTCCCTGACCGCCTTTGAATCCTTTTCCAGCATCACCGCCGGGATTTCCTCCGCCCGTGTTGCCACCGGGACGTGAAACGGACGAGGTCCTCGATGTGGTGCTGTCCTCGCTGGAGTCAGTGGTTGCGGCATCCGCATCGGTGGTATCACCAGTTACGAGGTGTTCAGGGACTTCGAAGACGATCCGCACCGGCCCGGGGCGGTGACTGTCTTCTACGACAAACTCGAGGAGCGGGGGGAGATTATCCTCCTGCCATTCGGTGAGCCATTCGCTGGCATCCTCGTCCCAGTATTTCCAGGTTGCCGAGATGATATCGCTTACCAGCGGCAGCCAGTATCGCCCCTCGGCATCAGCTGTAAGAAATTCTTCCGCGCCGGCACCGAAAACCATGCCATCGCCATCGGTATCATCCGGGGAAAAGCTGTCCCGGCTGATGGCGAGTTCAAAAAACTGCCCGTCGAGATCGCTTTCCGCCTGAACCTGGAGTCCGATAGTCAATTCACCGGCAGTGCCGATATCTTCGCCAAACGTGAAGGCACCAACTGCATTGGATATTTTCATTTCCGGGAAGCCTGAAACACTTTCCGATGCGGGAACCATTTCGATCGTCGCATCGACCGGCAGTGTTTCGACTGTGCGCTTAAGCAGATCGAGAAACCGGGCAATTTCCTCGTCTTTTTTATCCATGTCGCGGATTCCGGCAGCTGTGTCGCCGGCTTGAACGAGGATCGCCATCACCGTTCCGGAGATCAAAGCGAGGATCGTCATCGCCACCACGATTTCGACGAGAGTAAAGGCTTTCGAAGCAGGGTTACCGGTGTTCATTTTTTCTCCGGTTGGTAGATAAACAATTCCGCCGTTTCCTCCTGGGGACCGCCATCATCTTCAAACTCGGCAGTGACGACGAGCTTGTACACATCTTTGAGACTGTTGCCTTCGGCATTGGAAAGATTGAGTTGCTCCACCACAGCGCGAAAGTTAATACTGAGCGCTTCGTCGAAATACTCCGAGTTCATCTCTTTGACCGGTTTACGTTTGGTCTCGGTGAGAAAAGATTCAATGGAACTCTGGATCAGCCGGTCCCGTGCGTAGCTGGCCGAAGTATTGGTGATTTGTTGCAACAGCACGACGAGGGATGTGATCGAGAAGGCAAAGATCGTCAGGGCCAGTGCCACATCGAGCAGAGCGTATCCCTGATTGTGTTTTGTCTTTAATCCACCCATGAAGTTTCCGATTTAATATCTGCGGTCAATGGATGAAACTCCACTTCGAAGAAAGCGTTGTCAGATTGGAACTGAATTTTCAGCGGATCACACATTCCACTGGGTTGAAATACCCAGCGCCGGAAAGCTCCGCCTTCCATTTCCAGCCAGTCGGTGTCCCGCCAGGAGCGCAGCCGGTAGTCCACACCTTCGGGGATTTCGTAGGAAGCGGAAAAGCTTAATCCGGCGACGGCGGATTCGATTCGAGGATCAGCGGTTTGTTCCTCCATTTGGATTCCCCGGTCCCGCGAGGCTGCGATAATATCGAGCCGGTCCTGTTGAACCTTGAGGAGGTCTTGAAGTTTATCAAACTCCTCCCGGCCACCGTAGGGATTGAAATAGCGTGATGCCCGGAATCCATCGGAATCGAAAGCGATTTGGTAGGGCCGCTGCTCGGTGAGAGCGCGGTTGCGAACTTCGCGGGCCATGAGCAGTAATGTGCCAACCGGCTCCCGCGCCTGGCGTTCTTTCATTACGCCGTCAATCGACGGAATAGCTGTCGCGGAAAGCAGAACGAGCACCGAGAGAACAATGACCAGTTCCACCAGGGTGAAACCGCTTTTCTGACTACCAGTTGCCAATATCGTCCTCGCTCTCTACACCGTCCTCACCCAGCGACCAGATATCATAGCGGCGTTTGCTTTTCTGGGCGGGGAAGCGGTATTGGTATTCGTTACCCCATGGATCCAGCATAGGTTCCTCCAGATAAGCTCGCCAGCGTTTCGGCACGGTTCCGCTGGTGGGTCTTTCAACGAGGGCGTTGAGGCCCTGTTCCTGAGTGGGCGGCTTCCCGAAATTGTTCCTTTCGTAGCTTTTCAGAGCGACGTCGAGGGCCTTTAGATTATTGTCTGCCGTCTGGACACGGGCATCGTCAATGATCCCTGTGACGAGGAAAATCCCCGATCCGGCGAGCACCACGATGATCGTCATTACGACGACCAGTTCAACCAGGGTGAAGCCGTTTCTATTCCGTTGTCTCTGATGTGATAGTTTCATGTTATCTTTTTCGATTGGTAAATATTATCGCCCGCCGATGCCTTTCATCGAGCCAAAAATTGTGGTGATCACGGAATACGCCACCACCCCGACGATGATCGCGACAAATACCAGCATCACCATGGGCAACACGCTGGTAAGCCGCGAAATATGGGTATCCAGCTCCTCGTCGTATTTTTTGGCTGCTTTGGAAAACGCATTGCCCAACTCACCGGATTGTTCACCGATTGCGACCCGGTCGACCAGAGAAGCGGGAAAGTCCGTGCGGCGTTCCAAAGTTCGCGAGAGGGAATTGCCTTCGCCTACTTCGCTAACGACAGTTTCAAACTGCTGCTGAATGTGGCGATTCACTGTTCCCCGTTTCATCAACTGCAGCGCATTCATAAGCGGAACACCATTGTTGACGAGGTTTGCCATTGAATGAGCAAACTGCGCATAAAATCGACCGGCGATGACCGGTCCAAAGGCGGGAAGTCTCAGTTTGGTTTTATCCCACCAAATTCGGCCGCCTCTGGTTGAAATAAATGCTTTAAACACAATCGAAATGACTATGATGATTGCCAAAATCAGCCACCACCACGAATTGATGAAATCGGTAAAAGTGATCAGCAGTTCAGTGACGAGTGGCAGCTCCTGCCCGGATTTTTTCATCAACTTGGTCAGCATCGGCATAAGCACCGTGCTGAAAACCACGAGCAGGATGACACAAAAACCCATTACCACAGTGGGATAAATCATCGCCGAAATCGTCCTTTTCTGGAGATCGTTGAGTTGCTTCAGGTTTACCGCGAGGCGGGTTAAAATGTCGGAGAGCGAACCGCTTGCTTCCCCGGCAGAAACAAGATTTCGATAAAGTTCGTCAAAAGACGGAGAGGCCTTTTTCAACGCATGGGAAAACCGGGTTCCTTCCCGAATTTCATCCCGGAGGATGCCCGCTACCGTTTTGATGCCTTTGTGCTGTTGCCGTTCGTGGAGAATGCGCAGAGCCTGTTCCAGCTGCAGCCCGGCGTCGAGAAGGTCGGCAAGCACTTCGGTGAGAAGAATGAGAGCACTACGGGGCAGGGGGACCGGGCCTTTGTATTCCGCCCCCTTTTTTTTCTTAGCCGTTGTCGATTCGTCGAGCACCGGATCCACTTGAACCGGAGTCAGTGCCTTCGATTCCAGTGTCCGGTAGGCTTCCGACTTGTTACGGCAATCGAGGTCTCCGGTAACTTTATTTCCGGAAGCATCAACTGCGAGGTAGGCAAAAGCGGGCATGATATGGATTGTGGGCGTAG
>JARGOZ010000104.1:0-13116 GCA_029213025.1 Verrucomicrobiales bacterium
GAATATATCCGGACCGCTCTTTCCCGCGCGGGATGTGAACCGTATGCCGGGAAATCTTATGATCTCCCCTACTCCAAATCCGGTTATGATTTTGTTAATCTCGTTGGATTCATTCCGGGGAAAAACCGGGAACTGCCGCCATTGCTAATCGGTGCACACTACGACAGCGTCATCCCCCACCCCTGCGCAGACGACAACGGCGCGGCAGTGGCCATAGCTCTCGCTGTGGCGGAGGCGATGCAACCCGCTCATTTGGAGAGGGATCTGATTGTCGCCATATTCGATGCCGAAGAGCCACCTTATTTCAATACTCCGTGTATGGGCAGTATCCGCTTCTACGAAGACCAAATAGACGACCGGGGAATCCACTTTGCTATGATCCACGATCTCGTCGGACATGATATTTCTATCCCAACCAGCTTGATCCCGGGAGTGAATCGAATTAAAATATTGGCGGAAAAAGACATTCCTGTTCCGATTTTGAAAAGTGGTCTGTTCGTTACCGGATGCGAGAGTAATCCGGACCTTCCTGCCATCGTTGCATCAAATGAGATTCCCGGAATCAAAGTGGCGGCGACTCTGAACAAATATGTGGGCGACATGAGTGATCACGGAATTTTCCGCAAAAACGGAGTTCCCTACCTGTTTTTCTCCTGCGGACGCTGGGCTCACTATCACAGTCCCACCGATACGCCGGACCGCCTGAACTATCGGAAAATGGCGCTGATAGCGGAACTTTCTTTAAAGATTCTCACGCAGATCGACAACGAAGCCTTGGCCGGTAAGCCAGGAAAGGATCACACCTTGAAATACGAGATCCAAAGTTTCAAAAATCTGACAGGTCCCCTTTTCCCGGTTCTCCTCAGGAGACTGGGTCTGAAAAAGCTGGAGACAAGGCAGGAAATCGAAACCCTCGTCTACGGTATGATGAGTGCCGGAATTTAAATGGTCTAAATTCCGCCTCTCTCCTCAACGGCTTTTTTCAATTCCTGTTGAAACGACATCATTTGTTCCTGATTGGGACGAAAACCTTCGGTTTTCGGATTCATTCCCAGCTGACCCATTTGATCGAGCCACCAGTCAGCCTCTTCGCCTCCTGAGAAAGTAACGCTACCACTGATCAGTGCCCCGGGACGCTGCAGAGCCGAGATGGAAACTTTGGCCCCGTCACCGGAAGGTAACTCGTCGACCAACTCCGTCTCCTCTTCTTCAGAGGCCGGTTCCTCCGGCTCTTCCGGCTTGTCTTCTTTGAGTTTTACCCCGAGATCATCGATCAAAAACCGAAGTTCCATGTAGGTAACTTTGATATCCATTTCGCTACCCAGTTTTCTCTGAATTTCTGACAATCCATCGCCTTCGTCGGCCCAGGATTGGACTGTAGCGATTTGTTCTTCTGTAAATGATTTAGCGAGGCTCATGCTTCTATATTGGACGCTGCCAACATGGATGTCGTTCGTGGTATCGTCCAGTATTTTCGCCGGGGGAAACTATTGTTCGAAACCAAAGCGTTTTTCGAGGTGGCGACTGAGAAAAAAGATCGGCAGCGTCAGCGCAAGATATCCGGCTGCGAGAGGAATAAAGCCTTCAAATGAAGTTAGCGCATTGGAATTTGCCTGCCGGACCTGAACGGTAAATTCCGGCACAGCGATGACGTAAAGTAGTGAAGAATCTTTGATTAGATTAGCGAATTGCCCGGCAGAGGCGGGAAGCACCCGGCGAATAGCCTGCGGCAGAACGATATGCCGATAGGTCTGCGCCGGGCTGAGTCCAATTGCTTTCGCTGACAACCACTGGCTTTTCGAGACAGTCTCTACACCGGCCCGGAAAATCTCCGCGAGATAGGTTCCGGCAAAAAGAGAAAGCACTGCGATTCCGAAAGTGATTTTGTTGTCCCAGTTCAGTGCATTCGCCACAACGTAGTAGCCGATTAATATTAAAGTAAGCAGCGGAGTTCCGCGCACAAACTCTACATACAGTCGGGAAAGTATACGGGACGGAGCGAATGCAGAAAGCTGCCCGATGGTAAGCAGCACGCCGAAAAGTATACTTAAGATCAAAGCAACAGCGGAGATCCCGAGGGTAACGCTCCAGCCGGAAAGCAAATTTTTCCAGTAGGGACGGATCGCATTCCAGTCATAGTTGTGCCGAAGCAGAACCCAGATGAGATAGGAAAGACCGGATGCCAACACGAAAAAGACAATCCATCCGGTAAGATTGGGAACTCTTTTCATGACTTACACCCCGGTCATGCGGTGGGTCGGCTTCGGCATTCCGGGTCGAAAATGTTCGAGGTGCTCTATCTTGAAGAGCAAGCCTCTGCGAATTGCGACCACTTCCTCTATCGCCTCGTCCGCGGCCCTTTCCAATGTTTCCGGATCAGTTTCCGCCCGGATGTTGAGAAGTAACTCAGCGTCATCGACAGGTTCATAGAGACGATGGGAAAGCTCCGGCTCGGAGTCCCCTCTCACGAGGTTTACCGCCGCGATTTCGTAGGGATCACCAATAGGAGTCAAAGTCATTTTCAGGTGAGCCACTTCAGCACAGGATTCCTCCATTTTGATCCGGATTTCACGGGCGAGCTCCATCAGTAACTCATTGCCGTCGAATTCGGAATCAGATCCACCCCGGTCGGATGGTTTCATCAACACCGTTGCATTCAGCCATCCGAGAAGAGCTTCGCCCTCTCCATATTTTTCGTAATCGATATCGAGAAACCGACTTACATTCAATTCAGATGTGAGCACTTTTTGAAACCATTCTTCGCAACCTTCTCCCGACCTGGCCGAGATCTCAAAAACTTCCGCATCGGGAAATTCCTGTTCCAATGCAGATCGCAATTCCGCTCTCGCATCATCATCATCGAGAAGATCGGTTTTGTTCATCACGATGAATTCCGCTTCTTCGAGTTGTTTCCTGTAGATATAGGTAACATTTTCCGAAAACTGAGGCCCCTCTTTTAGACGGAGAACCCGGGCAGCCCGAATCGGATCAATCAATACAGAGAGAGGAGATACAACATAGTCATCTCCATAAATCTTTTGAAGCGGTAAACTCACCGTTGCCACAAGATCAGTGCAGCTCCCCACCGGTTCCGCGAGAAACACGTCGGGGCGGGTTTCTTCCGTTAAATTCCGCGCCGCATCAATCAGGGAATTAAACCGGCAACAAAAACATCCACCGCAAATTTCCTCGACCGGAAATTTGTTGGATTTGCCTATTGCTGAATCTACCAGCCCCGCACCCTGATCATTGGTAATCAGCCCGACTGAATCCCCCCTGTCATCAAGGTACTTCGCAAAACGCTGAATGAGCGTTGTCTTTCCGGCACCGAGGAAACCGCCGATCATAATGTATTTCGAACTCATTTCCCTAGTACCCTTCATCCTGCATTTTGTGTATCAGCCTGTCGAGATGTTCGATATAACCATCCACGTCGACGCTGGATTCTTCAGGCACGCCTTGCACCGCATACAGCCAGCCGTCTATGTAAGGCGAGCTTTTTACGATACAGGCATCCACTTCCAACATGGGATTTCCACCGGCAAATTTTCCTTCCATTACGCAGAACAGATCACTGGCAGCTTTAAAGCCTTCGACGTATCCGATTTCCTGACCACTCTTCACCGGTTCACCCAAATCCAGGTCATATCGGGCTTCAACAAGTTCCCCAAGCATCCGTGTGGCAAACTTGGTAAACCCAACCCGCCAGGTGCCGTCTTTCTGGTCAGCCATCCAGTAGTGACTCAACGAATACCGGAATTCGACCGGAAAACGGGCAGTAAACCTTGAGTGTTTGTATTTACGATATTCCAAAACTAGTGATTCAAATATTTCGCCATGATAAACTCCGACATCATTCTAAACTTCGACAGACGATAGCGTTTTTCAAACACACGATAGTTGTCCTTTTCCATTTTGCAGAGGATTCCGAAGTAAATGCGCCTCATCAACTCGGGAGATCGCAGATTGGGACGATCCTCTTCAACCAGGTTTCCGGCAGCTCTCCGGTAATAATTCCTCGCCACTCCGCATTGGTGATTCATTAAGTCCGAAAACCGGTCCTGCGGAACCTGTTTTTTGAGGATTTCATCCGGTGTGATATGGAACTGCTCAAGGTCTTCGAGAGGCAGATAGATCCGGCCTTCATCCGCATCCTCGGCCACATCCCGCATGATATTGGTCCACTGCAGAGCGTAGCCCAGATGCTCAGCATATTGTTTCGTCTTGTCGTTTCGACAGCCGAAAATTTCGATACTGATTAACCCGACTGCACCAGCCACTTTAAAACAGTACCTCTCCAGATCTTTAGCGGTCTCAAACCGGACCGGCTCGAGGTCAAGTGCAACCCCGTCGATGATTTCGTTCAGCAATTCCGGGTCGAGATCGTATTTCCGGCAAAGGGAACAAAATTCCTCTTCGATTCCCTGGTGCGCGGCAGCGCCTGCAATCAGAGCCCGCCACCTGTCGAGTGCTTTCCTGCGATTGAGCAGCGACTCTCCCCGGTCGTCGGCGACATCGTCAATGACCCGGCAGAAGGCATAGAATACCCTCATATCATGCCGTCTCTCCGGCGGTAAAAGAGCCAGCGCAAAGGCTAGATTGGATCCGCTCCGGGCGACAATTTCTTCCGCTGTTTCCGAATGACCGGGTTTCAAATCCAATTACCTGATAGGACCAAAATGATTTCCAAACGGGTAGAAAACGAACATCGCCCGCCCCACGATATTTTGCTCAGGAACCGTTCCCCACCTTCGCGAGTCACTGCTGTTTGAACTGTTATCGCCGAAAGCCAGATATTCTTCGGGGCCGAGTTTAAATTCAGACTTGCCGCCGCTGTCAAAAACATAACCGGTGTAGAGCCCCTGCTGAGAAGCAACTCTTTTCATACCGAACTCCTCTGCCGGTTTTCCGTTTATGATTAGCTGGGGCGGTTCGATCTGGAGATGATCGCCGGGAACACCTACGAGACGCTTGATGTAGTGCTGGGAACCGTACTGTTTGTTCAGCGTTCTCTGTATATAATCAATATTTCTCGTGTTAAACACAAACACCTCTCCCCTTTTCGGCTTTTTCCAGTGATAGGCCATCTTGTTCACGATCAGCATATCCCCGGTTTCCACATAGCCTCTTGCGAGGACATCACCTTTTTTCAGATGAACCCCGGCCAGTTCCGGATTCAAAAGCTGAGCTACCCGGTCGACCGTTCCGGAAGCGGCGTATCGGTGCCCGTATTCTGTAGTGAGGTAGGTGCGTGGAAAGAGGATAAATTTGCTTTTACCGTCGATCTTATATAGCGAAAACACATCACCATCCTGCTTGCAACGCCATTCCACATGGCTGCGGCCAAACCAGATCGAGTCGATCGCCCGCTTGATCGGATTGGGCATTTGGTAATCATCCGGCGCTCTGTATTTCGAGTCACCTCGCGCTACTTCAGGAGCCGGATAGGCAATAATTCCATTCAAAGTCGGCTGCATCGAACCGGTAGGAATTTTGAACTGCTGGATAAAATACGCCCGTATACCCATGGCTATCACTACGGCGACAAAAAGTACTTCGATATTCTCTTTCAGTAAACTCGGCTGGAAATCCGGAATCGCCTTTTTGCATACTTTGGAAATATCATCAGCAAGCTTATCGAGATCTCTTCTTTTTTTCGTCGAACTCGAAGCGTCGGTTATGAACTGCTCCCGCAGACCGGAGATTTCATCGTACTTTTCTTCCGGAAGGAGATCTTTGTTATACCGGAGAAACCGGGTCACACCTTTCGAAAATTGTTTGGCCTTTTTGCGATCGTTTTTATTGATCGCCCGTTTGCCGTCCCGGCTTTTCGGATCAGATCCGGAAATAAACGTAAACATAGTAAACTTTGTGGGTTCGGTTGAATATCAATCGCCGGTTTTAAGGACTTTGATGAAGGCATCCTGCGGGATGTTCACCTTGCCGATCGACTTCATCCTTTTTTTACCTTCTTTCTGTTTCTCG
Organism: Verrucomicrobiales bacterium; assembly: GCA_029213025.1. Taxonomy (GTDB): domain Bacteria; phylum Verrucomicrobiota; class Verrucomicrobiia; order Verrucomicrobiales; family DEV007; genus Arctic95D-9. The sequence goes on from JARGOZ010000104.1 coordinate 5,986, forward strand.
AGAAGTTTTCTCTTCCGCGAAATATCACCACCGTAACATTTGGCAGTGACGTTTTTCCTCATAGCGCTAATCGATTCCCTGGCGATAATTTTTCCGCCTATGCAAGCCTGTATAGCAACAGTGAAAAGCTGCTGCGGAATCACATCTTTCAACTTGGAGGCCAAATCTTTTCCTCTTGCCTGAGCCTTTGAAACATGAACAATTGATGAAAAAGCATCAACAGGTTCGCCGGCAATCAACATGTCCATTTTTACGAGCTTTGCGATGCGGTATTCGCCGTGCTCGTAGTCCATACTTCCATAACCGCGAGTGATGCTTTTCAGTTTGTCGTTAAAATCGACAAGAATTTCGTTCAGCGGCAAAATACAGGTCAGCAGGACTCTCATCGAATCGAGGGTCTCAGTATTTACAAGTTCGCCCCGCTTATCAGCGACCAGCTTCATCATGTCGCCGATATAATCATTGGGGACCATGATGTAAGCTTTCACGGTTGGCTCTGCAATTTCGTCAATCACCGACGGTTCGGGCAGAAAGCTCGGATTATCGATTTCAACCAACTCTCCATCCGATTTTTTCACCCGGTAAATTACTCCTGGATAGGTGGAAATCACATCCATGTTAAATTCCCGGCGCAAACGCTCCTGAACAATCTCCATGTGAAGCAATCCGAGGAAACCGCAGCGGAAACCAAAACCGAGAGCGGCAGAGCTTTCCGCCTGAAAAGTGAAGGCCGCATCATTAATCTGCAGTTTGCCCATCGCCAGCTTCAACTGCTCAAAATCATCCGACGAAATCGGATAAATTCCTGAAAAAACCATCGGCTGGATTTCCTTAAATCCTGGAAGAGGCTTTTTAGCGGGAACTCGAGATTCCGTGATGGTATCACCGATTTTGACCTCGGTGGAACTCTTCATGTTTGCAATCAGATAGCCAACATCACCTGACCTGAGAATATCCCGCTTTTCCTGCTTGGGTGTAAATACACCGACTTCCTTCACTTCGTAGGTTTTGCCGGTAGCCATCATTTTAATGCCGGTGCCGCGTTTCACCTCCCCGTTCATGAGCCGGACGTAACTGACCACTCCTCTGAAATTGTCAAAAACCGAGTCGAACACGAGGCACTTCAGCGCGTTTTCATCCGGTTCATCCTTCGGCGGAGGTATCCTCTTGACGACCGCAGCCAGAATTTCCGCAATTCCGATGCCCATTTTGGCACTCGCCTCGATCGCTTCGTCCGCCGGAATGGCCAAAATATCTTCAAGCTGCTTTTTCACAGCGGGAACATCCGCACTGGGCAAGTCAATCTTATTAATCACAGGAATTACCGTCAGATTCGCCTGCATCGCCAGATGGACATTGGCAACAGTCTGCGCCTCAACTCCCTGAGCTGCATCAACGAGAAGAAGCGCTCCCTCGCAAGCCGCGAGACTGCGGCTCACTTCGTAGGAAAAATCCACGTGACCGGGAGTGTCGAGGAGATTGAGCTGATACTCCACGCCATCCTCGATGTACGCCATGGTGACCGGATGAGATTTGATGGTAATTCCACGTTCCCGCTCCAAATCCATCGAATCAAGAAGTTGATCCTGTCTTTGGCGCTGAGTGATCGTCTGAGTAGTCTCAAGCAGACGGTCAGAAAGCGTGGTCTTCCCATGGTCAATATGGGCTATAATGGAAAAATTCCGTGTTCTTTCGATGGACATATTCGGCACGGCGAACCTAGAGGCAACTGCTGGAAAGTAAAGCCGCGAGAGCCGACTCAAATCCGGATGTTCTCCGCCTCAAGAAGGTGCTGCAATGCCTTTTCCATCCGCAACCGGCAGTTGGCCGTCTCCTGATAAAGAAACGCGTGCAGTTTTGCATCCGCTTCATTTCGATTTTCGCACTGCCTGCTGTATTCTTCAAAAGCGGCTAAGCCGGAAAGTAAACTGGCCAGATGCCGGGGGCACTCACACTGGATGACCGAAGCGATCTTACTCACCGAGTGCAGTTGTTCGGCAGAAAAAACTCGTTCCGGCACAGGAGAATCATCAAGAACAGGTTCAGGAAGCTCCGCTGCTTCGGAGCGGGTAGCGAGACTGACATCGGCAGCGGATGCAAGCAGGATTTCCGCCGATGTCACAGGGGCCCGGAGGGCGGTAATTTTATTGATACTGCCGGGCTCAATAACTTCTTTGCTGGCGAACTGATAAATGACAACCGCCCGACGGGCGCCCAGTTTTTCCACGGCAGTTTGGATCGCATTTACATCATCCGGAAAAAGACTGCCCGCTTCTACGACCAGAATATCGAGATATCCCGGCTTTATATTTTCGACTAATTCAGAAAGTTCGCAAAATTCTGCGACAAGAGTAAACCCGGGACAAACATCAGCCGCATCGCGAACCGCGATTCTGGCCTGAACACCGACGAATCCAACCCGGCAATCTTCCGGCAGCCGATCCCGGCCGGGATGGCTGGATTTCGTTTCCAAAACCTGCGTCAGTCTCTCTTCCAGAGCGGAAATTTCCAGATTCGCTACTGAACTAATCGTGTGACCATTGTCCACCAGCGACTTAAGCAGAGTCAGCCGGTGAATATCCCCCTGGCTGTACAGACGGCGCTGCGATTGAGACCTGTCCGGTTCCACCACTCCGTATCTTTTCTCCCACACTCTCAAAACGTGCTTGGATAGCCCGGTCAAGCGGGACACCGCACTGATTTCATAAAATTCTTCTTCCGTTCCTTCACCCATAATAGAAGTGTACGCGTGACGATCAAACAGGGTACAATCATCCATTCAACAGGGTACGGTCGTCAAAAGTGATTTCAAACCAATCCTGCCGATTTATGCCGCGAAAATCTCTGGCCTGAAGCATTTTTCGATGGCAGTCTCTCTTCCCTGTGAGCTTTCTCTTTCCTTTATATTTGCTGGGCGCGCTGGCGATCGCATTGCCGGTTATTTTTCATTTGCGCAAAAGGCCTCCAAAAGAAAAAATACCGTTCGGCTCTTTGATGTTTCTGGAGAAGTCTCCGGAAAAGCTCACCCGGAGAACCAGGATTGAGCGCTGGTTGCTTTTGGCCCTGCGATGCCTCGCGCTGCTGGCACTGGCCCTCGTGTTTGGCCGGCCTTTTCTGAAATCAACCACGCTGCCTTCCGAGCTTCCGAACTCCTCCATCGCGGTGATCCTCGTGGACCGCGGGGCCTCCATGCAACGTGAAGACCTCGCCCAAAGGGCTCTCAAGGCGGCGGAAAAGGCAATTCAAGACCGCAAAGCGGAGGATGAAGTCGCAGCCTTCCTGTTCGACCGGGACACCGAAGAACTGGCCGGGTTCGCCGACTGGAAATCCCTTGACGGCCGCGCCAGAGCAGGCGATTTCAAAAACCGGGCCTCCCGTTTGGAATCGGGTTGGGACGTATCCAATCCCGGGCGGGCTTTGTTTGAAGCAGCGGATGCAATTGTCGCCCAATCGGCTGACAAAGAATATCTCAACCGCGAAATTATTCTGATCAGCGATTTCATCGAAGGCGCAGACTTTGACGCCCTGAATCAGTTTGCCTGGCCGGAAGACATCACCGTGCAATGCATTCGGCTGGCACCGAAAAAGCCAGGCAATATCTCACTGACGGTTGCAGCGACAAGTGCGGAGTCCCGATCTGCAGCGGAAGTGACTCATCGTGTGAGAATAGCCAACGCAGCTGAATCGGACTTTGAGAAATTTACTCTGAGTTGGCAAGGCGACCCGGATTCGAAGATAGAAGGCGTCGTCCCTCCCGGAGCCAGCCGAATCGTGAAAGTTCCGAATACTTCGAAATCCGAAAATTCCGGAAAGCTCATTGTCACCGGCGACGACCATCCTTTTGACAATACCGTGTATATTTCCCCGCCCAGCCCCCTGCCGATGCCGATCATGTTTTTTTCCTCCGAAGAAAATCCCGACCAGGTTGGCTCTCCCGGGTTTTACCTGAAAAGAGCCCTGCACCCGACCGCTTCGCTTATTCCAACGATGGAATCCGCTCCTTTTTCGGAGTTTGACGGTGCGTTGGAAAATGCCACAGCCCTGGTCATTCACGGAAACTGGACTGAAGAAATCGCGAAGAAAGCTCACGAGGCGGCAACTGAAGGAAAACTGGTCATTGCTCTGCCGGATTCCGGAACAACAAACAAAGCTCTTGGAAATCTTTTGGGAATTCCCGGTGTTCAATTGCAGGAAAACCAGGACGATAAGTACGCGATGTTAGCCGATCTCGATTTCGAACACCCTGTTCTCGCTCCGTTTGCGAGGGCCCGGATTCGTGATTTCACGAAAATTCGATTTTGGAAATATCGTCGCCTGCAACTGCCTGAGGAGATCCCGGCGGATGTGGCGGTGCTGGCCGAATTCGATTCAAAAACGCCGGCCTGGGTATCCCGAACCGTCGGTAAAGGTTCTATCTTTGTGTTCCTTTCCAGCTGGGAACCGGATGAAAGTCAGTTCGCGCTTTCCTCCAAATTTGTTCCGGTTCTTTACTCGATTTTTGAAAACGCCGGTTACAGCGCCAAATCCGCGCCGACGTATTATGTGGGGGATGTGCAGATTCTGAAGGAAGGAAAAATGGAGGTGGCGTCATCCCCCGGCCTGTTTCCCGGCAAACAGCTTAACGATACCAATACTCTGATCGGAGTGAATCTGCATCCTTCCACCGGACGGGTTGACCCGATAGATCCGAATCATGTTTTATCCGGCTTCAGCATTCCATTAAAAGCAACATCGGATGCCAAAATCAAAGAACTGCCAACGGATGCGATCAAAAAGAAACGGCTCGAAAGCGAAGAAAAAGAAGCCAGCCAGAAGCTTTGGAAATGGCTCGTCATTGCCGTATTGTTATTTCTAATCGCTGAAACCTGGCTTTCGGGACGCAGACCGTCTCAAAAATCAACTATTGCCCCGGCCTAACCGGGAACTACTTCATTATGACCCATCAAGTCCTCAGCAATTGCCTCCGCCCCGTAATCGATGCGGAAACCCGGTGGCGGAAACGGCGTCTGGTCACTTTCGGGCTCGTCGCCGGGACCCTGGTAATGATCACTCTGGTTATCATTGCCCGGACCACTGGCTGGTGGTCATCGCCGCTTGCTCTTCTTACTGTGATCGGCACTGTTCTGGCCGTCACCGCTGGTTGGATTTGGCTTTCTAAAAAGGAAATCGATCTGAAAACTCTTTCGAAGCAGGTCGAGGCTGAACATCCGGATCTCAACGCTCTTCTGCTAACCGCCATGGACATGGATTTGGGCCCCGAAGGTCGCCTGGGCTATCTCCAAAGTCAGGTTCTTTCGAAAGTAACAGAGCACGCCATCAAAAATCGTTGGGTGCGGAAAGTTTCATCCGCAAAGCTGATTCGCTCGGGCTGGTATATGATCGGAGCAGTAACAGCTTTTCTTCTCGGATTCTGGATGCTGGTCGGTCAAATACCCGCACTTTCACCGGCGGATATTGCCACAGAGGAAATTCCCGGGCAGAAGATTACTTCAATTGCAAAGATCAAGGTCGGTGTCACCCCGGGCGATATTGAAGTGGAGAAAGGCAGTCGGGTCGTGGTGGAAGCCACTTTTGAAAACCGGATTCCGCCCGGGGCATTGCTCGTTTTATCCGATCCGGGCGACGGCACAATTCGCGGTCGCATCCCGATGAAGGCCGGGCTCGATGACTCGGTATTTTCCGCCATCGTCGCAAAGGTCGACAGCAATACGAAATACGAAGTTCGTTTTGAGGAATCTGCCAGCGACCGTTTCCTGATCGAAACATACGAGCATCCCGAGCTGGTTCAGGCTGATGCAACCATCACCCCCCCGGCCTATTCGGAAAAACCGGTGCGAACTGTCGAGGACACCAGAAAAATCAGCCTTCTCGAAGGCTCCCATGTCGATTGGAACCTGAAAATCAGTAAACCGGTCGCTGCTGCCGAACTGTTTGGAGAGGACGAATCGATCATCAAATTGAAACCCTCAAAAGAAGATCCAACGGTACTTGTCGCTGCGCACACTCCGGACGAAACACAGAAATACCGCCTCCATCTGGTGGATAAAAAAGACCGCGCCAACAAGCGCCCACCGTGGTTTACCGTAACCGTGAAGAAGAATTTACCGCCTAAACTTGAGTTCGCCTTCCCGAAACGGGATGTCAACGTTTCCCAGGTGGAGGAGTTGTCTGTCGAAGCCCGAATCTGGGATGATTTAGGTGTCGAAAGCGCGGGCATCGTATTTGCCTACGGCGAAAATAAAAAGGAAGTCGTCCTCGCTGACAACTCGCTCCCCGGCGAAGAAAAGCACGAATTGGGCACCATGCTTGCCATCGAAGAACTCGGTGCCAAACCCCGGGATTTGATTACCTATCATCTCTGGGCCGAAGACCTCGACCGGGAAGGAAAATTACGCCGAACCCAGAGTGAAATGTTCCTCGCCGAAGTGCGGCATTTCGAAGACATTTTCCGCGAAAGCCAATCTCAGGGCGGCGGAGGAGGCGAGCCCGGCGAGTCGGAAAAACTTCTCAAACTGCAAAAAGATATCCTGAATGCTACCTGGAAAGTGCTTCGCGAAGCCCATCTCGGCAAGACTTTCGCCAGCCTGCAAAACGATATTGAAGTGGTCAAAGAATCACAAATCATTGCGATTGGTCAGACCGTCGAAGCTATACAAAAGGTCGAAGATCCGGAGATCAAAAAATTCTTTGAAGAGGCCAAAGTTCACATGGAAACAGCTGTGGAACACTTCACCATTCCCGCCGACCCATTCAAGGGCCCGCAGCAGGAACAGTCCCCGGCAGAACCTCTCGAACTCGCACTGACCTCGGTCCGCGGAGCCTACGAATCACTTATCAAAGCCCGGGCGAGGGAGCATAATATCACCCAGAGTCCACCGTCCGCACAGGGCTCTCCCCAGGAAAAAGAGCAGCAGCTCATGAATCTGGAGCTGAAGCAGAAAGATCTCCGCTACAAAGAAAATTCTTCAGCAGATCCCGCTCAAACTGCTGAGCAGAAGGAAAATCTCGAAGTTCTCAACAAACTCAAAGAACTGGCGAGGAGACAGGAGGCAATCGCTAAAAAAATCAAAGAGCTTCAAAACCAGCTCGAAGAGGCGGAGTCCGAAGAAGAGAAGAAACAGATCGAAAAAC
>JARGOZ010000104.1:13139-23817 GCA_029213025.1 Verrucomicrobiales bacterium
GCCTCAAAGAGGAACAGGACGAACTTCTCCGCGAGTTGGACGATCTTTCCGAGCGAATGGACAGCGACGAAAATCGCGCCAACATGGCCGAAGAACGTAAAAAGCTCGAAGAGACCCGGGAAAATGTCCGTGAAGCTGCCAAAAAGCTCGAAGAACAAAATCTCTCCGATGCAGCCAACTCGGCGACCCGCGCCCAACGTGAACTGGAAGAAGTGGAAGATGAATTCCGCAAGCGGACATCGCGACAGTTTACCGAGGAAATGAAAGAAATTCGCAGTGCTGCCCGCGAACTCGCTGAGAAACAAAAAGCGATCAGTGAAAAACTCGACGACAAAGCCCCGGAATCCACCAACACCGGCAATTATTTCCGAACCCCGAAAGAGAATCTCGAATTAGCACAGGAACTTGAAAAACAGGGCGAAGATCTCGAAAATCTCATTCGGGAGATCAAAGAAATGAGCGAAAAATCGGAAGAAGCGGAACCACTTCTTTCCGATGAATTGTATTCTGCCGTCCGCGACGCAACCGTGAACGGAGTCGAGGAATCCCTTATCGAAGCAACCCGTATGGTCCGCTACAACCGCCGGACCGCTGCACGGGAACCGGAGCAAAATGCCGCTCAGGGAATCGAGGACTTAAAAAACCGGGTGGAAAAAGCTGCTGAGAAAATTCTCGGTAGCGAAGCTGATGCGCTGCGTCTCGCGCGGAACGAGCTGGACCGACTTATCGAACAAAGCCGCTCCGAAGCCGAGCGTATCGAGGGTCAAAAAGGCGATCAGAACGAGCAGAACCGCCCCGGAAACGGCGATCAACCCCGCGAAGAATCCGCAAAAGGTCAGGACGGAAAAGAAAAGGGTGAAGGCAGCGGCGAAAAAGGCAAAGGCGACCAACCCGGAAAAGGAGAAAATGCTGAAATGGCCGGAGAAACGCCCGGCAAAGGCAAGGGCAAAGGCCAATCAGAAGAACCGTCCCAGTCAGGACAGGGTAAAGGCGAATCTCAGGAAATGGCCGAATCCGGTGAAGGCAAAGGGAAAGGCGAGTCCGACAAAGGAAAAGGAAGTGGTGAAGGCAAAGGCAAATCTCAGGAAATGGCTGAATCCGGTAAAGGCGAAGGCAAAGGTAAATCCGGCCAGGGCAAAGGCAGCGGCCAGGGCAAAGGCAAAGGAGAGTCTCAGGAGATGGCCGAATCCGGCAAGGGAGACGGCAAAGGTAAGGGACAAGCGAAGGGAGACGGCAAAGGCGAGGCTGGCGGACAGGGACAGGAAGGCGAAAGCAGTCGGGAGAGAGGACGCAGCCTGCTCAGCCAGGGCTCCAATCGCAATCGCCGCTCGGTGGGCTCCAATTTCGGCGGCGATGATCGTGGCAGCGGCTCGCCGTCCGGACTTGCACAGACACCGTTATTTTTCAATCAGCCGAAAAACCAGAACAATAATTCTAACGGACCCATCACCGGCGAGGAATACAAAGACTTCGCCAATTCTCTCGGAAATATCGAGGAAATGATGCCGGAAGAAGACTTGCGTAACGAAGTTTCCAAAGTCCTCGATAATGCGAGAGGACTCCGGATTGACTACAAGAGAGATAATATGCCCCCGGGTGCAGCAACAATTCGCCGGAAGATTGTCGATCCACTGGTCGAGTTGAGAAGCCGGGTCAGCGAAGAACTGGCTAAACTGAACCGGGAAAACCCACTCGCGCCGATCGACCGCGATCCGGTCCCGGGAGAATTCCGTGAACTGGTAAAGAAATACTACGAAGAACTCGGAGCCGGAAATTAAGCCGATTCAACAGGGTAAGGTCCCGCATTCAACAGGGTACAATCAAAAGTCAGGGAGTTTCCGGAGAGTGAGGATAGTCACTTGTCGTCAGGGCCTGCCAGGTGAACACGAGAAACGAAATCAACCCGTAAGTCAGCCCGAGAACCACCCCGGAATCGATAATTCCCCGCCACGGCTGTGGACAGAAACTCACCAACACCACGAGAAGAATAATTCCCAGAGTCAGACAGGTCGCTATGATCTTCGTCTTTTTGGTGGCATGGAAATACCCCATACTGAACAGGGGTGCCAGTAATGTGCGCAGCGGATCGGGATGATCACGCAGGTATCGCACCCGGGCTGCGGTTCTGGGCGAAAACTTCTTTTGAAATCCACGGTATCCCTCTGCCACCAGCATAAACATGGTCCAGACCACGAGGACAAACCACTGCAACGCGGTGAGCCCACCTTCGAGCGCCTCCATCGCGCGGGGATAAAGTCGATAAATCGCGCACCCCAGAAGAGCACAAACCCCTGTCGTTCCCCAGACTGGTCCCAAAATTCGCATAGCGGCAGACTTTGGCGCAGGGCGGAAACTTGTAAAGGGGTCGAGTTAGGATTTAGGCAAGAATGTCTTTTACAACGTTTCCGTGCACATCGGTAAGTCGAAAATCTCTTCCCGCGTATCGATAGGTCAGCGCTTCATGGTTAAATCCCATGAGATGGAGAATCGTAGCGTGAAAGTCGTGAATCGGAACAGGATCCGCTGCAATCGAGAGCCCCACTTCGTCTGTTTCTCCGTAAGACATCCCGCCTTTGACGCCACCTCCGGCCATCCAGACTGTGAAGCCGTTGGTGTGGTGATCCCGGCCGATGTTTTTGTTCACAGGAAGCTGAACGGTCGGAGTGCGACCCATTTCCCCGCCCCAAATTACCAGGGTGTCTTTCAGCATATCCCGCTCTTTCAAATCGGTGAGCAGCGCCGCAATCGCCTGGTCGGATTCACCGGCGAGGCGACGGTGATTTTCTTCCAGTTTCGCGTGGGAGTCCCACGGCTGACCTTCACCGTGATATACCTGAACATAGCGAACCCCTTTTTCCACCAGCCGCCGGGCCAACAGGTACTGCTGTCCCTGCTGGTTTTTGCCATACATTTCCTGAATCTTTTCGGGTTCTTTGCGAATATCGAACGCATCCAGAGCCTCGGTTTGCATCCGGAAAGCAAGTTCCAGTGATTCAATCCTGGCTTCCAGTTGCGGGCTGCCGGGGTGGGCCTCTGCATGAGCGCGATTCAATTTTTGGACAAACGACAGCTGCTTCCTCTGTTGTTTGTGAAACAGGTGCCGGTTTTGGATATTGGCGATCAATTCCTCCGGATCGGTATGTTGACTGTCTACATAGGTGCCCTGGTAGATACCGGGGAGAAAGGCATTCCGCCAGTTGGCTGACTGCGCTGTAGGAAGACCTTTGGGACAGAGAACGACGAAACCGGGCAAACTCTGGTTTTCCGAACCCAGCCCATACAGCAACCATGAACCCACACTGGGCTTGGGCACTTGAACAGAACCGGTATTCATCATCAATAAGCCGGGTTCATGGTTTGGTATATCACTTTGCAGAGACCGAATCACACATAAATCATCGATATGCTGTGCCGTTTTAGGAAACAGCTCCGAAACCGGAAGACCGGATTCCCCATACTGTTTAAAAGAAAACGGCGAAGGAAAACCCACACCCTTGGTTCGGGCTTGATCGAGCCTGCTCAGGGATGCTATATCCAGCTTTTTCCCGTCCCATTTCTGTAGGGCCGGTTTGGGATCAAAACTGTCAATTTGAGAGGGCCCACCATTTTGAAACAGGTGGATGACCCGTTTGGCTTTGGCGGGAAAATGAGCCGGTTTCGGAGCCAGCGGATTCCCGTCCAGCTCCTGTCCATGAGCTGTCATTCCCAGGTCGGAAAGTATACTTCCGAGGGCTATAGATCCCAGCCCGAAACCGGACCGGTTGAGCATCTGTCTTCTGGTGTGCATGAAATTAATCGATAAAAAGGAATTCGTTTGTCTGAAGGAGGGCATGGGCAAACTGCTGCCATTTGGTGAGTGGCGGCGGAGGCGGGCCGGTATAGTCTGTTTGTGAATCCCAGGCCGTCTTCATACCCGGGGCGGCATACTCGGTATCCCCTACCCGGCTGATTTCTATAGTGAGGCGGAATGCGTCGGAGTTCGGACTGGTACGGCAATCAACAGTGAAGTCGAGAATTTCCCCCTCCTCCAACTCCAGCTCAGGAAAGTTGATGCCTTTCGTTTCGTTGAACACATGGGTGTTGCGCAATAGGCCCTGTCGCGAAGAGAACAAGCGGCCCCGGATACCGTCTCCGTTTTTCCGACTGTGTTGTAACTCCGAACGGATTTTGAATTTTCCGGAGTAGGGAGCGATCCATCTTCGAATGGAAGACAGTGATGTATCGCTGCCCGGATGCCCTCCGTTGGCGGACAGATCCAGATGACGCAGTTTCGGATGAGGGTACCCCTCACTGAACTGATAGGAATCCCGGGATTTGCTGAAGTAGGGAAAAGGTTTGAATCTCTCTTCCGCTGAAACGCCTTCTTCCGAACTGCCATATCCATATTGCCAACCGCTCCGGTCCTCGACCTCTACGCCGTCAGCTGCCTGATCAAGGAACTCCGAGCCCAGTTTTATTTCACCTGGAGATGCATCCCTTTGAAAAACTCTTTGATAGAGATTGTTAATCCTTCCTCTCCGAACTTTCTCATCCTCCGTTTCACTGGCAAACCCGGTAAGACGACGTGCCTGCAGGATCGCAAACTCATCGTTCATACCGTAAAGTGCCTGCTGGGGTACCATCGTCTGTGGTCTTCGCGGAGCGGACTGGGCCGGGGACGGAAAATCGAAAGTGGCAAACAAATTGTCGAGATTCACCCGGTCGATTCGTGCGTAGACAGTCCTTCGCGGCGAATACGGCGGAGCGATAATTTCCACCGCTCTTCCGCCCATCGCTTTGTCCAGAGTGCCGGCAGCGGAAAGAATCGAATCCCTCATGGCTTCGAAATCAAGACGACGAATCCGTGCCTTCCAGAGCAGCTGATTCTCGGGATCCAGCTTTTCTCCATCCTCACGGTTGGCACTGCTCTGCCGGTAGGTATTCGACAACACCATCCGGCGAATCATGGTCTTCATTGACCATCCTTCCTCCACAAATTGCCGGGCGAGCCAGTCGAGCATTTCGGGGTGAGTGGGTGGATCGCTTTGTAACCCCATATCATCAGGTGTTCGAACCAGCGGTTCGCCGAACAGGAACATCCAGGTGCGATTCACCGCAGCCCGGGTGGTAAAATGATTATCCGCATCCGCGAGGGCATCAGCAAGAGCGCCTCGACCGGAATTATCGGCGGGGAACTCAGCACCGCCAAATACAGTAAGCCATCGGCGGGGAACGCTGTCGCCCCGGTCTGTAGCCAATCCCCGATTATAGATCCGGGGGACAACCGGCTTCTTCGCCTCATCCACGATCATAGCACGGGGGGGAGCGGCCGGGTGCTCGGCATCCAAATCGCGAATGACATTTTCGAGTTTTGCGATTGCGCTCCTACCTTTGCCTGAGATCAGGGAAGCAGAAAGCGCGTCCGGCGCGGTGATCGCAAAAATGCCATCCGGATCCTGATATACCTTGAGCACCCCGCTGTATTCCGGTTTTGCCTTTTGAGCCACAGCTTCAGAAAGTAATTCGCCATACCTCTGACTCAACAATTTTGCCGATGTGATCGCAGGTTTCTTTTCCAGGGCAGCAAGAACAACCGGAGATGTTTTCCCATTCGCTTTCTCTTCCTTGAGAAATTTATCCAGTGCTTTCGGAAAAGCAGGATCTTTGGTTTTGATAAGAATGTGGAAAGGTCGCCAGAAAGGATCTCTGGCATACTTTTTCTCAATACCAACACGCGCCAGTTTTTTCCCGACAGGTGTTAAAGCCGTTTCTTTGTATTTATTTCCGGAAACCAGTTTCTGAACAGTCACCTTCCGGGTAATACTCATATCGTACAGCGCTGCCATGTAGTCAGCAGGACGCTTGCGAAACTCGTCCCGGCCCTCTTTTGCCAGAGAGTTTTTGTAGTCCTCTTTTTTCTGAAGGGCTTCTTTCAGCTTCTTTTCATAGTCTGCCTGTTCCTTCGGATTCGCATCGGCTACGCCAATTTGCGGATAGGTTTCGATATCTTCACTGCTTCGAAATACACCGTGTAACGCATAGTAGTCGGAAGTCGGGATCGGCTCGTATTTGTGATCATGGCATCTTGCACAAGCCACCGTTAATCCCATGACGCCTCTCGTGATTACATCGATCCTGTCATTGGCAATCTCATCCCGATTGTTTCGGAACCGCGAACCGACCGTAAGAAACCCGAGAGCAGCCAGTCCCGGATCGTTCTCATTTTCCAGAATAAAATCGGCGGCTACCTGGTAGCGAAGAAATTCATTATATGGCATATCGCTGTTGAACGCATCGATTACCCAGTCCCGGTAGGTGTAGGCAAAAGGATAACGGGAATCTCTTCCTGCCGCCTGCCATTCTCTGGTATCAGCATATCTCGCGATATCCAGCCAGTATCGCCCCCATCGTTCGCCGAAATGCTCTGAACCCAACAACCGTTCCACCTCCGCCTCGTAAGCATTTTCCGAGTCGTTTTCGATGAACGAAGTGACTTCTTCCGGAGTGGGCGGCAAACCGGTCAGATCGTAACTGAGCCGCCGCAGCAAAGTTCGCTTGTCTGCTTCGGGATTCATATTCAGACCTTTTTGCCGGAGTTTCCGAACTACGAATTTGTCGATCGGGTTTTCACCCGCACCCTGAATCGCCGGCAGGTCAGGATTTGCCACCGGTTGAAATGCCCAGTGTGTTTCGGCTTTTTCTTTGAGATAGTCCTGATCCCCGAGCCGGGAAAACTCGGTGTCTTTCAACACTTTTTTCGGTCCCGGAGCGCCCATTTGAATCCAACGGTTCAATACGTTGATCTTGCCTTCAGGAAGCTTTTCCTTCGGCATCGCATAATCCTCATCTTCGTGACTGATAGCCAGCGACAGCAAACTGTCTTTGATATTTCCCGGAATAACGGCCGGACCTGACGCACCGCCTTCCAACCAACCGCTGGGGCGGTCAAGAAGCAGATCCCCTTTTTGTTTCCCCGCTTTTTCCGAGTGACATTCGTAGCAGTGCTCCACCAGAATCGGGCGAACCCGGTTCTCAAAAAAGGCGGTTCCCGCTGGATTGTTCTTCTTTTCTCCCGGCGCGGAAAACACCAGAGAAGCAGAGAAAAGCAGGGAAATGAGAAGCAAACGTAAAAGAGGTCTCATGAATAGTTCTAGCAGATAAGGTATACGAAAGTCCGAAATAGTACAGGGGCGTCATTGGGACACCTCTCCGGAAAAGAATCACGCCATTCCGATTTTACCAACATAAAGCGAAACTAAACCGTCTAAATAGTATGGGCGTTTTGTTCGTCCGAATTCCACTAAATCCATTCCAAACACCAACACAAAACAATGGCAGATACACCGATATCCCAAATCCGCATCCCGCTTTATCATAACAAAGGAGTTGAAGTCCACATCAGCGTCGTCAACGGAAGCGCCTCAGTGCAAATCACAAACAGTTCAGGCCAGCCAAGAGTCGTCTCTCTTGCCAACGTCTGGGCTTACTCAAGAGATATGACGCCCACAGTCGTAAAAATGGGTGCCAACTGCCTGAGAAAGCTTCCCTGGTCCATTTCCGATCATCCCAGATTACAGAAAATCGAAGTTAAAGTCAGCGAATCCGTTGATGAGACAATCGATCTGATGCGATAGGAACAGCTTACCAACAAAAGCGTGTTCCCCCAAAAAAATACCCGCCCGATTCCAGGGCGGGATTTTTTTTACTTAATTCCCTTCCACGCGGAATCGGCAAAGTAATCGACCGCTACTTTGTCAGGAGCGTCGTTTTGGAAATAAAGATACTGGCGATCAAAAAGTTGTTCAGGACGATAAAACGGCGATGCGTCTTTTACCGGCACCAGATCCGCCAGCGTGGGATTTTCCTGAATCGTCGATTCGATCACAAATTGCTCGCCTTCGATGTTCACCACCACCCAGGCATGCTGCCCGATGTTTCCGTTCCATCCGATAGCGACTCGCGCATCAAAACCGGCACTAATCAGAGAGTCAACCAACAGTATGGAGGAGTCTTCGCAGTCCCCCTGTTTTTGCAGCCAGGTATCATCGGAAGTCTTCCATACTTCTGATTCGTTGAAGTCGGACTGATCATGCTCATAGGTGCAACGGTCCGCCACCTGTTTCCAGATTTTCAGGACATTTTCTTTCTTGTTGCCATTCTTATCGATTAACCCGACTCCGGGAACCTGAAAGCCGGTGAGGAAATCATTCGCCCTTCTCATCTCTCCGTTACAGTCTGCTGCCAACACATCATAAGGAAGTTCGCAGTCCGGACAGCTGAGAATCAACGTTTTGCTTTTCTTGTCGAGATCGAGAGCGTGAACACTGTTGCAGTGGGGACAGGAATTGAAAAATCTTCCGCCGCCCCTGTTAGCCAACTCTACCGAGAAGCGGGGAATCCGACGGGACAAAACGCTGAGGGCTACCAGACGCCGTCCAGCCTTAACAATCGAGGTGCTTGCCTCATGAAATTCCGGGTGTGCCAGTTCATCCCAAGAAGTCAACTGCGCAAGAAGTTCATCCCGCGAAACAGCTGAAACCAGATTCGCTGCCAGATATTGTGCCCCCGGAAAATTTTCCTGCAGGGAGTCGAAAACTTCATTTAACTCGATGTTTTCCGGGGTGGCATTTTCTTCCAGAAAAGTGGTGATGTAGTCCTGAATCTCGGCGTCGCTTTTCAATGGATCTACCGCAAAGCCAACTCGCATCTGGTTGGTGTTGCCGATAAAATCATCCCGAAAATTCTGATTAAATTCCGAATCGACCTCCGGTAACTGCTTGAGGAGGGCCAATGGATTGACGCCCAGAGAGCCAGGCGTCGAAAACCCTACAGCTGAAGCTACCAGAATCCCGACAGCTCCTAACATAACGATAGGTCTAAGCATAATTGTGTTTGTGTTTCTATGGAAATTATAAACCCCGAATTGATTCGGCGCTACAAAATATTTCACTCTCCGAACAAAAGTTTAATAAACCACTGACCGGAATTCCGTATATTACCGCTTCCAGAAACGAACCACGGGCCTGATTTCTTCGGATATTTTTTCGAAACCTTGATTAATCAGGCGATTTTCAATATCCGGCAGGTGGGCAGCCCCCCATGGGATATAGATTTCGGATACATCGAGTTTGATGGTTTCGTCAAAGAATTCCATGAGGCGGTCATTGCGGAACTTAAGTAAGCCATCCATCATGAGGTCTTCCATTTCCGGTCCGGAAATCAAATCAGTCTGTTGAAAGATTTCGGCGAGGTTGTTCGACTCAAAAGATTTCAAAATCATTACCAGAGTCTTCTGATGTTCCCCGGACAATTCCGAGACATCAATATCCGCGTTCATATAGGCGATGCCGCGTTTTGCCCACTTTTTATCGCGTGCCTCGATCTCCTGTTCCGACATTCCCTTCTCAGTGGAATTTTGAACGATGAGACCGAACTTTTTCGCCCATTTTCCGTAAGTCTGACCGTTTTTAAATCCCTCAGGTAGAATTTTGTTTTTATCAGAAACACCCTCAGTCAATACAATCCGCCGACCTGTAGCATCACCCTGCAGCTTCCTGGTGAGTTCATCGTAAAAATCCTGTTCCCCGATGTGCATCATTCCAATCAGAAACACTTTTTTGCCGTCTTTGATGAATACCCTTTCAAGTAGAGAAATTGAGGTCAGGGAAAAGCGGGTGTATTCACCAAAAACATTCTGCGCGCTGGCGACCAGGCCTCCCAATCCAAAAGGTATTGACACCAACATGAAAGAGATTCCCATAAAAATCATCGTAACCGTGTGCTTCAATTGAAACCACGGGCGGTGATTCAAGCCGAGAAAGTGGAATATCGATCCGAGAAAATAGATTCCGGTAACCAGAACGAGTGAACCGGACACAATCAGACAAGCTTGATTATTGGTCATCCACAGGTTCAACGGGAAACCAAATCCCATTCGAGCGCCTGTTAAAATAAGAACCGGAAAGAGAATTCTCTTCGGATAAATGGCGAAAAATACAGCGAGAACCAGCCAGAGAATAGAGAACACAGTCAGCCAGGCGAGGCCACCGGAATTGCCGAAAAGAATTTCTCCCGGATAACGATAATCCCCCAGTAACAAGCCGACGCTCGAAGCAAACAGCGCCAGGGAAGCAAGAACATTCCACGATGTTTTCCACGGATTAGACATAACGGAGTATAGGTCGCTTTCGGCTCATACACAGAGGATTACAAACCCGGTGAAGGTTTGCAATCGCGTCGTAACGAAAAAGGTAAAATAGTTGTCACTCCATAAGGGGAGCGTGACGAAAGGTTAAGACGGTTTGAACATTCAAAACATTCAATATTTCCTGAAAAAAATTTTACAATTTCTTCTATTGAACTAGTTGATTCTGGAAGTATTCTGGATACAATTGACGTTTTAGCACGCTTCCTGCTCATGATTAGTTCATTAGAGAATGATCAACATAACAATAACTCAAAACTAACCATTAAATGACATCGAAAAATACCACTGGAATAAGTCAAAACACGGGAGCGCAGCCAACTCTGGACCAACTGGCCGGTCGGGAGCCCATGCCAGAACCACAAATCGCCGCTGAGGTAAATCAGGCTGAGCAGCAAGTTGAAGCCGAACCCTCAATCGAACTGAAAGCACCTCTCAACCCTATGATTTATCGCGAGGGGAAAAA
The DNA here is from genome assembly GCA_029213025.1 of Verrucomicrobiales bacterium. Lineage (GTDB taxonomy): Bacteria > Verrucomicrobiota > Verrucomicrobiia > Verrucomicrobiales > DEV007 > Arctic95D-9. The sequence goes on from JARGOZ010000104.1 coordinate 23,789, forward strand.
TCTCATTCTCATAGACGGCGCAGCTATTC
>JARGOZ010000002.1:0-89848 GCA_029213025.1 Verrucomicrobiales bacterium
TGGAGCGGTATTGGGAACCGGAGCTTTTGTGAACCAAATCTTCGAGCGGGAGCGATCGCGGTTCGGACCGAATCGCAAGTCGGGTGCGCGCAAGCTGCGCGGAGCGGACTGGGGAGAGTTGCGGGTGTTACGGGACCTGCGGGTGGATGTAATTATGTAGATCCAGCCACCGTTTCGTTGCGGGTGCTTTGCGCGGCAGGTGATGCTATCGGTGGATTCTGCTGGTTGATGTTGACCCAGGGCGGTGAGGGTGTTTTTTCCTTGAATAGCAGGACTGGTTTGTTGGCGGCTCCCGCAGCGATGCCGATGTGGACGTCACCACTATGGCGGGTGTTGATTTCGCCTGGCAGGGCAGAAAAGGTAAGGCGGGTTGCCTTGTACCCTGTTGAATGCGCAATCGTACCCTGTTAGGTCCGCTACTGTACCCTGTCAGGCCGGGCCCGCGGGATGTTTCCTTCCGGTTACGGTCGGGTTACCGGTTGGAGAAAACTCTTTGCGGAAAGGAAAAAATCGTGGATAACAGAGCCAAAATGTTGTTAATTGATTACCAATGATTTCCCGAAAATATCTTTTCGACGGAAGGGTTCAAGGCGTTGGCTTCCGCTACGCAACTAAGCAGATCGCTAAAGGTTTTGATGTGTCCGGCACAGTGAAAAATCTCGATGACGGCAGGGTCGAGCTTATTCTCATCGGGGAGGAGGGCGAAATCTCTGCCTTTATTGAGGAAATGCACGACAGTCCGCTCGGGCACCATATTCTGGAGCAGGATGAATTTACGATTTCGCTGCCGGAAAGTATCCGGGGCTTTCAGATTATCGATTAACTATGAGTAAACCGGCCGTAGAAGTAAAAAACCTCACCAAGGTCTTTAATACCGGGAATCCGGGCGCGAACGTATTCAAAAAAGGCATCACCGGATCCTATGTCGTCGCGGTGGATAATTTGTCGTTCAAAGTTGAAGCAGGCGAGGTCTACGGTCTGATCGGTCCGAACGGCTCGGGGAAGTCGACGACGATGAAGGTGGTGCTGGGGCTGATGGCTCCGACCGATGGCAGTGCCAAAGTTTTCGGGCTGGATGCGGGGGATGTCCGGGCGAGAAATGATATCGGATATTTGCCGGAGAACCCGTATTTTTACCGGCATCTTTCAGGGGAGGAGACGCTGAAATTCTACGGAAAACTCTGCGGTCTGAAAGGCAAGGTTCTCAAGGACCGGATCGATGAGCTGCTGGATATGGTAGATCTGGAAGGGGCTAGGACCCGCCGTCTCGCCGGTTATTCGAAAGGCATGCTGCAGCGGATCGGTCTCGCCCAGGCGATCATTCAGCGACCCGGACTGGTGATCCTCGATGAGCCGACAGCCGGCGTTGATCCGGTGGGCTCCCGTCAGATCAGGGATTTGATTTTACAGCTAAAGGAGGAGGGGATCTCGGTGTTTCTCTGCTCTCACCTTCTCGAACAGGTGCAGGAGGTGTGTGATAATGTAGGGATCATTTTCAAAGGCCGGATGCGGCGGGAAGGGCCGCTGGAAGAACTGGTGTCGATCGAGAACCGCTATTCATTTGTGCTCGAAAACGCTTCGCCGAAATTGATCAAGGAAATTGAAACACTGGTGGAAAAAGAGAAAGGCGTGACGATTACGGAGAAGGGGAATCCGCGCACCACACTCGAGCGTCTTTTTCTGAAAATTGCCGGAAGTAAAGATCAGGACGAAGTATGACAACGTTTACAGAAACAAAGGTAAAGATTCCGGTGCTGTCTTTGAGCCGGGTTTGGACCATAGCCGCAGGGACGATGACCCAGCTGGTGAGGATGAAGACCTTTTACTTCCTGCTCATTTTTGCTGTGCTGGTGGCGGGGGTCGGTTATCTGGATTTCAGGCTGGCAACGGCGGCGTCCCAGCTGGAGACGATCAAGAAAATTTCCTTCGGGACGATGGATCTGTTTGCGTGGCTGTATGCGATTGTCGCCACCGCTCTTTTGATACCCCGGGATCTGGAGGATCGAACACTATATACGATTTTATCTAAACCGGTACGACGCGTGGAGTATCTGGTGGGTAAACTTCTCGGGGTATTGATATTGATCGGTCTGTCTCTCGGCCTCATGTTCTGTCTGTGCATGGTGATGCTGGCGATCAAACACGGAGACCTGGTTTCGAGTGAATTGATAAAGCTCAGCTCCGATCCCAACATCACTCAGGTGGAAATTGAGGAGCAGATTGCGCTGATCAACGAGCAGGGGCCCCGCAAGGAACTCGGAGTGGCGGCGCTGGCTTCCTTTCTGAAGTCTTCAGTGGTTGCGGCGATGACGATTTTGATTTCCACTTTCGCTTCGAGTTCCTTGTTTACGATCATCACCAGTATTTTCTTTTTTCTGATTGGTCATGCTCACGGGATGATGACCGATTACTGGCTTCATAAGACGGAAGGGAATTTGGTAATTCGTCTGGCGACGAAAGTGATGAAGCTTTTGATACCCGACTTCCAGCTTTATTCCTTCAGCGAAGGCGTTGTCACTGGAGCGACAATTGTTCCGGCTGTGGTCTGGAGTATGGGCTTTTTAACGGCCGGGTATCTGTTTATTTTCCTGCTAATCTCTTTGATGATTTTTATGTATAAAGAGTTTTAAGCATGAATGGTACGTTTCCAAAATGGCTCAAGATAGTGCTGATTTTTTTTGTATTCGGGCTGGTGCGGAGTCCGTTCGAGAGCTCACTGCGCAAGCAAATGCAGGAGACACGGATGCTGCTGCCCACACCGGGGCACTCTGCGATGGCTCAGATGGGGCAGTCGGCACTAATGGGGCTTCTCGGGGGGGTGCGAACTCTGGTTGCAACCGGTTATCTTTTTGATTCCTACCGTCATTTCGATAACGACGACTGGGATGCGAACCGCAAATCGTTACTTCTGGCCACCTATCTGGAACCTACTGTGGAATCTCACTGGGTTGATCTCGTGTGGCACCGGGGAATCAATGCTCCCGCCTGGTTGGAGACGAGATCGACGCTTCCGGAGATAGAGAAACGAATTCTCTATCACGAATACACCCGCGATGCGATTGAGCTGGGCGAGGCGGGATTGAAAAATCTTCCTGATTCTGTAGAAATCCGAAAGCAGATGTCGGAGGTGTATAAAGAAAAGATCAAAGATCCCTGCGGCACGGCCCGGATGTATAAAGAAATTCTCGAATTGAAGAACGCGCCGATGTATGCGAGCCGGTTCTACGGATATTATCTGGCGGACTGTCCAGGGCGGGAAAGAGATGCGTATGAACATCTGGTGAATCTTTACTGGGAAGGTAAGCAGAATCATTTACCGACTTTACTTAAAAAAATTCTCACTCTTCAGGAGGAACTTGATATACCCATGCCGTTGTGGATTCCGGAAAAAGATCCCGACGCGAGGAAGGCGGTAAACCGGCGCTTCGAGAAACGGAACAGAATCCTGCCCGGCGGAATACGGTTGCCCTGGTAAATCGATGATGAGGAGATTGCTCTACTTTTTCTGTATATTTGCGTCAATCTGCGAAGCGGAGGATATCCCGTTTTCTATACCGGATGGATTTACGGTCTTCCATTTCGCCGGCGATGATCTTGCGCACGATATCTGGTGTATGACGATCGATGAAAAGGATCGCATCTGTGTCGGTGGTCCGGGCTATATCAAATTCCTGATTGATACGGACGGTGATGGTCATGCTGATGAGGCGAAGCTGTTTACCGACAAAGTGCGGACAGGTCCGATGGGTCTCCTGGTCGAAGGGAACAGCATTTTAAGCGTCGAAAGTGATGCCGTGGTGCGCTACGAAGATGAAGACGGGGATATGCAGGCCGACGGGGAGCCTGAAATTCTTGTGGAGTTTACCGGGAGAGGTGGCGAGCACGGACCGCATGGTATCCGCAAAGGTCCGGACGGTTGGTATTATGTAGTCTGCGGTAACAATACGGGAGTGGATGAATCTCACGCCAATCTGCCGGGAACTCCTGTCAAAAGTCCGAGTCAGGGATGTATAATCCGAATCGCACCGGACCGAAGTGGTAGCGAAATCGTCGCTCACGGATTCCGGAATCCCTACGATATCGCATTTGGTAATGACGGGCGTCTGTTTACTTATGATTCTGATAATGAAAGAGATCATCATCTGCCCTGGTATACGCCGACCCGGGTGTTTGATGTAGCGTTTGGTCGACATCACGGGTGGTTGAATCCGGGCCACAAACAGAGCTACAACACGCCGGAATACTACACGATAGACCGCCTTGCAGAAACCGGACGCGGGTCACCTACCGGAGTCGAATATTACTGGCACGAAGCTTTTCCCGAAAAATATAGAAACGGGCTGTTTCATGCCTGTTGGACATTTGGCAGGATTTACCACACTCCGTTGCAATGGGAATCGGAAGACGGGGTGCTGTTGCAGGAGCGCAATTTAAAAAAGCAAATCCCGGAAACATTTGCTGCTTCCGGCCCGGAAGGCGGGTTTGCTCCGGTAGACCTTGCGGTTGATTCGTCGGGATTGCTTTGGGTCGCGTGTGGCGGGAGGAATACAAGCGGCAATGTCTATTGCATTTCCCCGCCGGATGGACCCGGTGAAAAGAAAGCGCGGAAGTTGTGGATGCCGCAAATGATGGTAGGGAGAAACGTTCTCAAGCCACAGCTGCAACATCCCCAGACGGTGCGGACTTTTCTCGCCGACCCGCAGGATTTGCATCTTGTTTATCAGGCGTTTCAGGACAGTCATGGTGGTATAAATCATCGCCCTGAGCCGCGCACCATTGATGCTGGTTACTGTTTCAGTTTTTTATCAACCAAAGAATCTCAACTACTTCGGGATACAATTTCCGCGGAGGCCGGACCCGGATTTTTATTGGAAATGGATCTGAAGGCGGAGGATGCCTTGACTAAAGACGCGGAAGAGTTTGCTGCGTTCTGGCTTCAGCCGGAAAAATTTCTTACTATAGAACCGTGGCGGGACAGGAACTACAAAGAGCTGGCGCGAACTCTCGGTTGTGTGAAAACCGAGTTTGCTCCGGTATTGGAACATTTGACCACCTCGCTGCGCGAAGATACGCACCCGACCAATGATGTTCACTATCTCTTCTGCCTCGCGCAGATTCCGGCTCCGCGAACCTCTATTGGGATGTGGCGGATTGCGTCAGCGTTTCTCCAGGTTGATGCCAAGCTGGCGGCGATTCCCGGTTCTCATCCCAGCCGGAACTGGCCGCTGCGTCTTCAGGATTTGTTTACGGTCCATTGTGAATTGGCGCCCAAACTCGGAGAAGAGGTGATGTGGTCACATTCTCTGTTTGGCAGTTCGATTCATCACGCGAGATATATTGAAACGCTGGAAGACCCGGTTTTGCGGCGCGAAGTAACAGAGAAAATGTATCGCAGAATCCGGGATTCGAAGGAGGAGTGGACTATATCGTGGGCCAAGTTGTTGAAAGAAAATATGCCGGGGCTGGCGGTTTCAGATCTGCGGGCGGTGTGGGATTCCCAGCCGGGGATTCGGGAATTTCTCGGACCCTGGTTTCTACCTAAAGCGGATCTTTTTGATGATACCGGCCGACTCTATGAAGCGCTTTCGCTTCAGGATTCGAAAGTGGTCAAGCTGGCGGCGGAAAAACTGGCGGTTCGCGAACCGGATCTTTCCCGGGAGCAAAAGGAAATAGTGCTATCGGCTTTGATTCGCCATCAGAAAAGGGATGCCGGCGGCGCGTTGTTGAAGTTGCTGCGGGCGGAGGATGTCGTATCAGCCCTGGCAAACGCAAAAGAACAATTCCCGGATTCTTCTTTGATTGTGACTCTGGCGGGACCTATGGATTTCTTCGGTTTTGAAAAGCGGCTGGCAAAGATCGATTGGCAATCGGGGAACGCGAATGCCGGCGGGCAGGTGTTTACCCGGTTGGGGTGCGCGGCCTGTCACAGTGGGCAGAATCGTCTCGGGCCCGATATGAAAGGCGTGGCGGCCCGGTTTGGTAGAGATGATTTTTTCCGGCACACAATGAACCCCAATCTCGCTATTTCCGATCTATACAAAGCGGTCGAGATATCTACGCGCGATGGAAGAAAATATACCGGTGTGGCGGTGTATTCTTCGCCGGATCAAACCATCCTCGAAGTGGGGCCGGGACAAACAGTAAACTTTTCGGAAGGTGATATTCTCGAATCCAAACCGGTAAAGATTTCCCCGATGCCGGCGGGTCTGTTGCTGGGTGCAGGCGATCATGATCTGGCCGATCTATGGGCTTATGTGAAAAGTTTGCAGTAGGTGATGGGGAATGCCGATAAAGTCAGGGCTGATCGCCGTCGGATTCCTCGGTGGTTGTTGCCGGTCGTTGCGATGCTGCTGTTTCCCTCGGTGTTTTTTGCCTGGCAACAGAATTGTTTTGCGCCTCTGGGCTGGGAATTTGAAGAAGTGAAGATCCGCAAACTGCGGGGAGAAATCGGGAATGTGTTCGGATTACTGGGCATTCGTAAAACCAATCCGGATATTCCGGCGGTGCCGGTTGTTGCAGCGGCGAAACCGTGGAAGGAAAAGCTTGGGGTTATCGAGGAGGAAGCGGTCGGTGTGGCGCTGTCCAATCCGGTGGAAGCGATTTCTCTGTATAAAGAGATAATTCAGTTCCTTTCCGGCGAAACGCAAAGTGATAACGGGGTGATCAGGGAACTATGCAGAATACACATCGCATTGGGGCGGGTTTTTCTTGAGCAGGAGCGCCCGGAAGAAGCTGTTGCGGAATTTGATAAAGCGATTGGGATGTTTGAATCTAACCGGAAGAATTTGCCGCAAGCTGACTGGCTGGAAATAGCGAAAATCCAAGTCGCGGCAGGGGAATTGTATTTGAACCGGTTAAATCGTTCAGAACTATCTCTGAGCTATTTTGAAAGTTCTGTGGAGGTCATGGACCTGCTTTTGAAGAACTCCCCCGGGGAAGGTGACTTACTCCAACAGGCCGTTTCTATCTATGAACAGGCGGGACATGTTTTCTGGAATCCTGGGCATCGGGAAAAGGCTGGGGAGAACTACAGAAAACTGGCCGCTCTCGCAAACAGGTATCCAAAACAAGTAGGCGATACTGTATCGCTCGCCTCTGTTCTGATGCGTCTCGGTTCGATCGCTGAGCAGAAGGGTGACCTGGCGGAGGCGCGGATCGATTTTGCCAAAGCTCTCGACATCCGGAAGCGTCTCTATTCCGGTGATTCGGATCATACCGGGTATCGCAAAGAATTGGGCGAGTCCGGTCTCAGCCTGGCGATGATTGATTTTCAAAAAGGTGACCGGGCAAGTGCCGCACGGATTTTGAGCGAATATCGTGAACTGATAGCGGAGGATTTTGACGCGGTTGAACGCATGGCCGAGGTGGCAAATGTTTTTGTTGTATCCGGGGAGGTGCTCCTCGATGACCGGAAGAGGGAAGATGCGGTGAAGCTGATTCAGAAAGCCAACGATCTAAAGCAAAAGGCGGCCGACAGGGAACCGGGGAATGCCGGGTACCGCAGGGGGGCTATGCTGTCACATCTTAAACTGGGGGAATTGTATGAGGGGTTGGGAAACTACGATAGGGCGCTGGATCACTATATTCTTTTTGTCAGTGAGGTTCACGGGATGGAAGTTGATAAACTTGCTTCAGAAAGCGATGTTGAATTGCTGAATCGCCATCTCAAGCGGATTGTTGATTTGAGGAAGAACGGCTTCCCTGTGCGTGAATAAAGGAGCGCAACTCTGCTGTGTAGGTATCGTCACCCCCGGAATAGATATTGGGAATCAAATCGCCGAAGGCATTGACTTCCGCCACAGCAAATCCGGTCTGTCCGGCGCTGATCATCAAATCCACAGCGACGTAGTGACAATCCGGAAAGCAAGCCGAGGTGTTTTCACATACTTTCATCGCGCTTTGCCATACTTCATTACCCAGCGCCTGGCGGATTGATTCGATATCTCCACGGGCGTTGCCGAGATGGAGATTGGTGATCGGGGAACGGCTTGTCCTAGCGACCGCGTGGCGAGCCTCCCCGGCGATAACGACGACGCGGAGGTCGTAGATTTTTCCGTTGAGTGATGCTTTAGGGAACCACTTCTCCGCCATGAGGTTTTCCCGGCAGAGCAGATCGATGAGTTTTCTGATTTCGTCTCGATCGCTGTATTGCCGCAGTTTCAGAGAGTTATAGATCCGGGTGCCGACCAATTCAGAGGAGGTTGTCGCGAGGAACCTTCCACGGATAGAAGTCTGTAGAGCGACAACACCGGATGCGGAAGAGGAATGGCACGGCTTCAGGAAAACTCGGCGGGTGGACTTTTCCTCCATTAGAGAAAGTAATTGATCAAATGAATCGATGCGGCCGAGAATATTTGGAATTGGAATACCGTGGGTTGCGAGGTGTGTTTGGGAGCGGTATTTGTCGAACATGATTTCAATGGCCGACGGGTGGTTAATAAAGCTTGCATTCGGCTCCGTTTTCTCTATTTCCCGGAGCGTTTTCTGTAGTCCGCAATACCAGTTTACCTGATGCCGAAGTCTGCCGTGATCTTCGGTCAGATTGGCCGGGCCACCGCCTTTTTCGATAAGCCGCTTTTCGACTGCAAAAGACTCTCCAGGCGATTCGATACGAACTACATAACCGGGCGCTAGGTCCGGATGGTCATCTTCCGATAGAAAATCGATCCACGCGATTTCCTTTGGTGCGGGGAGGGAGAGTTTGCGGCAGGCCTCTCTGAGGTAGTGCGCTCTGCGATTTTCGGGATTGCAGATGTGTACCAGATTCAAGGAAACACTATCATTTGGATTGGAGCGCCTTTTGTGATGCGGCTGCCTCGATAAATTGTCGAAACAGTTTTTCCTGATCGCTGTTGTCTTTGAGTTTTTCGGGATGCCACTGAACTCCGACAACGAAGCGGTCACTCATCAATTCAATCGCTTCGATGATACCGTCGGGCGATTTCGCGGCAACTTTGAGCCCTTCACCGAGGTTTCTCACCGCCTGATGATGGCGCGAGTTCACGCTGAGAACTTCTTTGCCAAAAATGGAATATATTTTTGAGCCGGTCACTATTTCGACGTCGTGATCTACCCGGTGGTCCGCACCGAATTCCGACGGAATATCCTGAATCAGCGAACCGCCCTGGACGACATTCAACATCTGGCAACCGAGACAAATTCCGAGATAGGGTTTGTCGGTTTCTTTGAGCCACAATTTGGCGAGGTCATATTCAAATTCGAGTCTTTCGTCGGAGACGGTTTTCACTGTGGGATGGATCTCCTCCTCGCCATAGAGTGTCGGCGGCACATCGGCTCCGCCGGGAAAAAGTATGCCATCGAGTTTTGTGAGGTGTTCGGGGATTTTCTCGTTGTCGTAGGGCAGAATCACCGGGATTCCACCGGCTTTGGTGACAGCTTCCGCGTAGTCCGCCTGGGTGGTGTGCGGGATGCCGATCACCGGTTTTTCGACGATGAACTGCCGCGACACGAACAGCGCTATGGCCACAATGATGACTCCACAGGCACGGGTGATGACTTTTTTGTCGCTCATAAATTACCGGTCCGGAGGACGGTTGTATGGTATCGCTGCCGCTCTCGCTTCCAGCTCCATTCCGGAGTTGTCGTAGCCTTCGGTGAAAAGCTCTTCGAAATACTGTTCGAGAAAAGGCCGGATGCCACCCATTCTTTCATACTGCGCGATGTGAGCCATCTCGTGGACGAGAATAGAGGGATCATTTCGCGATTGTTTCACGACGTAAATTCCATATTGAGCCGCCATGCCGCCGACATCGAGAGGTTTTCCGAGCATTCGTGCCACGAAATAGGTGATCGAAGAAACCGGCAGTGGAATCATCGGCAGATAGAGCAGCCTCACCTTATCCACATCCTGGACACCGACACTGGCGGCCCACATTTTCTCTTCGCTGGTGAGTTCGATTCCTTCCTTCAGAATACGATGTTCCTGCCTGCCTACCCACCAGGAGGCATAGGGCAGTAGCATTTTAATGCACCAGGATCGAAGAGAAGAGGACATGCCGGGTTACGGAATTATCAGACTGCGAGCCACTTCACCTTTTTCGAGGGCTTCATAGGCTTCGTTAATCTCGGTCAGAGGATAAGTTTTGGTCAAAAGTGGTTCAAGTTCAAGTTTTCCGGAGCGACTCAATTCCATTAATTTAGGAAGATCAATCCGCGGACGGGTCGATCCGTAAATTGAGCCTTTCAAAGTTTTTTCAGCATAGACGAGCGCATTGATATTGATCTTAGAGCGGGCTTCCGGACCGGCAATGCCCACCACGACGCAGGTTCCGCCCTTTTTCACAGCGTCATAAGCCTGCTCGACAGTTTTGGCAATCCCGATTGCTTCGAAGGCGAAATCGACACCTTTTCCATCGGTCCGCTTCATGATTTCCTCCACGGCATCGGTCTCGGCGGCGTTAATGAAATCGGTCGCCCCGAGTTTTTCCGCGTAGGGCTGCTTCGACGCAAAAGTATCCACGGCGATGATTTGGGTCGCCCCGGCAAGACGGGCGCTTTGAATGATGTTCAAGCCGATACCGCCCGCGCCGAAGACGGCTACGCTGCTGGCTGGTGGAACTTTTGCCGATGCAAAAACCGCTCCAAAACCTGTGATCACTCCGCAGCTGATCAGTGCAGCCTGTTGCAGAGAAAAATCGGGATCAATTTTCACAACAGCTCCCTCGGGCATTGTGGAAAGTTGAGAAAATGTGGAAACTCCGGCGTAATGATGGATGGGATCGCCTTTTTCGGTGTAAAACCGGGTCTTGCCATCCGGCATCAGACCGGTGAATCGCATTTTCGTGCCGACATCGCAAAGTGCCGGACGACCGCTGAGGCAGTATTCGCATAAACCGCAGGACATCCGCCAGATGGGAACCACGTGGTCACCGGGCTGGACCGAGGTCACGCCTTCACCGACCGATTCGATCACTCCCGCGCCTTCGTGCCCGAGGATGATCGGCATTTTCATGGGCGAATCCCCTTTCATGACGTGCAGGTCGCTGTGGCACACTCCGGAGGCATGCATTCTCACCTGAACTTCTCCGGACTGTGGCGGCAGGATTTCGACTTCCTCGATTTTCAATCTTTCCCCTGGAGCGTAGAGTATAGCGGACAGCGTTTTCATCTTTGGATATGGAACATACCAGATTTTCCCGAAGACTCCGCCCTTTTCAACCGGGATGTCGGGCTACTGACGAGTAAACAGGGTACAGTCCGGCATTCAACAGGGTACAATTCAGCATCGTACCCTGTTAGATGACGACAGGAAAAGCTTACAACTGGGTGACTGGCTGCACGGTTGGCCACATGGTCACCTCTTCGGTCATGATGTGAGCAGGCTGGGACGCAATTTGCACGACGAGCGTTCCCAGATCCTCCGGAGAAATGCACTTTTCAAGAACCTCCTGCCCTCTCGAGCCTAATCCACAGGAATCGGTAAATTCGGTTTGGCCCCAGGATGGAATGACCGATGTGACCTTGACTCCGTGCGGTCTCAGTTCGGTATATAGACATTTCGAAAACTGAAGCAAACCCGCTTTCGCTGCTGAATAGACACTCCATTCGCCCCAGGCGTGTTTTGCGCAGACGCTGCCTATATTAAAAATGATCCCTGACTTTTCCGGAATCATAACTTCCGCAGCCCGGCGGCAACCGAGAATGGTACCGGTCAAATTCACCGAAATCGATTCCTGAATCTCCGTGTCGGACTGTTCGGTTAGTGGTGCAATGCGGACTCCGGCTCCGGCGTTGTTTACAAGGATATCCAGTTGTCCAACTTCAGAAAAGAGGTTGTCCCAGGCCGTTGCATCAGTTACGTCCGCTGGAAACGGGATGGCTCCGGACTGATCGGCTGACTTGCGGAGAGCCTCTTCATTTCGTCCGGTGATCCAGACTTTGGCACCCGCCTCGACCAGGCATTTGGCGATACCGGCACCGTAGCCCCGGGAGGCGCCGGTTACGATTGCTGTTTGATTTTTCAGGGTCTGTTCCATTATTGAGCTTTGAATGATAAAGGAATTTCTTTACCACCTCTTTGGACAGTAAGCTCGATTTTATCTCCCGGTTTTGTGGTTTGCAGAATGTGTGCGATCACGCTCCCCTCGGAGGCAGGTCCGGTAAGTCCGGCGATTTCTTTGATTTTATCGCCGGGTAAGACTCCGGCTTTCCGGGCCACGGCATGGTCTCCGTATTTTCCGGCAGCTTTTACTTCCAGGCCGGTAGCAGTTTTACCGGATGACGTGTCCGGTACAAGACTAAGACCGCCAAGTGCCATGCGTCGAAGATCCCAGGTCGAAACCCGCCAGGTGTAGTCGGTGTTTTTCTTCCACCCATTTTCGAGCACGATGGTGATTTCGCCCTTTTTTCCGGATCGCAACACTTGCAGAGGAATCGAATCACCACCGGCCGGGGTGTGGCGTAGCACCCATTGGAAATCGGCTACTGAAATGAGAGGTTGTCCGGCTGCAAAGAGAATTTCATCTCCCGGGCACAGGCCTGCTTTTTCTGCCGGTGAATCATCGTTTATCCGTAGAATTGTCGCTCGTTTTTTGGGATCCATTTCGATTCCTGCGACATCGGGCATCGGGTATAGATAGAGAATATCATCGGGAATCGGTTGACCGGCTTCACGGAGCATTTGGCGCTCTGCGTTGTGGATCTGGTGGCAATGAATGCAGCTTTTGGCTACCTGGTTTTGGTAGTTGATCACAGGGGTATATTTTTGAAGCTGCGGATATTTCTCGGCCGTCGGGTATTTCGGTTCCGGACCTGTTTTGGACGCCAGGGAAGCCTGGTTGGCAGGATAGCCCCGGTGCAGAGCGAGAGCCGATTTCATGGCTTCCCGCAGTCCTTCCATAGAAATTTGGTCATCTGCATTTTCCGACCTTTCGTTGCGGGTGCCGTATCGACCGTAAACCGTTCCGTCGGCATTCATGAAAATTACCCCGAATGACATATCGAAATCGAACTGAAACCGGGCGAGATCGACACCGTTCATCTGAATCATGCGCAGGCAGACGAACTGATCCATCAAGTCGGAGATCACTCTGTTGTGACGAACAACCTGCTCGTCAAAATCATTACAGGCGTGTCACGGGATACAGCGGAAAACGATCATCATCGGTTTTCCTTTTTCGCCCGCTTCCAGTTCGGCCAGTTTCAGATCGTTGTAGATCCAGTCCTGATTTTTTTCAAGGTCGTCCCGGTCTGCAATAACCTGTTGGTCGCGACTTTTCGGAGCGCCTGTTGCAGAAAGGCCGGAGAGCAGAAGTACAGATACTGTGGCAATGGCAAAGGCTTTCATATCAGCCCTTACCGAAACAGATTTCCCTGAAAAACCAAATAAAATCCCCGATCCGGATTTCGGTATCCGATTTATCTCGACCTGACTGCGGAACAGGAGAAAATAATGGGTTTTATGAAAGCGCGCTTGCTTGTGTTTTGGATATGGTTAACCGGGTGCGGGGTCGCCCTGGCGGAGCAAAAACCTAACATTCTTTTTCTTTTGGTTGATGACCAAAGGCCCGATACGATTGGTGCCTACGGAAATGAGGTGATTTCCACGCCCAATCTCGATAAGCTTGCCGAAGGTGGGCTGCGTTTTACCAGGGCAACCTGTTCCTATCCCATTTGTCATATCAGCCGGGCGGAAATGTTATCCGGTCGGCACGGGTGGGAAAATGGAATCAACGGGATGGGCGGCAAAGCCTTCCGGAAAGATCTGACATTTTGGGCGGATGCGTTGAAGGCGGCCGGATATCAAACCTGTTATGTCGGGAAGTGGCACACCCCGGGACGTCCGGCCAGGTATGGGTATGATACTGTAAACGGACTGTTCGGCAGCGGAGGTGGAAAATGGTGGGAACCGGGACAGACGGACTGGAAAGGTTTCCCGATTACCGGTTACAAAGGTTGGGTGTTTCAGAATGATACCGGCAAAGAAAAATATCCCGAAAAAGGAGTGGGTCTCACTCCGGACATCGATGCAAAATTCGGTGACGCTGCGATTGACGCGATACGCCGTTTCGAAGGGGAACAGCCCTGGTTTGTGCATGTCAATTTCACAGGTCCACACGATCCTTTGTTTATCCCGCCCGGTTACGAAGGCAAGTATAGAAACGAAGATATGCCATTGCCGGAAAATTTTCTTGCCGAACATCCATTCGATCACGGGAATCTGCGAGGCAGGGACGAAGAGTTGCTGCCGTTTCCGCGAACGCCGGAGGCTGTGCGGGATTTGTTGCGGGTATATTATTCAGTGATTGATCACATCGATTTACAGGTTGGTCGAATTGTAGAGGCTTTGAAGGAATCCGGACAGCTAAATAATACTTTGATTATCTATTCAAGCGATCACGGTATGAGTGTGGGCAGTCACGGATTGAGAGGCAAGCAAAACCAGTATGAACACACGATCAATGTGCCGTTAATTATGGCCGGCCCCACTGTAAAGAAAGGCATTTCGCCAGCTCAGGTATACTTGCGTGAACTGTATCCCACGACCTGCGAATTGGCGGGCATCCCGGTTCCGGAATCGGTAACGGCAAAAAGTTTTGCCGATGTAGTAGCCGGAAAAGCGGATGCCCACCATGACGAGATTTTCGGGTATTTCACCGACTCTCAACGTATGATTCGGACCGACCAATGGAAATACATTGTCTATCCGCAGGCAGGGAAATCCCAGTTGTTTAATCTGGAAGTGGATCCGTTTGAAAAGGATAATCTTGTCGGCGAACCGGCTTTAGCCGAAGTGGTTTCGAATCTGTCGAAGAGGCTGGGTGAATGGAGAAAAACTACCGGAGACCCGTTGCTGACTGAAAATTAGAAGCTGCTGACCGGATTAGACACGGTTGCATTCCCTTGTAATCCCGATACGATAAAGTAATGAGAAATTTGTGCCTCCCGTTTTTCCTCCTCCTGGTTACTGCTGCTGTTAGCACTGCTGAAACGAGAGTTTGGACCAGCTCCGGCGGTAAACAGATCGATGCGACGATACTGGCAGTGGATGGTGATACCGTCAGGTTGGAAACAAGTCGGGGAAAGTTCGAACTACCTCTTTCGAGACTGTCTGAAGCGGATCAAAACTACGCTAAAAAGTGGGCGAAGAAGAAAGCGGAGATGTCCGCTAAAAAGGAACCGGCAAAAAATGTTGCTACTACGCTTGGGGATTTTGACGACCTCACTCTGGGTGAATGGCCCCAGTATGTGGTAGCTGAACTGGAGAATGATCAAATCGAGATCGTTGAAACAGATGAAGAGGGGACAAAGGGTGAATTTCTCTATCGGACTCCGCATTTCGAGTTTCAGTCCCCGGACCGGCTTTCCAACAGTGTTGTCCGGGAATTTGCGAGGATTTTTGAAGCTTCTTTTGCTTTTGTTGATCAAATGCCAATCGGTTTAGCTCCCCGCCCAAGTGCCAACGGCTACTTCCAAACCAAACTTTATATGACCCGTGAATCCTACTATGAGAATGGTGGTGTCCCGGGGAGTGGGGGGATGTTTTCGTTCCGTTATCGGGGCGAGGAAATGAGTGGAAAAATCCATGTGCCGCTGCCCAACCTGGGGGTCGAGTATACCGGAACCCGGTATATTGTGGATCATAAGAAGCGCAGTACGACTCTCACTCATGAAATTGTTCACCAGGTTATGATGCGCTGGCTGGCCACGCCCATGCCGGTGTGGTTGTCGGAAGGTCTCGCGGAAGTTGTTTCTTCGCAGGAATACAACAACGGCAGGTTTAAACTTAACTCGATGGACCGGGCGATTGTTGATGAGGTCACCAGGGGCAGGAGTCGGGATTTTCATATGCTCAATCTTGAAAGGCTAATGAACATTACCAATGCAGAATGGGCAGCCGATTTAACCCGGAACGGATCGAATAACTACAACAGCGCCAGTGTTCTGACCTATTATTTTCTCAAGCTGGAAGGGGCGGGAGATGGTGCTTTTCTCGTGCATTTTTTACAGGATATCGCCGCCAGCGGACGGGATAGTGAAATCGTAAAAAAAGCGCAGGCCAACCATTTGATCCGGGAGCGAAGCTACGAAAAACTACAGGAAGATGTAGCTGCTGCGTGGCGAAGTGAGGGGTTGAAGATCGAGTTTCATTAGGCGATTATATCGTGAACTACGTTTCCGTAGACATCGGTCAGGCGGAAGTCACGCCCTCCGTAGCGATAGGTTAGCTGTTCGTGGTTGAGACCGAGAAGATGTAGTAACGTGGCGTGAAGATCATGAAGGTGGACTTTTTCGGACACTGCGGTCTGACCTGTCGGGTCGGTTTGCCCGTAGCGCAGTCCGCATTTTACTCCACCGCCTGCCATCCACATGGTGAATCCTGCCGCATTGTGGTCGCGGCCCTTATTTTTGTTGAGAATGGGAGGGCGGCCAAACTCGCCACCCCAAAGCACGAGTGTGTCTTCGAGCAGGCCGCGTTCTTTCAGATCGGTGAGCAGGGCTGATATCGGTTTATCACTGGCAAACGCCAGCTTTTCGTGGCCCGGGACGAGGTCTTTGTGTTGATCCCAAAACCCGAGGTTCAACTGAACAAAGCGGACTCCTTTCTCGACAAAGCGCCGAGCCATGAGACAGGCTCTGCCAAAGTTATCAGTGATTTCTGTATTGATACCGTAGCGATCGATAATGTATCCCGGCTCCTTCTCTACATCGATTAACCCGGGCATCTCCGCCTGCATACGAAAGGCCGTTTCATAGCTTTGAATGACACCTTCGAGAGTCTCGTTGATTTGGTCCTGCTTTAGTTTTGCCCGGTTCAGAGTCTGGAGAAGATCGAGTTGGCTGCGCTGTTCCGATTTGCTGATCGTTTCATTGGTTGTGTAGGGAATCGTGTAGTCTTTTAGAGTTGGTGCTCCCTTTCCGTCTCCGCCGCCCCATTGGTTGATCGGGGTTCCGGCCGTTGACGAAGGCAGAAATGCACAACCGTATTTTCGGGCACCGCCGGCGGAAAAATCCGGATTGATGGTAATAAAACCTGGAAGGCTCTGGTTTTCGGTTCCAAGCCCGTAGACAACCCACGAACCTACCGAAGGTCTCACAAATTGAAAACTGCCGGTGTTCATTTGCAAAATCGCCTGAGGGTGGTTGGCGATGTCGGTGTGCATGGAATTGATCACACACAGATCGTCGGCATGTTTGGCGGTGTGGTGGAACAGTTCGGATACCGGCAGGCCGCATTCTCCGTAGCGTTTGAATTGCCACGGTGACTGGTAGTATTTACGGCCACCTCCGAGATCTTCGTTGTGTCTTTTGGAAAGCTCCGGTTTGAAGTCAAAGGTATCCACTTGTGAAGGTCCTCCGCGCATGAACAGAAAGATGACCCGCTTTGCCCTGGCGGAAAAGTGAGGTTGCCGGGGAATCAGAGGGTTTACGCTTTGTTGTTCGGCAAAAAGTCCGGAGAAAGCAAGTGAGCCAAATCCGCAGGCTGCAGTTTGGAGTGCGCTCCGGCGGGAAAAATTCGGGGTATTGCGGTCAATGTTTTTCATTAGTATACCGTTCGAAATTCGGAGGTTGCCATAAGGGAATGAATGGCGCGGGCCCACGAATCTCTATTGTTTCCCGATCGAGATAAAAATTCTTTTATGGCTGAAACCTCTTCCGATGTCGGCTGACGGGTGAGCAGACGGTAATAGATTTCATCTATATATTTATCGGTATCGGCCTGATCCGTGATCCAATTTGCTATATTTTCAGCCTGTTCGATAACGAGTGGGCTGTTCATCAGGAATAGAGCTTGAGCAGGGACGGTTGTGTTTTTCCTGGCTCCGACGACAAGGTTCGGGTCGGGAGCATCGAAAAGTTTCATCGAATCAAATATGGCTCCGCGCGCCGATGGTAGGTAGACGCTTCGACAGGTTACATCCGTTTTCACATCTTTATTGTAGTAGTCCCTCCTGCCAATTTCCCGTTGTTGAATTTTCTCCATTTGGTTGGCGATTGCTTCGACCTGGGAAGTTTGCGGTCGGCTCCGGTCGAGGCTGCCGCCGACAAAAAGCAGGCAGTCGCGCAGCACTTCACCCTCAATGCGCTGCGGGGAAAATCGCCACAGTAAGCGGTTGGCCGGGTCGAATTCGTATTGCGAAGGATCCTGCGTGGAGGCGAGCATCCAGGTTCTGCTCAACACGAGATGTCGAATCAGTTTTTTTACCGACCAGCCTTCCTGCATAAATCTCACCGCTAAATCATCGAGTAGTTCAGGATGACTTGGTTTTGACCCGAGCAAACCGAAGTTATCCACCGTGTCTACAAGACCGCTGCCGAACAGGTGGTGCCAGATGCGGTTAACCATGACGCGGGCGGTGGCGGGATTCTTTTCATCGGCGAGCCAGTTGGCCAGCTGGAGGCGTCCACTCTGGTGTTCATCGATTACCGGGAACTTCAGAAATTTATCAAACAGTGACAGGGTTCCCCGCGGAACGATTTTCCCGGGACTTTTGTGATCGCCCCGCACAAATACCGGGGAATCGTGAATGCGCGGGGTGGTTGGTTTCTTTTCCTTTTTGTTACTCTGGAAAAGTTCCGCCCACTGTTCCCGGCTCATTACTACCGCTTCGGCCATAGCCATAGCATAGACGGGTGGAGCCGGTATAGCTGCCTTTGCCGACTTCACCTTAGCCTGAAAAGCCTGAACTACAGATTCGGCTGCCTTCAATTCCGGGGTTGGATTTTTCTTCCAGTCGAGGCCCTGTTTTTCCAGTGGTTCCCGGATCAAGTTGCGTTTCTTTACCAGTTCAAGATACTCCTTTTGAACTTTTTCGGCATGGGTTATCGCTGCCTCACGACGTTTCAGGAGTTGCTCTTTTTCGTCTCCGAGCGGGAAGGCGTCCTGGTGCTCAAAACGAACATTGGTGGCAACTCCGGCCAGATTTCTCGAGCTGCGAAAAATGCCTGCGAGAGCGTAATAATCCTGAGCCGGTATCGGATCATATTTGTGATCGTGACAGCGGGAACAGTTTGCAGTGAGCGCGAGAAAAGCCCGACACGTCGCATCGATTTGATCATCCGCTACATTCAGTTCGAAGAGGAGCGGATCGGCTTCATTCAGGGTTTTCGGACCGATGGTAAGAAAACCGGTCGCTATAGTTTGGTGATCTCTTTGCTTCGGAGAGTCAGCCGGGAGCAGGTCTCCGGCAATTTGCTGGCGCACAAAACGGTTATAGGGTAAATCAGCATTCAGGGCATCGATCACCCAGTCCCGGTACCTCCAGGCGTAGGGATATAACATATTTCGAGAGTAACTGCTCGATTCCGCATAGCGCGCCACATCGAGCCAGTGTCTGCCCCAGCGTTCGCCAAAACCGGGGTCGGCGAGAAGTCGATCGACTACTTTCGCAAAGGCGGTTCGGGTATCTGCGGGATCGTTGCAAAATTCGTCGGTTTCCTGCCTGGTTGGAAGCAGTCCGGTTAGTTCGATAGTCGCTCTTCGAATCAATGTGTAGCGGTCGGCGTCTTCTACCGGTTTCATAAGATTCTCTTCAAGTTTCGAAAGAACAAAATAGTCCAGCCGGTCCCGGGGCCAGGTTGTGTCTTTGACGTTAGGGAGA
The DNA here is from genome assembly GCA_029213025.1 of Verrucomicrobiales bacterium. Taxonomy (GTDB): domain Bacteria; phylum Verrucomicrobiota; class Verrucomicrobiia; order Verrucomicrobiales; family DEV007; genus Arctic95D-9. Next base: position 19,563 of record JARGOZ010000002.1, read on the forward strand.
TCCGGTTTTCTGACCTGTTGAAAGGCCCAGTGGGATTCGGCTTCGATTTCGCGCGGCAATTTCGAAATTCCGTTGCGGGGATCAGGCGCGCCGAGCGCGACCCATTTTTCGAAATCCGAGATGACAGAATCCGGCAGCTTTTTCTTCGGCATTTTCAGGTCGTCGCGAACGTGTCGAATCGCTTCGATCAGCTGGCTGCCGTTGATATCTCCCGGTATCAAGGCATCCCGCCCGGATTTGCCGCCTTTGCGAATACCGTCGCGGGTATCGAGGAGGTAATCCGCTTTGATTTCGCCCGAAGCGGAAGAGTGGCATTCGTAACAGTGAGTCACCAGAACCGGCCGAATTTTCGATTCAAAAAATTCGAGAGCAGCCTTGTCTTGCGTGACTGAAGCTGTGCCTATCCCTGCAATGAGGAGTATGGACAGTAAACGGCTCACGTGGTTAAGGTATCCGCAAGACAGCGTAGCAAAAACCCGCAATTACGCCCGATCGGAATCGGGAAATATGCCGATTTTGCCTTTAAGTCGCCGTGGTGTAGGAAGAACGCTGTTTCCTAACCGGTAAAGTTATTTATGAAGACTGTAATCGCTATATTTTTCCTCTTCACTTCGGGTGTCTACGCCCAGAGTGAAAAGGTTATGGAGCTGGGAAAGCAAACCTTTGCTTCCTGTTCACTGTGTCATGGAGCCGATGGTAAAGGCGCTAAGGCCGGAGATATATTGATGGCTCCCAGTTTACATGATTCAGAATTCGTAAAATCGAAAATCGCAAAACCTCTTGTTGCTGTCATTTTGAAAGGAATCGTTAAAGAGGACAGCAAATATCTTCAGCAGATGGTGCCGCTCGAAGCCGCATTGAGTGACGAGCAAATCGCAGCGGTGGCGGCCTATATCCGAAAGGAATTTGGTGGCCCGGAAACTACGATAAAGCCGGGGGATGTTAAAAGGTGGCGTTCCCAGTACAAATCCCGCTCTGTGTCGTGGAAGCGAAGCGAACTGGCCCAGGTCGTCGCCAGAGCGGAGACAGGTCCGCTGCTGCGAAATGTTTCCTATTCCGTGTATGAGGGAAAATGGAGCAAGCTACCGGATTTTTCGACGATGGAGCCTGTCCAGCGGGGAGAACTCAAGGATGGTAAATTGACTCTGGACGTGGTCAAAGACAGGAAAGACAATTTTGGTATAGTTTTCGAAGGCGATCTCAAAGTCGCCTATACAGATACCTATGAATTTTCTCTACTTTCCGATGATGGATCGGCATTGATTATCGACGGGGAAAACGTAATCAATCACGACGGGATTCATCCGGCTACTATCAGAAAGGGATCGGAGAAACTGGAAGCCGGGGAGCACACTTTTAAAGTGCTCTATTTTGAAGGCGGAGGAAACGAGGCTCTGGGGCTTTCCGTGGAGGCGAAAAAGATCGGGGAGATGTCGCTATCTAAAAAGCCGGTCAAGAAGTCTCAGAAAAAACAGAAAGTCTATCCGCCGATTATTTTGAAACCGGAAAACGACGAAGCCATCGTTCACCGGGCTTTTCTCCCTGATGCAAAGCCGCGAGCGATAGGAGTCGGCTACCCTGGAGGCATCAATCTTGTATGGGATGCGGACGTCCTCAATCTGGCTTACGTGTGGCGGGGTGGATTTATGGATACTGCAAAGCACTGGAACGGTCGCGGGTCGGGCAGTGAGCCAGTCGGTGGTCCGCGCACCAAAATTGCGCACGGACTTCCGCTTCAGCAATTGGAGAGTCTGGACGAACCGTGGGTTTCTTTTTCGGAGGCAAAAATCAAATACGAGAGAGATGTCCCAAATCCGGTGAAGGAACATACTTTCAACCGTAAGCACCCGGACTACCAGTTTCGTGGATACCGGCTTGATGGAAATCGTTTCCCTACTTTCCGGTACAACTACAAAGATATAGAAGTTACCGATACTTTTACCCCGGCCATTAGCGGTAGGGAGGATGCACTGATTCGCTTGATCAAGTTCGCAGGTGAGGCTCCGGATCATTGCTATTTCAGAATTTCGGATATGTCTCCGGCAGTGAAAAAGAAAGACTCCGACTGGATATCGGTTGGAAATTTGGAGATATATATCGAAGGCGTGGAACCCACTTTCCGGCAGTCGGAAGGGAAGAAAGAAGTTCTCGCTTTGATTGACAAAGATGTTGAAATAAAAGTGACCTACCGCTGGACTTCTCCGCGCAAAGAGGCTGTCAAGTAAGCCGATTGTACCCTGTTAGATCTTCGATTGTACCCTGTTGAATCACCTATGAATGCTATACATTCGCTACTCGTTATTGTTTCATTTATCCTTGGCGGACTGTTGTTTGCCGATTCTCCCAAAGAATCTGATTATTACACAATCACATCCTTTAAAGCGCCCGGAGATAATCAGACGGAAGTGGGCGGTATTGCTCTGATGCCGGATGGAAAGGTAGCCATTTCGACAAGGCGGGGGCGGATTTGGACAATCGACAATGCGTTTACTCATCCGGAAAAACCGGCGCAGTGGAAAGTGTTTGCGGAGTACCTCCATGAACCGCTGAGTCTTGCGTGGAAGGACGGTTGGCTTTATGCGGTGCAGCGCCCTGAAGTGACGCGGATGAAGGATGAAGACGGTGACGGAAGAGCGGACATTTTTGAAACGGTGAGTGATGATTGGGGGATCAATGGCAACTACCATGAGTACAATTTTGGTTCACGATTTGATAAAGAGGGAAATCTTTGGTGCGCGTTGTGTTTGACGGGTTCATTTACTTCGGAATCACTCTATCGGGGGTGGATTTTGCGGGTCAATGAAAACGGTAAAATGCTGCCTACCGCTTGCGGGGTGAGATCGCCTGGAGGTGTGGGGTTTAATGCGGTTGGTGATGTATTCTATACTGACAACCAGGGAGCATGGAATGGCTCCAGTTCGTTGAAATGGGTTAAGCCCGGATCTTTTCAGGGCAATCCGAACGGCAATATCTGGTTTGAATATGCGGAGGGGGCGATCGGTGCTCAGCCACCTCATCCCAATTACGATATCGATGACCGTATAGAAGAGGCCCGAAAAAAAATTCCGACTTTTATCCCTCCGGCAGTGGTTTTGCCCCACAAGCGGGTGGGAAATTCACCCACAGGAATCGAATCTGATCTGAGCAGGGGAAAATTCGGCCCTTTCGAAGGACAGACCTTTGTCGGTGAGCAGACTTTGTCGAGAGTCCACCGTGTCTACCTGGAAAAAGTAAACGGGATTTATCAGGGTGCGATGTTTCCCTTTCTGGAAGGGTTTCAAAGCGGAAATATCGGGCTTTTACTCACCAAAGACGGCGTCATGTTCACCGGTGGATCAAATCGCGGTTGGGGTGCGAAAGGAGGGCAGCCCTATGCTTTTGAGCGGGTAAACTGGACGGGAAAAGTTCCTTTTGAAATTCACGAAATGCGTGCCCGTAAAGATGGCTTTGAGCTGACTTTTACCAGTCCAGTCGACAGGGGCTCGGTGAAAGACGGATCATTTTCGATGGAAGCTTTTACCTATGACTACGGTAAGAAATACGGCAGCGAAGAGGTCGATGCTGTAGTTCCAAAAGTGACAGTTTCTTCCATTAGCGATGATGGGAAAAGTGTCGTAATAAAAGTGGCTCCGCTGACCAAAGGGCATGTTCATGCATTGAAATCTGCCGGCTTGAAAGACGGTGAGGGCAATGGCCTGCTGCATGCGGAGGCGTACTATACTTTGAACGAAATTCCGAAGTAAAGAAATCGGAAGGCTTAGTTTTTGTCCTCAGTTTTTAAGTGTTTCTGCATCGGTTCTATCAGTGTAGTGAGGATACTTTCGTCCGCTTCTTCGATTGATTTCGCTACAGCTTCCACGGCGGAAAGAGAGATTCTGCCACGTTGCCGAAGATGAGCGGCGGCTTCCATGCAGTCGCTGAATATGAAGAAATTGTCTTCACCAACCAACTCATTCCAGCGACTTCTCAAGACGGCGATTTTACTTTTACTACACACGTTGCGGATCATCACATCTATGATTCGGTCCGGGAATTTGACTGCGACCTCGGCGTAGATATCGGTATCGTGCTCGCCGCTGTCACCGATCAGAATTACGGGAAGCGAAGGGTACCAGGACAGTGCTTTTTTGATCGCTTCGAATTTATGATCCCGGTGCCCATGCCGGAACCACTTGGTTTCGTCCATTCCCCAGGCTGCCATGAGGAAGGCACCGCCCGGTATTTCGTTGGTTTGAAAGATGAGGCTGACGAGGTTGTGGAGATTGAACGGCGAGCTGGTCACATAGCAAATCGGATTGATATGCGGGTGGTCTTCGACAGTGGTGCCCTGTTTTAATCCCTGATAGAGAGCGGCTGTTCCGGGGAAAATCTGGCGGGTGAGAGCGTTGCCGAGAAGAGTGGTGGCGATCATCCGCAGAGTCGTGGCGGCGTTTGTAATCAAAACGGTGTCGTCGATGTCACTGATGAGAAGGTATTCCGCATCGGCAGGAGAGTAGGTAACGGGGTCAATTGATACAGGGGTAGCTCCACGGACAGGGATTTCGAAAATTACCGGCCCCTGTTGGTGGGGTGACTCAAATTCCGCTTCGAAATAACCGCCGCGGTCGGATTTTACGGAAAGCTGATGTTTGCCCCAGGAAATCAAAACTTCGGTATAGGGACGTTCGGGTGTGACCCAGTTTTTAAACATTTCGAGAAAGTTTCGGATTCTCGAATCATCCGGATCCGGTTCGTGGATCTTTCGCACCCTCATGACCCGCCCCTTGATCGCCATTCCGTGCTCGTGTTCGATGGCGTAGTAGACATCACAAGTTATCGGCAGGCGCAAGTAGCCGGTTAGCCACGCGATGAGTCTGTGGAATTTTCGGTAGAGAAACTCGATTTTCAGGGCGATAACCCTCAGAATGGAGGTGGACGGTTTTGCCATGGTTGAGAGATATACTGTGGCATAAAGTCGTTTCGCTTTCGCTGTGAAATTCGTAAAACCGGTATCTCCCGGAATACATTGACAGTATTTACGGTGATCTGTAGGTTGGTTGGACTCTAATTTCAAGCGGTCGGAGGCGTTTAGAAACGGGAAGCTTTTTTCAATGACTTTTTTTTCTACAATTGAGTGTAAATGGCGAATGGCAGCGGTATTGCTTTTGCTGTGCGCTGCCCCGATCGTATCAAATGCTCAAATTTTGGTGGATTTGAAACTGGATCGCAGTGTCTATATTGCTCACGAGGCGATAGGAGGGAAGCTGACTATTGTGAACCGGGCAGGTCGGGATTTGATTCTCGGAAACGCCAACGGGCGTAGTTGGCTCGACTTTTCCGTGACCGATTCCAGAGGGAATTTAATCAGCCCGGTAACTCAGAACAGGGGCGCGAGGCCTTTGGTAATTGCATCCGGCCAGACTCACCAGATGAGAGTTGTGGTGAACGACGTGTATCCGATGGGTCAGATAGGAACCTACCGGGTCCGGGCAACGGTTTCATTTCCCCAGATCAACCGGGTTTTTCAAACTAAAACCCTGGCAGTTCAGGTTGCGGAAGGAAAGGCGTTCTGGAATCAGGTAGTAGGTGTCCCTGAAGGGTATCCCGGGGCGGGAACCTATCGAATATACGAATTGCTGACCTATTTCCACGGAGCCCGGCAAAAAGCTCTCTATTTCCGACTGAAAGATAATTCCACCGGCCGGGTAATCCGGACATTTTCTCTGGGAGATTATCTGAGTGTGCGCCCGCCGCTTTACGCCATAGACCGTTCGAATCAACTTCACATCATTCATATGACAGCTCCGCAGCAGTATTTTTACACACTGGTAGATCTGGATGGAGAAGTCGTAGCGAGAGAACGTTACTACGAGAAAAAGGGAAATCGCCCTACTTTGGTGACCTTATCGTCCGGCGACGTGGAAATCCGCGGCGGGGTTACGGAAGAAGTGGCTAAAACTCCGTATGAGAAGCGGGAGTTTCGCCGACTTTCCGAGCGTCCCCCGGGGATGCCGAGGTTGTAGGAGATTTAAAATACCTGAATGATTGTTTGCCAGTCTTTTTCCTTGATCAGTGCGTTCTCGATTATCTGTATCGCCGCCCGGGTGTCTGTCATCTCTCCCAGCGGACAGGGGAATTTTCGAATTCCTTTATTTACCAATACGTGAGGTTTGGAAAAACGTGAGATACCCAGCCTGTGAGCGTCCTTTAGATTACCATGGGAATTGGAACTACTGGTTTTGTTGGATTTGGGATCATCGACCTGGAGTAAACAGAGGCACACATTGTTGTCGGCCCATTTCTTAAATTCCTCATTGAAAAAAAGTTTCCGAATCGTATCACTCAGCTCATGGTCGTAGATTAAGACTAGAACGACTGTCGGAATGCCGAGCGTTTTCGATTCATCCTTGGCGGCCCCCAAAAAACTATGCCATCTGGCTGATCTACCGGAGAGTCGCTTCTGAATAGCTATCCTTTCCACCACATCATCGTATCTGCCACCGTCATCCAAATCGCTGTAAAACGCAATGTCTTCCGGGCTAAGCGAGGAAATCGGAACGACAAATTCTCTTGGTTCTCCGATTTTCTTAAACGCGATGTGGCCTTTACCTTTCGCCGTGATCTGAGCGTTGATGGTCTGATTTCTCGAATTTGTAATTGTGCGATCAAAAGGGAAAAAATACTTCTTATACGGCGTTGTTGCAGGATTCGGTTTATTTGGCTCGGTACTCGCTGCTGGAATGGCAAACCCCTGTTCAACTGAGGGTTCTATGACCTTAGCTGATGGAGGAGTTTCCAGGGGGGGCGTTTCTGATTCTACAACTTTCAGTTTTTCTTCAGTCGGATCGACTTCGGCGATGTCTTTACAGCTACATAAAAGGAGTAATAAGACAAAGGGGAAAAGAGCAATAAATTTCATTCTATCTAACGCAGGTTCGCTAATGTTAAACAATTTCGGGAAGGAAAATGATTCTTGCTTGAGAAGACCTTCTCAAGAATGAGTTCTATCTTCAAGAGCTTCCGGATGACTGTGGCCTCATTTTCAAAGGTGCTTCCTGAGGCTCTATGGCATTCCACCCTGCTCTTTGATCCAATGCGGAAGCCAGGTTTGTAATTGCGCTTTCGGGATCTGAAAAAGCAGCGCAGGGAAGTACTCTTCCTGATCTTGTGTCCGGCTTTACTAATAAAACAGAGGGTCGCGAATATATAATGACTCCATACCTCGCCGCAGTGTTGCGATGCTCAACCGCAGAGTGGCTTGAGGTTCGATTCCCCATCGGGTCATCGACTTTTAACATGCATAGAACTAGATTTGTGCTAGCCCAGTCGCGAAACGCTCTCGAAAAACCAAGTTTCTGTTCGAGATTCTCGCTCTCCTCATTGCCGTTGATCATTATTGCCATAAGCATGGGCAGATCCAGTTTGGCTGCTTCTCTTTCGGCTGCAACAGCATCCATATGCCACCTGGCTACACGACCTGCGAGTCGAGCCTCTTTGTCCAACTGGGCTTTTACTTCGCCGAATCTGCCGCCTTCCGCCAAATTGTAGAAAAAATCCTGATCCGGTTTGCTTAGGCGCTCCAGCGGAACGATATACTTTTTCGTTCCGGAGATTTTTGAAATCGCAATTTGCAGTCCCTGCTTTCCAAGTATTTGTGCTTCAATGGTTCGCCCCTCTACATCGGTGATTGTGCGGGTAAGCGGGTAAACCTTTCGGGGGGCCTGTCGCAATACTTCTCCGGTTACCGGTTCACCGCCGGGTGATTCCGGGGTAATGTCGCTTATATCTTTGCAACTGGTAAAGAAGATCAGCGTGATTCCGATAGAAAATAATGGGAATACTCTCATTGCATTGGTGGTGAATATCTTCTATCTAATAATCATTTAATTAGCCGGGTTTCAAGATTTTTCTGAATTATCGAGGCGGGATCTCACTGCGTTATTGGCTGGAAGTAAGGCGTAGAGCGCATAGGATAGCGATGTGAACCATCCAATTCTCAAATGACTTTCGGAATCCGGGAAAAAGTTTCTCTGCTTGTGGTGTGCGCAGCGGCTGCGTCGGCAATCCTTGTGGCGCGTGGCGTGGCGCAAAAATCGCTGGCTGTGTTACGGGAACACGAAATCGTGGATCTCGGTGACGAGGCTTCGCTGCAAGGCTGGACTCTCTCCGATAAAGTGGACGGGCTCGCGGAGGATCTCATGAATCTTGCGTTTAGCCCGGAGTTTCACGATGCTGTCAATGCCGGAATTGACAGGGAGGGGCTCGCTGAAACAGCACGAAAATACTGCCGGCGATACTGGAATGACTATCTCCATATCGATATCGTCCGGTTGGACGGGGATGAGTTTTCTTTTTCTGAAATCCATACCCCGGTCAAGTTGGATCACCCCAATGCCTGGCTGCCGGATATCGATTCCATTGCCGGCGCGCAACTTCACCTTTCCCCGATTCAAAGAATCGAAGTGGTTTTTCCGCAGGAAGGTGAGCGGGAGGAGATGAGACGGGGAGTTCCCGTGATTTGGGGATTGGCGCCTTTGAATCGTTTCCCTATGGCATTTGCCGGACCCCAGAATTATATCCGGATCGTGACCAACCTCGATACCCAACCCAGGTCCAGGCAGTTCTATGTCCTGGAAAACGAGGCGGGAGAGCAGCTACAGCGGGCTGATGAACTGGTTCCGCCCGGAGAGGGCAATGATGAAGTTTTCCGCCGCTTGAGTCAGGATCCGGTGCTGAGGTTGAACCTCGCAAAAGAAATGGATTCTTCTTCCGATCAGAATCAACCCCGGGTGGAACGGCTCGTAAAAAAGGAGTGGGTAAAACTCGATAAACCGTATTATTTTTTGGAGGGGATCCCCGGGAAAGACCTGGCACTGGCGCTGAGCTTTGATTCCAGCGGTGAATACTTTGACGATTTGAACTTGTCGACAGGACACATCGGCCGGGTTGGTGGCCTGAGTGGCGGCGTTAAGGAGTTGCGACTTCTGGCAGATTCTCCCGATAAACTGGAAATTTTGAAAGAGAAATCTATCGAAGTCCTGCGGCGTAATTTCCCCCAGGAATACGATAAAATTACCTGGCGGGAAGTAGTCCACTGCGATGAAATCCACGCCTGGGCTGTGCAGTTGTTGATTGGGGCCGGGGAAAATCTGGACCGCTATTTGATTCATTACGCGGTGATGGAGGATGAGTTGGCTTCGTCCATCCAGCATGAAATGAGAGCGCTGCGCCGGAATGCGTTCGTGATTGCCGGCGGTGCCGGAATACTAGCTTTCCTGATCGCCATGCTCTTCATCAGGCCTTTAAAAGCGATGACGAAAACCGCTCAGAAAATTACGACAAGCGGTGATGATAATCTACACAATCAACTGAAGCTCCTTGCTAACAATCTGGCGATTAAAAGACGGGACGAGGTAGGAGATATCGCGAGAGCTTCGAAGCGACTCTTTGAAGAGGTCATCGAATCCCAGGAAAAACTGGAACAGAGAGTTTCCGACCGCACTTCGGATCTCCGCAAAGTGAACTACGATCTGGAGCAGGCCAATGTAAAACTCCGCAGCTTGAGCCATGAGAAAGATGCCTTTGTCGCGAAAGTGAGTCATGATTTGCGGCAGCCGTTAAATGCCATTTTCCTGCAGGTCGAAGCGCTTAAACTCACTGAACTCGATGGTTTGCAGAAGCAGGATGTCGAGAAAATTCACCAACATGCCACAAGGGAATTGAATCTGGTGAACGACATTCTTGAGTATCAGAAAATCATCATGGGCGCGGAAACTCTGATTAGGAATGATATCGATATCGAATCTTTCGCTAAGGATCTCCACGTGAATTTTCTCGCCGATGCCACGGAAAAAGGCCTCGATCTCGAGCTGACCTGCCCGGAGGCTATCGGACGTATTACCGCAGACGAGCGCCGCCTCCGCCAGATCCTGGGAAATCTCGTTGGCAATGCCTGCAAATTTACCAAAGAGGGTAAGGTCGAGATCAAAGTCGAGTCCCGGACGGTTCGCGGCGAGGACTGGGTGGAGTTTTCCGTCATTGATACCGGTCGCGGTATGTCTCCCGACGAGCAGGCCAAAGCTTTTGTCCCGTTTGTTTCGAATAAAAAAGACAACGCAGGGGGGACCGGTCTTGGTTTATCCATTTGCAAAGAGCTTACCGAACGAATGGGCGGGAAAATCGGATTTGTCAGTGAATTCGGGTCCGGTACGAGTTTTTCGGTATTGATCCCGCGGATACCTACTTCCGAGCATTACGAAGTTACTGCCGCAGACGGGGATTTTTCCTCTCCGGCGGCACAGGTATCCACTCCGCAGGAAGCTGCCGAGAAAATCGCAATCCATGCAGAAAATTCCCGGGGTGGAGCCGGAGCCAGAGTTCTGGTAATTGACGATGACCCCTCGGTTCGGTTGCTGTTGACGCGCATTCTTGAAGGAGACGGCTATCAGGTCATTACCGCCGGCAACGGCGACGAAGGACTGGAAATAGCACGTCGGGAAAAACCCGAAGCGATCACCCTGGATGTTGTGATGCCGGGAGAAAAAGACGGCTGGGCTGTGTTGAAGGAGTTAAAAGCCTCCCCGGAGACTGACTGGATTCCGGTGATTATGGTCTCGATTATGGCCGAGGCGGACAACGGTTTTGCGCTGGATGTGGAGGATTATCTGGTTAAACCGGTCGATGTAGACCGCCTTAGCCGTGTTGTTTCACGGGTCACGAAGTCTGCCCTGCAACGTAATCTTCTCATCGTCGATGATGACGTTGATTCCACCGAGGCCCTCGCCCGCTTGTTGAAAGATTCCGGTTGGTCAAGTTCTCTGGCATCCAATGGACTGGAGGCTCTCCAGGTACTTAAAAAGACCCGCCCCGCAGCGATTGTGCTCGATTTAATGATGCCGGAAATGGACGGCTTCGAATTTCTGAAAGTAATTCAGGAAGACGAAAATCTCGCCAGCATTCCGATTATCGTGATGACCGGAAAGGAACCAACCGACGCTGAAAGAGGATTTTTGGAAAATCGGGTCGGAATGATTCTCAAGAAAGGTGACGATTCCGGCAGTCAACAGGTTCTGAAAACGATTACTCAGCGAATTCGGCCCCGCAGTGAGATCGATTCGCTTCGCAACTAAACAGGGTACAGTCCCGAATTGTACCCTGTTAGATCCTTGATTCAACAGGGTACAATGCGAAAAGATTTGGCGTGGTTTTTGTTAAGAATCGTTTACAATGGGCCCACTTCTATCATGTCTGACCCGAATCATTTTCCCGTTAAAAATCCGTGGCGATCTCTGGCCGGCGTTCTTTTCGTCCAGGCGCAAAATGCTTTTAACGATAATTTCCTCAAAATCATTCTGATTTCCCTCGCCGGGGCTGTGGCCAGCGGTCAGTTTATAGGCGACAACGCTCAGCGGGTTTTCTCGGCCTTTATTCCTCTGGCGTTCATTATCTTTTCGCCGCTGGCAGGATACTTCGCGGATAAATTTTCGAAACGAAACGTCATTTTCTGGTGCGTGATTGGCCAGCTCGTCATCCTTGTTCTGACATTGATCGGGATTAAAATGGAGAATCTCTGGGTGGCGGTGTTCGGTCTGTTTTTTCTTTCACTTCAGTCGACATTCTTCAGCCCGGCCAAACAGGGGATTCTCAAGGAGCTGGTCGGTTCGCGAAAGCTCACTTTTGCGAACGGATTCGCCCAGATGCTCACGATGCTGGCGATTCTCGGCGGAATCACCCTAGGGGGAGAGTGGTTCGGTAAGCTCAGCAACGCGGGGCAAGACAACTGGAGTGCCGCCTATCTACCGATTTTCGCCGTATCGCTATTCTCGTTTATTCCTCTCCTGTTACACTTTTCGATAAACAAAACTCCGGTGCAGACGGCGAAGAAATTTGAAATCCCTATTCTGTGGCGACACTTCGGCTACCTGAAGGAGCTGTTTCACGGCGATGCTATGCGAAGGACAGCTCTGGGAATCAGTTACTATTGGCTGGTGGCAACCTTCTTCGGCGTGATCCTCTTTGATTTTGGAAAAATGCTCCACCCCGAGGCACCCGGAGATGCTTCTATCGAATCGTCGCGGTTGTTTCGGTATATAGGTATAGGATTAATGGTGGGCAGTGTGCTCGTTTCGAACATCAGTCGGAATGGAGTAAAACTCGGTCTGATTCCCATAGGCGGGATTGGTTTAACTCTTGGGATGATCCTGACCGGATTTCTCCCCGGCGGAAGTTTCGGGTTCTATGCCGGATTCATTACGGTTGGATTTTTTGGCGGTTTTTTCCTCGTTCCGCTAAGTTCTAATCTTCAGGACATCGCGCCGAACGAGACGCGGGGCAGAATTATCGGGGCATCAGCGGTGTTCACTTCAATAACCAGTCTGCTCGCTATCGTCATATCACTGATTTTTACTAAATTCGGATTGGCTCTCGGATATCAAATGTTGTTTTTTGTCATCCCAACTCTCCTGTTTACCTGGTATGTTTCCGGCTTGATGAAAATTCAGGATGGAAAATCCGTCCCCGAAAATTGATGAGTTATCTCGCCAGACTGTTTTTTAAGATCCTGTTTCTACCCTTGTTCCGGTTGTTATACCGGGTCCGGCGTGTCGGATTGAGCAATGTCCCTTCGTATGGCGGAGTATTGATATTGCCGAATCATGTTACCTATATTGATTCCTTTGTCTATTATCTGACCTGTCCGAGGCCGGTTCGTTTTGTTGTTGTGGATAAGTATGTAAAACACCCCGGGTTCGGGTGGTTTTTGAAACTGTTCCGGGCGATACCTATTAACCAGTCGAGCCCGCGCGATGCGATCAACAAATCGATAGAGGCGCTCAAAGCCGGGGATGTCGTTTGTCTGTTTCCCGAAGGTGGTCTGACGAGGAACGGAATGATAAACGACCTGAAAAAAGGTAGTGAATTGATTGCGCGCCGGGCGGAATGTCCTGTAGTTCCGGTATATGCAGACGGGTTGTGGGGATCGATTTTTTCCTTTGAAAGAGGCAAGTATTTCAAAAAGTGGCCGAAAAAAATGTTCTGCCCGATTCAGGTAGCCTTCGGGGAACCGATTCCCGCCGGGGAGGTGACTACTAAAAAGATATTCGAAGGGATGCTGTCCGCCTCAGTGGAGGCTTTTAATGCACGCCGGTGTTTTGAAGAGAATCTTGAGACAACAGTGATTCACGCTTTGAAAAAGGGGCGGCGGGAGAATTTCAGCTATGAATATGCGAAGAATCCGAGACGCTGGACCCGTGGGCAGTTTCTGGCTACCGCGATTTCAATTGCCCGGCGTTGGATCAACAACCCTCCTGACAGTTATCAGAGGATAGGTATTCTCCTCCCTCCGGGGCCTTACCCGGCAGTAATCAATATGGGGCTGTTTCTGGCTGGTAAAACACCGGTAAGTCTGCCGTTCAACCTGCGGCCTGACGAAGTGGAAAAGCTGGCGCTCGAAATGGACCGGCACAAGATCCGGACTGTGATTACCGCAAAAGCTTTTATGCCTCATCTCATAGATTTTTGGCGGGGTGAGGAAGGTCGGTTTATCGATATTCATTCGGAACTGACTTCGCCGGGGCGAATGGTACTGAGCCAGGAAAAGTTCTTCAGTAAATTTGAGCCTGCCTGGTTTACCAAATGGCGTCTTGAAATCAATAAGCGCGACAAAAATCGGGAAGCAATCGGATTAATAGAATCGCCCGAGCAGGAGCCGGTATTTTTGTCGTCTTCTGATATCCATCGAAATGCGATTCAAATACTCTCGGCTGACTATATTCGCGAACGGGACACGATTTTGAGTGAATTTCCGATGAATTCTATAGTCGGGCAGATGATGCAGATCTGGATTCCGGTCATCAACCGGGGGCGGATTATTAGCCGTTCCTATTCGAAGCGCGACGACGGCCAAATCCTCCGGGCGGTGGCTGAGGGGCAGAATGCGGATTTGGTGGTCGGGGATATGAGTTTCTACAACGGGATTGACCGGATTTTCGATTTGCCCAATCTTCGATGGGCCCTCGTTTTTGATGAAGCGGCAGATGCCCGGCAGATCACTGATCGCGAGGCGGAAATCAAAATACCGCTTTCCAAATGCTGGTCGCACCGCGGCAGGATCGTAACGATGGCGCGTCCTGAAGTCTATCCGGCCCCGGACAAAATCCCGATGAAGGAGCGTAAAGCCGGCACAGCGGGGCGCTTTCTGCCCGGCGTCGCGGCGAAGCTGGAGGACGGCGAATTGTTTCTCCGTTTCCAAACCACCGCATCCGGCAAATCCGCGAATTCGCAACCGGCTGAGTGGATTCCCGCCGGTCGGGAAAAACTTATCGACGATGACGGTTTTCTGGTGATAGATCCGCAGTAATCCGCTATTTCACCAAGGTATCACATACCGGTAACAAAACGGTAACAGAGGTTCCGTAGTGTCGATTTCAGATCATTGATCTACTGAAATCATAACTATATACACACTATGAAAACCGAAAAACATACCACGAAACACAAAAGAATGCGGAGCCCGGCCTTTTCCCTCGTCGAGCTGATGACCGTTGTATCAATCATGGCGATACTTACAGCGGTAGCCTCTCCGGGATTAAAAATTGCGATGATCAACGCCCAGCAAAATGCAGCAATGGGCAATGCCCGCAGTATCGCAATGGGGTTGAGAACCTACGCTCAGGATTACGAAGGCGCGTTCCCGGGATTTGAAACCGACGAAGGCGAAACGATTTCCACGTCAAACGATGCGTTTCGTCTGCTGCTGCCGGACTACATCGATTCGGAGCGGGTTTTTGCCGTAAAACGATCCGCATGGGGCAAAAAAGCAGACGGCAGGATCGATGAGCCGGAGGATCGTCTTCGCGCCGGCGAAAATCATTTCGCGTATATCGCCGGACTGCTCGACACCTCGCGAACCGACTGGCCACTTGTCGTGGACGGAACGGACGGGAGCGGCAAATACACCAGCACCAACGGAGTAAAAGGCGGCTGCTGGGAAGGTCGTAAAGGCATCGTTGTTACAGTGGGCGGCAGCGGTCATGTCTACAGAATGAGCGGGGACGGGGATTCCCGGTTCATTCCCCGCTATGGCTATCCTGACGAAAATGCTCTCGATGTCGGCTCCTATATGGGCGAAATTGCGCAACTTCTTGACCCCGAGTAGAGATTTGCGGTAAGCTTCGTTGGAGGGTGGTGCTTCGTTCCTCCGGGCACTGCCCGCCATTTTCTATGAAAAATGCTATTTGGATCGGTCGCAGGCAGGTCAAAGGGCTTATTGTGCTCCTCGCGCTTCTGCCTTTGATTCCAACGTCGTTTTTGATCCATACGATGTGGTTGAAGATGGCCAACGAACACGTCCGGGTTGTCGACGAGATGAACACTGCGTTCCGCACCCAGTTGAGACTCGCAGTGGAAAGATATTCAACGGAACCTCGTGAACAGTCCCGAAGTGGCAAACAGCTGGTTCAGTTTTTGACCCATGTTTTCGGGTCGGATCTGCCGATGACTGTAATCTCCAAACAAGGGCTGGTGATATACCAAAGCAAAACGCCGATGTCGGGAAGTGAGTTTGACTATCGCATCGTAAACGGGGAATTCGCCGGATGGAATATATTGATCGATTCCGTTACCGAGATTCCCCAGCACATTATGGAGGAGGAGAAAGCCACTTTAAAGCAGGCTGTGATTGCTCTCGTTAGTACGATTTTGATTGCCGGCGGAGTCTGGTTGATTGTGAACCGGGGCTTGAAGACCGATGAGATCCGCAAAGATCTGATTACTACCATTTCCCATGAAATTAAAACGCCGGTGGCAGCCATTAAAATCCTGACTGAATCACTGGAGTCCGGAACTCTTGAGCCGACTGTGCAGAGTGAATATCTCCGGCTAATTGCGAGGGAGAATGAAAGAATCGAACATCTTGCCGATCGCTTCCTGACTTACGGACGACTCGAAAAAGGGCAGCTTCCGATTGAGCGGAAAGAGACTGCACTGACAAGAGTGATCGAGGATATCGCAGGAATGCTGGCCCCGCGCTTCAATTCGGTGCAGGGGGAAATTTCGATCACCGGGGAAAAAGGAGTCACAGTCCAGGGGGACCACAACGGTCTTTCTATACTTTTCACCAATCTACTGGAAAACGCATTGAAATACGGAGGCACACCTCCCCGGGTGCGGATTGATGTAGCCAAAGCAGGCGGCAATGCATTGATCACGGTAATGGATAACGGGCGGGGAATACCGGAAGCCGAACACAAAGCCGTGTTCCGGCGTTTTTACCGCAGCGAAGGGCGGCTTGATGACGGGCAGACCGGGGTCGGGTTGGGACTCGCCATTTGCCGGAGGATTACCCGTCTTATGAAAGGATCTCTATCGCTTGCCGCATCCGGTGACCGGGAATATCCGGGTGCGGAATTTCAGATCCGGTTACCACTCAGTTCCGGCGCAAAAGTATAGTATGAATGCCAATCTACTACTGGTCGAGGATGACCCTACTTTGCTGCGGGTTTTGTCGGATACTTTTCACGCAAAGAATTACCGGGTTACTACGGCATCTGACGGGGAGAAAGCTCTCGAAGCAGGTTTGAATCAAAAATTCGACATCATCATTCTCGATGTGATGTTGCCATTCGTAAACGGATATGAAATTTGTAGATATCTGAGAGCGGAAAATGTAGAAACACCGATCATTTTTCTGACTGCCAAAAGTGAGGAATCCGACATACTACTCGGTCTCGGTCTGGGCGGGGATGACTACCTGGCGAAGCCTTTCAGTATCAAAGAACTTCTGGCCCGGATTGAGGCCGTGCTGCGCCGCACCGGCCCGGCTGAGAAAGAGCAGAATAATATGACTGTATGTTTCGGGGATTTCGAGTTGGATCAATTTTCTCATAAGCTGCGAAACAAAGACGGCACTCCTGTGAAATTGTCTCCGAAAGAATATGACCTACTCGCTTTCCTGATTCAGCACAGTGGTGAAGCTTTGAGTCGGCAGAAGATTATGGACAGCGTTTGGGGCTATGACTCCCGGGTTACCTTCCGGAGTATCGACCGGTTTATTACCACTTTGCGGAAGAAGATCGAACTCGAAACAGGTCGGCACATAGAGACGATCAGAGAATTCGGTTATCGGTTTAAGGTCTAGAAAATCCGATTCAACAGGGTACAGTCCGTCATTCAACAGGGTACAATTGAAACTGGAACAATTGAAACTGGAACAATTTATCGCAAAGAAGATGACCGTCAGCATTCGTTCGGCGAGGCTGGAAATTATTGCGGGGAGAGTGTCGGTTGCCGGTTCGGTATCAAAGAATTTTTCATCGGAGATTGATCCGTTCAACGAAATTGCGATAGGGGGTCGAATTCTGCAGAAAGGCAGACGAAGAATCCGTATCATGCTGAATAAGCCGGTAGGTTTCGTGAGCGCCACAACGGATTTGCATCACCCGACGGTGCTGGATTTAATAGATCATCCAGCCCGGGAGTCCCTCCATCTGGCAGGTCGGTTGGATCGATCTTCTACCGGTCTTGTGCTTGTAACAAATGACAGTTTGTGGTCGGAAAACCTGAGCCGTCCGGAGGAAAAGGTGGAGAAAGTATATATCGTGGAAACTGCTGAACCGATTCCCCAGGAGGCTATCGATAGATTTCAGCAGGGGTTCTATTTTGCCTGTGAAGATATCGTAACCCGGCCCGCTCTTTTGGAGCTGCTCGGTCCGTGCCGCGCCCGGGTCACTTTGACGGAGGGTAAATACCACCAGATAAAGAGGATGTTTCACCGGATCAACAAAATCCGACTGGTATCTCTCCACCGGGTAAGGATTGGGGAGTTCGTCCTGCCGGAAGATTTGTCGCCAGGAGAGTGGCGCGAGATTTATTGAAGAGCTTCTGCAATGGAATTGACCTTATCCGGTGTGATTCCTTTGGTCAGATCGCAGAAGTATAGCGGGCGCAGACCTGCTGGTAAATCGCAGGGTTGCAGGAGCAGCGGGATCAGTTTTCTATCGCCGTTGTTGGGATCGCGAAATGCAGCGGAGTGCCTTTCCATTGAACACCATTCGGAGCTGAGGTAGCTGGGTGAAATCAACACAATGAGATGCCTGGCGTTGTCGACTCCCCGTTCGATTTTGATAGAGATATGTTCGCCGAGACCAATTCGGTTCGGTGCAAACCATATCGATTTCTTCCGAATTTCGAGACCGTAGACCAACTCGTGAGCGGCGTCTTCGTCATCGGTTGAGTAGCTGAGAAAAGCGTGATCCAGAAATGTAGCCATGGCGGCGGGTTAACTAATCAGAGGTTCACCGTCGAGGTCGGGGCAAAGCGCAAGAAGGGACTCGACGGATTTCTTTCCTTCAGCGGCCATGGTATAGGTTTTTCTGGGAACTGTAGCCACGCAGTCGATCAAGCCTTTGTTGACCATCGCTCCCAGAGTAGCATCAACATTTTTTAACTGAATACTCCGGCGTTCCAGCTCAGCCCGGAAATGCCCGGCCTGATATCCGACTTCGGACGTTTCCAGTTCAAACCAGCGGAACAGTAAAAGAACCGTTTGGGGATCGGTTAGCGGCCCGGAGTTATTCAAAAAGTGATCGACGACATCGCGTTCGGAGACTGTCGCAACCGGCAGGCTGACGGTGTCCCGGGTCTCTGCAATCTCAGCAACAGCGGGATTTGATACTTCCGGAGTGGCGACATCCTGGAAATCGTCAGCTGCCTTTTCGATTTCGACAGCGAAACCGGTATCGACCCACCAGCAGGAAGCCTCATGAAAGTCATCGATCGAGGCGTGCTCTCTCAACACCGACCAGATTTGGTACACCGGGCTGTTGGAAGGCGGCATATAGCCAGGAGGCGCCGGAGCCGCCGGTCTAAGATTTCTTACCTTAAGGTGCGCCCAGACTTTTGTCATCAACCAGGCCCGGTCCTCCTGCCCCAGATCGGAGAAAGGGCGATCAAAATCGTTGCTGTAGTTAAAAGCGCTCAAACTAAGAAAAATTAGTTTAATTGCCAGAATTTCCAAGCAAAAACCGTATTTTATGAAAGCTATTATCAAAAACAATATTAAATATTAAGAAAAATTTACTTTTATTAATATGGCGGGTTGAGTAAGTGTGGAAATGCTAATTATTATTAGATGCCAAGCGGTGATGGTCTATTTTTTCTTAGCTTTGTGTGTTGCCGGTTGTTTCCCGCCTGGTCAAATTTCGTGAAACAGTCTGAAAAAAACGTTGCTCAGACGGGATCTTACGACTTTTTAGGACTTCAAATTTCAACTACTCAAGATCATGCCGCGAATCAACGACAACTTTCTCAAACTCAAGGCCGGTTATCTCTTCCCGGAGATCGCCCGTCGCGTCAACGCTTTTACGGAAGCCAATCCTGAGGCCGCCGGGAAATTGATTCGATGCGGAATCGGTGATGTTACCGAACCGCTGCCGGAATCGGTCCGAAAAGCGATGCATGAGGCTGTCGATGAGCAGGGCAACCGCGAAACGTTCCGGGGCTATGGTCCCGAACAGGGATACGGATTTCTGAGAGAGGCGATCGCCGAAAACCAGTTTCAATCCGTCGGAATCTCCGCCGACGAGATCTTTATTTCGGATGGCTCGAAGTGTGACACAGGAAATATTCTCGAAATCTTCGGACCCGGGAACAAGATTGCGATCACTGATCCAGTTTATCCGGTTTATGTCGATACCAACGTAATGGCCGGCAACACCGGCGAAGCAGATGAGAACGGTGCCTTTGCCGGCCTGGTTTATCTGCCTTGCACGGCGGAAAACAATTTCGTTCCTGCTATCCCGGATGAAAAAGTGGATCTGATCTACCTTTGTTACCCGAACAATCCGACCGGTGCCACGGCGACTCGTGAACAGCTCGTAGCGTGGGTGGCATACGCCAGAGAGAACAACGCGGTCATCTTTTATGATGCCGCCTACGAGGCTTTCATTCAGGAGGACGATGTGCCGAGATCGATTTTCGAGATCGAAGGAGCCAAAGAGTGTGCCATCGAATTTCGTTCATTTTCCAAAAACGGGGGATTCACCGGAGTTCGCTGTGCCTACACAGTGATTCCGAAAGCTCTGAAAGGAACGGCGGAGGACGGAACGGAAGTTTCTCTGCATCAGCTTTGGTCGCGTCGTCACAGTACCAAATTCAACGGCGCCAGCTATCCGGTCCAGCGCGGCGCGGCAGCGGTCTTTTCCGATCAGGGCAAAAAAGAAGTCGCGGCTTTGATCGAGCACTACATGGGCAATGCGAAATTACTCCGCGAAGTTTGTCAGAAAATCGGTCTTTCGGTTTTCGGCGGCGTAAATGCTCCCTACGTTTGGGTGAACTGCCCGGAGGGTGTTGATTCCTGGGGAATGTTCGACCGGATGTTGGAAGAGGCCAATGTTGTGATTACACCCGGAGCCGGATTTGGTGCGGCTGGTGAAGGATATTTCCGTATCTCCGCTTTCAACAGCCGGGCAAATGTCGAAGAAGTTTGTCGCCGGATTGAAGAAAATCTCGGGTAGAGTCTTTTTTAATGAAGAAGTCTGATTCGGCGAAAGATGATCGTCGGGAATTTTTAGAAAAAGCCGGTTCGATTTGTGCCGGTTGTGCAATGCTCGGTGTTCCGGCCGCGGCAGGTATTGCAGTGGTTCTCGATCCGTTGCGTCTGCCTCCCAAGGATGCGGAATTCATCGATGTGACAACTCTCGATTCTCTGCCGCCCGACGGGACTCCGCAGAAATATGTGATCAAAGCAGACAAACAGGATGCCTGGTCGCGTTTTCCGGATCGCGTGATCGGTGCGGTTTATCTTCGCCGGCTCAAAAACGATACCATTCAGGCCTTTAACGTGGTGTGCCCCCACCTGGGATGCGCCATTGAATACCGGGATGTCGAAAAAGACTATTTTTGTCCCTGTCACAACAGCGATTTTGCGCTGGAAGACGGGGCTCAGGGCAGGGGCAGTCCCAGTGCCCGACCGCTGGACAGTTTGGAGACCAAAGTGGAGGAAGGCCAGGTCTGGGTGAAGTTTCAAAACTTCCAAACAGGAATCGCAGAGAAAAAGCCGGCGTAATGTTTACTGTAAAAAGCCTGCTCAAAGACTGGGTTTCCAGTCGGTCGATGAAGAGTACCTTCGACTGGTTGGATGACCGGACCGGATACCGGGGATTGCTGAAGGAAGTGTTATTTGAATCCGTTCCCGGCGGTGCCCGTTGGCGGTATGTGTGGGGCTCGACTTTGACCTTCGGGTTGATGGTGCAGATCATCACCGGACTTGTGCTGTGGGCGGCGTATTCTCCCAGTTCGCAAACCGCCTGGGAAAGCGTCTTTTATATCCAGCATGAAATGACGGGAGGATGGCTCCTGCGGGGGATTCATCACTACACCGCTCAGGTCATGACCATTCTGCTGGTATTGCACATGGGGCAGGTCCTGATCGATGGCGCCTACAAAGCCCCGCGGGAGGTGAACTTCTGGACCGGTCTGATCCTGCTGCTTTTAATCCTTTCGATTTCGTTAACCGGTTATCTTCTCCCCTGGGACCAGAAAGGTTACTGGGCTACCAAAGTGGCGACAAATCTGGCCGGAGTAGTGCCGGTATTCGGTGAGCATATTCAGCGGGTGATTGTAGGTGGTCCGGATTACGGTCACCATACTCTGACCCGGTTCTTTGCCCTTCATGCCGGTGTGCTTCCGGTCCTGGTTATGATGGTGATTGTCGGGCATATCTACCTGTTTCGGAAACACGGAATTACCCCGGCTCATCCGGGAAAAAAGAAACGCCGGGACGGCTGGTTCTGGCCCGATCAGATTTTCCGGGATGCTGTCGCCTGCCTTGCGGTGATGATGGTCGTGTTGATTCTCACACTCCGGCATCATGGGGCTGAGTTGACGGCTCCTTCAAATCCGGCTGAGCGTTTCCCTGCCAGGCCGGACTGGTATTTCATGTTTCTGTTTGAGTTTCTGAAATATTTCCCCGGAAAGAGTTTGATCATCGGAGGGTTAATTCTCCCGGCTCTCGCTGTGGTCGGATTTTTTGCGATGCCGATTGTGGCTTCAAAGTGGCCGTGGGGGCACAAAGCGAATTTGATTTATTCAGGCGGCTTTCTTTTCATCTTCGCCACACTCACGGCGATGGCATTCAATCATGATGCGAAAGATAAGGAGTATCAGTTCGCGAAGAAAATTGCGCAACGGGATGCCGCCCGGGTGATGGAACTCGCTCAGTCTCCGGAGGGGATTCCGCCGATTGGAGCCGTGGAGCTGCTGCAGAATGATCCCTACACTCAGGGGCCCCGGATTTTCGCTTCGAAATGCGCCAGTTGTCATACGTACATGGGGCACGACGGAATGGGGAAACCTCAGAATGAACCCTCCGCTCCGGATCTGTACCGGTTTGGTTCCCGGCAATGGCTGGCGGGATTTGTGGATCCCGATCAGATTGAAACGATTAAATACTTTCACGGAACGGCCTTTGTCGAGCCCGATGAAAACGGCAAAAAGTCGCGAATGGTGAGATTTGTGAAAGATCTGGAGAATTTGTCGGAAGAAGGGAAGGCGCAGCTTTCGAAGATTGTCGCTGCTGTTTCGGCTCAGGCTGATTTGAGTTACCAGGAGGAAATGGACGCGAAGGATGCGGCATTGATTCAGGAGGGTACCGATCTGTTCTTTGAAGGAATCGAAGGGGTGGATGCGACATGTGCGGACTGCCACGGATTCGATGGCGAGGAAAGTGAAGCCTCATTTACGCCAGATTTGAACGGTTGGGCCTCCCGCCAATGGACGATTGATTTCACGAAGAACCCTTCCCACCCGAAATTTTACGGAAAAAACAATGACCGGATGCCGGTATTCGAAGAGGAAAAGATTTTCACTGATAAACAAATCGAGATGGTAGTCGATTGGCTGCGTGAAGATTGGGTGAGGTTTGCGTCGGGCGACAATTGATCAAATAAACTAACTGACTGGTTCTTAGAAGAAAATTTGCACTAACCATGTAATAAAATGGTTCACATTTCGCATTTTTATATGCATAATGTGAGTTGAGATGAGTCAAACCGTCCGCGTTAACACATCCAGATATTTTATGTTCAAGTTCTTTTTGAATGGCCCCATTGCTGCACTCGCATTGGTATTTTTGGTCGACAATGTTCAGGCCGATCAACGCTATGAAGTGAAACGGGGGGACAATCTATATCGGATCGGCCTTAAATTCGGGATTTCCTGGGAGGAAATCATGTCGGCAAACCGGATGAAAAATTCGGTAATTTATCCCAATCAGGTTCTGGTGATTCCCAATCGTAAGGTGGCACAAAGGAGTCGGGTGCAGGCTCCACAAGCGCCGGTGGCAAGGACCTATGCCGGTTCAGCGCCCCGACACACTTCGGGGAGCTATCGGGACTCAACTGTTCCGCGGGATCCGGTGAAACCTTTTGTCAGCGCGAAACCTCTGCCGTCAGCATCTCCTCTTCCCAATGAAGAGGATCCACTGGGGCTTGGTTACAATCCTAACTCCCGATCAAGACCTGCTCCGGTCCGGGCCATTCCGGTCGAGGAGCCAACAGCTATAGCGAGGCGGGTGCCTTCAACTTCCCCGTATCGCGGTACCGCAACGCCGGTCACTCCGCAAGAGCCTCAAATTGCGAGGGCACCGGTTCTCAGATCATTTCCCCGATCGAGGGAAGTTCCGGCGGCGGCTCACTATCCGGGGCGTTCCAGTGGTCCGGCATTGGATCCCATCCATTTCCCGACTCCATCATTTGAAAACCCCTGCAAACCTTCGAAGAGATCAACTTCTTCAGGTTCGTCTATGAAATCCTATACCGTTCAGTCCGGGGATTCGGTTTGGTCGATCAGTCGTAAGTTTGGAGTGGCGCCACTTAAACTGAGGACCACAAACAATATCCTCTTCTCTCGAATTCGACCGGGGATGAGTCTCAAGATTCCGCAAAGCAGCGGGATCTGGCCGCTTTAACACGTTCTAAAAAAACGGGTCTTGAATTCGTCCTTCTCCCGGAGGACAATTACTTCAGTATATGATCAGATTACTATCAAGACCCTGGATCGGTGTATTTGCCCTTCTGGTTTTTACTCATCAATCATCTCACGCTCAGCTCGCCGATGCCGGCGAAGACGGATATGAAGAAATGAAACTGTTTACCCGGGTTCTCGAAACCATCAGGGAACAGTATGTCGATCCGGAGAAAGCGTCCTACGAAAAGCTGATCAACAGTGCGCTGCAGGGAATGTTGGCTGATCTTGATCCGCATTGCCAGTTCATGCAGCCAACCGTTTTTGATCAACTGAAACAGAATACCGACAGCACCTATCAGGGGATCGGGATCACGGTTTCATCGAAAAATGAAAGACTGACTGTCATCACTGTCAGGGAAGACGGACCGGCTGCCCGGGCGGGTTTGCTGCCGGGAGATCATATTTTGAAGGTGAATGATACTCTCACCGAAGACGTAGGACTCAGCGAAGCGATCAATATGTTGCGCGGCAAACCCGGTGAACAACTGAAACTGACCGTTCGCAGACCGGCCACAGGAGAGTTGATTGAAATGGAAATGGTCCGCGAAGTCATCATCCAGTCTTCGGTGAAAGACATTATGATGCTCGACGAAGGCTATACCGGGCCGCATAAGATCGGATACGCCCGGATTCTGCAATTTTCCGCTCCCACCGCGAAGGAACTTGCCGACGGCCTGGATAAACTGGAGCAGGAAGGCATGGAGGCCTTTATTCTCGACCTGCGAAACAACCCTGGAGGCTTACTGCGAAGCGCGATTGATGTCTGCGGGGAGTTTGTGCCGGCAGGGACCGTAGTGTTAACCACCGAAGGTAAGCCGGGCTCCCCGTCACCTCCGAAAATTTACCGAACCAGTGCGAGGAACAAGCGTCGCGATCGGGATTATCCCGTGGTGGCTCTGTTGAATCACTCTTCGGCCAGTGCTTCCGAAGTGGTGGCCGGCGCTCTTCAGGATCTCAAACGATGTATTGTTGTGGGAACTACTTCTTTCGGAAAAGGTTCGGTGCAGACGATCCTGCCTATCGAAGGTTCGGACGGCAAAGCGATTCGATTGACCACAGCAAAATACTATACGCCGAACCATATCACCATTCACGAAAACGGCGTGGAACCCAATATTCGGGTAACATTGAATCCGGCGGAGGAAAAAGCTCTGATGACCTGGTTTCGCCGGGATGAATTGAGTCCCGATACGAGAAAGCGGGCGGAAAAATTTATCGATCCCCAGGTGGAGCGTGCGTCCGATGCTCTTAAAGGAGTGCTGGTCTATTCTTCGAGAAATAAACCGGCGGTGGCAGAAACAACCGCTGACGAAGAGTAGTTTGTTTTACTCCCCGTCCGGCATTCGGATTAATTCCAGTCCACTCAAGCTGGTGTTGCCCGATTTCGGGGTCATTTGGAGCAGAAAAGCCCCGTCGTTGATTTGGGTACGGGGTGAAGTTAGTACGACTCCTCTGAACGTATCACCCGCTTCTTTTCGGGGAGAGAAGTCACTGCGAAACGGTTTTTCCTGAATCCTGATATCGAAACTCCGTTCATCGTCCATCAATTCGCCGAAATACAGACGAACATCGTAGGTTCCATTTTTCAAACCCGTAAGTCGGATTTTATCAGCTCCGATTACTGAAGACGAAACAACCCACGGCCAGGCGCTTTCGGATTTATCGTTTATCCAAATCGAATGCCGATAGTGGTATTTGATCGATTCGACTGGTGATACTTCCAGGCTGATTTGCGGAGAAGGACCGCCTACGTTGGGATAATCGAGCCACAGAGTTCCTTCATCAGTCATCCGGTCGCCGGGCGCGCCGAAGTTTATTCCAATTCTCTCAATTTTCCCTTCGATAGACTCGGCCGGCACTTCGCCCCATGCCGCCCATTGCTCGTGCGTCTTAGGCATGCTGACCAGACTGAAAGCGGTGGGAAGAGGGTAACTACAGGTACAGCCTTCGAAAAAGTAGGGCACATTCAATACACCATTCGCCGGTGTGATGCTGTTGGTACAACCCGATCTCGGTCCACTTAGATTGATAGTTCCGCTTTCGAGCCGTTTGTCATATACAGCGGCAGTTCCTGATCTCATGGTATATAGATTTCCGTAGTCAAAACCTCCGTCGCAACCGTAGCTTTTCGGGAAGACTCTCGGTTCATCCTCACCTGTCAGCGGGTTTCGTCGTGTTCCGGCGAGAGGTGGTTCCGGTTTGTAGTCGCTCTTTTGACGGGGTGGACGGTATTGGGAGGGTTGAACGGTTTCGAAATCGCGGTTGGAAAATGATTGCCTTAAAACGGTCGCTTCAGTCTCGTCAAGAATCCTGCCGGTATAGACATCGGTAAAAACGGAATGCTTGAGACGATAGTCCACTTTGCCTTTCCGGGTCGAAGCATCGGTCCACGTTTTATCTACCGAGATCATTACACCGTCGATAAATTTGGGTTGCGGGGATCGTTTGAAATGGCCGAGAGTATCATCAAACCACAATACCCCGAATGGTGCGCGGACCAGTTCGTCGGAGCTTTCATTCCAGTCGCCGGAATAATTGGTGCTTCCAGGCAGCGAGGCACGGGTGAGAATGGTGTAGTTGCCGTGTTTCGAAACGGTAAAGCCGGGGAGCTTCAGTTTGTCGGCTTCGGGTGTTGCGGGGATCACCATTTTGCCTCCGAACGGTCGGACCGATTCGGCCAGTTTCTCTATTTCTGTCGGGCTCTCGTCTGATTGAAGAACCATTACGTCGGCGAGATACCGCGGTAGATCCATATCAAGTGGTTGGCCGTGAATCAGGGCCACGCGATGGCCGTATAGATCTGCGGATTGAAGAACGGTGCGATGGTTGTCGACCTTCTCTTTGTCCGGTTCAATGGCCACGACCTTGAGTTTCGAACGCGTGCCAAGTGTAGTGAGAAAAGCGGTGTCAGATTGACCGCACACAATTGCGAAGCCTCTATCAATTTCTGTGGCATCGAGGATCTGTTGCGCTTTTGAATCGGTGGAATCCGGGAGGGTTGTTTCGCGTTTGTGATGCACGACAGGCTGATTGTTATTGTCCGTAGTATAGCAAAGGATTTCCCCTTCCGTGGTTACCACGAAGAGTTTTTCATCTGCGGAAAGCAGGGTATGAACCGGATGGGAAATACCGGGAAATTTGTCGGTAAAACTGTAGTTTTGGGGCCCTGCGGAAATTATATTTCTGACATCCTGTGAGCCGACTTCCCAAAGTTTATCTTCGTGTTTCTTTTGGTTTACGCTTCGATCGAACAGCAGCTCTCTTTTGCGAGTGACCTCTTCCGTATCGAGAAGCCCCAGTTTCGATTTTCCCGATTTGGTCCGGGTCGAGACAAACCAGCCTCCCGGTTTGCGACCGGCAGCGGGAAGTTGGAAATCCAAAAGCTTCCCGGTATGCAAATCAAACCGGGCCGGATAAGCAGAACTTCCGGGCACAATCAACTCGTCTCCGTTAACCAGTAAATAGCCCTGGGGAGCGAGGCCTCCATAAGCTTCGGCATTGTGCGGATGAATTCCGTAGATATACCCACAGGAATCATTCAACCAGTTCACTTTTCCGGTAGTCGCATCAAGCGAGTAGATAAATACCCCTTCGAAAGGCCAAACTCCGGCAGCGAAATAGATATTTCCGTTTTGAATCACCGGGCCACCCCGAACCGGCCAGGTGGAAATAAGCCGCCGGTTCCCGAGCAGCTTTCTTTCCGAAGGAACGGCCCGGAATTTCCAGTGTAGTTTTCCATTTGCGGCGTCGAGACAATGAAGGTGCCCGTCATCGGAACCGAAGTATACGTTGTCATTCCAGGCGACCGGGGCAAAACGAATCGGGCCTTCCGAAAAATATCTCCATTTGACGGCCCCGGTGTCGACATCGAGCGCCAATAAACTGTCGTCGCGGGAGGAGCCGATGAACATCGTCTTGCCCAGAACCACAGGTTCATAACCGCTGTCGAACTGGAGGCGGGGGTCCCGAAAGGCCGGTTGCAGTCTGGGTAGGTCGCGCTGCCAGACAAGTTTCAATTCACCTTCGGGAAGGGTGGCGGGAGAATTACCGGTCCGGCCTTCGTCATATCTCCATTGCGGCCAGTCGGCAGAGAAGCCATTGATGTTGAATACAGTGAGAAAAACAATGATCCAGGTCCGACGGTTTCTTTTCTGCATGGTAAAACGGTAGGGGTGCCGGTCCGGGTGTCAATGCGCCCAATAGTGCTCGTTGGCGAAACGGTTTCCGGGTTGCAAAGCGGGTGGGAACGTGGCAATGGCTTCCTATGTCGAAGGAAATTGAAGAGGGACTCGAAGTGAAACTCGATTTCACGAAACTCAAGAAGGTGGCGGATACCGGCTCCAACGTTGTCCCCGCTGTGGCTCAGGACGTTGATACCGGTGAGGTTCTGATCATCGGTTATGCCAATGAGTTGGCTCTGAAAACGGCTCTCGAAGAGAAGATGGCAACTTTCTGGAGCACAAGTCGCAATGAGTTGTGGATCAAAGGAAAAACCTCCGGCGATTTTCTCGAGCTGGTGGAAGCCCGGGTGAACTGCGAGCAGAATTCTCTCCTTTACCGGGTGCGCCTGGCGGGGGCCGGTTCCTGCCACACCAAAGGGAAAGACGGAAAAGCACGCCTCGGCTGTTACTACCGCCGCATCAACGAAGACGGCAGTCTCTCGTTTGTCGAAAACATGGAATAATCATGGATCGGGATAAAGCTATCGAAGAAATCGAGGGTTCGTGCAGAATCATTGCCCTCGAAATGATGAAACTCACTCCAAAAGCAAAGTTTCTGGAGAATGAAGAAATCGCAGGGGAAGTGATGAAAGCATCCTACGAGTTGACCATTCAGCTGGAGATCATCAAGAAAAAGCTGATCCAGCTGAAGGGCCGGGATGATTCCGGGGAACTGTAAAAGCCGGGGCTACTTCGGCTTTGAACCGTTTTTCTGCTTCGCGGAAAGCTGTTCCACTTCCCGCTGCAATCGCGTTACGAGTTCTCTGAGATCGCGAACCTCATCCGCCTGCTTTCCGGTGGCACTGATCTTTTTGATCGCATCCCCGGCGGCTTTTACCACGGGATCATCGGCATCGCCAGCGGTGGAGTAGGGTTGCAGGATGGGCAGAGCCCGGCGGTCTTCCAACGAGCCCATCGCCCGTATCACCGCTGGGCGAAATTCCGGATTGGGGTGGTTCAGCTGCGAAGCGAGATATTCGCGGACATCGTCCCGCACCGGATCATCCGCATCCCGCGACAGGTAGGCGAGAGTTTCGAAGGCGGATCCAAGACTTCGTCGGGAAAAACGGGATTGGTTTTCCGCGAGATGTTTTCTCAACGGCGCGACGTAGACCGGGTCTCCCTGATCCCGCATCGCTGTAATGGCGCTGTTGGCGATACGATGCCGGTAGGAATCCCTCTCCAACGCGGCGATTAGCATGTCTTTAACTTCACCGGTGGGATATTTTCCAATCGCCCCGAGCGCAGCCGCAACGATTTCGGGATTTTTTTCGTTAGCTGAGATGCCCTGCAAAATTTCCAGAGATTCCGGCGAATAGAACTTCCCGATCGCACGTACCACTTCGATTCGGACCCGCGCATCCTTCTGATTCAGTGATGATTTCAAAATGACTAGAGCTCCAGAAGTTCTGTGTTCTGCGAGAGTTCGGGCCGCTTCGATTCTCACCCCGTGGAAAGGATCGTTGTTGAGGTGCTTTTTCAGAAGATCCCCGGACTTTTTGTTCTTCTGTTTCCGGAGAGAGCGCACACCCAGGAGCCGTCCGATCATGTCCTGTTCGTTTTCGAGCTGATTGAAGAGTAGTTCACTCGGCGGATCAAATTTGGTGGCGGCGAGGACTGTCAGCTCGGGATCAATTCGAACGATGGCCGGTTTGGCGGGCAGGGCAAAGGAGAAATCCTCCGTTTGACGCTGAATAGAAAGAACCCGGTCGTAGACTTTTCCTTTTGCATCGATAAACCGGACCGGAAGCGGGAAATCGAAAAGCAGCACTTTTTCCGTGACCTTTTGGGTTTGTTTGACGGTGAGCTTTGCCTTCTTTGTTTTAGCGTCCCAATCATACTTCACATCCAGCTGTGGAGTGCCGCCGTGGAATACCCATTGATCGAAAAACTCATCAAAGGAACGTCCGCTGAGTTCTTCGAATACATCTTTGAGATCATCGGTCTCCACGTTTGAAAAGCGGTGGCGTTCCACGTAGGTTTTTACACATTCGCGATACAGATCCGCTCCGAGTTGGCTGCGCAGCATGTGGAGTACCCATGATCCTTTCGGGTAGGCGCGGAAATCAAACTGTTCCCATGGATCGGTAAAGCCGCGCCAAACGATCGGTTTGTCATCTTTCCTGCGCGTGACACTCTCGCCGTCTTTGAACAGACCGTAGAGCATTTCATCCCGACCGGTTTTGTGGCCGTCATAGAGATGGGTGTAGTAGGTGGCAAATCCTTCGTTGAGCCAGAGATTTGACCAGTCTTTGCAAGTCAGCAGATCGCCGAACCACTGGTGGGTGGCTTCGTGGGCATCGAGCCGGTGAGTGGTGCGCAGGTTTTCACTCGTGTCGGAAAAAAGGGTGCCGTTTGTCAGGGTCGAGATACTGGTGTTTTCCATTCCCCCGGCGATGAAGTCGGCTACGCAGACGTTGTAGTATTTCGCCCACGGGTAGGGGACACCGATCTCTTTTCCGAGGAATGTCAGGATTTTCGCCGTGTCGCGGAATGAATTTTCCGCAACGGCAAACTCCGATGGCGTCGTGTAGAAAGCGAGTGGCACTTCGCCGTGTGTTGCTTCGAGTTTTTGGAAGTGGCCGGCGATGACGGAGATCAAATAATTCACGTGCGGCTTCTTCTGGTGCCAATGAGTGGTCCGGATGCCATCGGTAACTTCGTCGCTGATCAGAGTGCCGTTGGAGAGTACGATCATCGACTCCGGGACGTGGCAGATCACTTCGGAAGTGAAGCGTTCGTTGGGGAAATCGTAGCCGGGGAACCAGTGTCGGTGTTTTTCCGGTTCACCCTGGGTCCACAGGTGGTCATCCCCGGCGGGATATCCCATCGCTTCGGTTCGGAAAAAGAGACCGTCCTCCGGTTCGGCGGAATATTGCACGGTTACGCTCGCTTGCTCGCCGGCGGGGATCGCTTTTTCAAAAAGGATCGAGATCCGCTTGTCGTCGTAGTCCCAGGATTCGATTTTGTGGGTGGATTCCACCGATTCGATCGTGAGGTCAAACGCATCTAGATCGAGCTTTTCGAGCGGTTTCGCGATTGGCGCAAAGCTCGTCGTCGCGGTCCCCCGCAGGCTTCGATTTTCGAAATGCGGCGTAAAATCGATTTTTTGATGCAGTACATCCACAATCCGGTCACGGGCATACTGACGTCCGTTACCGGGTGGTTTCCCGACTTTCGCGGCCTGCAACCGTGCCCGCAGGCTGTAGAGATTCTTTTTGCAGGCGCAGTTTTCCCAGCCGCAGTCTTCGAAACTGTTACCACTGAATAGAAGGGCGGGGATTCCGATGAGCAGAATCAGGAATAGCTTGAATTTCATGACGAAGAATCCCGACCTAACAGGGTACAGTCGAGGACCTAACAGGGTACAATGCGGGACTTAACAGGGTACAATGCCCCGGTCAGGCCTTTTTTTCTGCCACCGGCTCTTTCACATGGACCCAGGTGTGAACGTGAGGATCGCCGCGGAAATACCAGACCAGCTGGGGGCCTTCGATTTGCCAGGTGTCCCAGACTTTGTCATCCCCGACATCTTCGTTTTTATAAAAAGCGATATGCGTATCGGAAATCTGGTTGTTGATCATCGAGGCGGCTTCGATCCGGTCCTCCTCGCGAAACGGAGCGAGCAAATCGGTGACGACGTCGAGCATCAGTTTTCTCTGGTCCGCGGTCATTTCCCAGGCGGGAATTCCGTCGAGACCTTCCTTTTTGCCGGTCAACTCAATCGTCTTTGTGCCCTGCTCGCCTCGACTGTCATTTTTCAGGGCTTTTTCGCGTTGTTTTCCGTCCAGCATTTCGAAAAGTTCATTGGCTCTTTTGGCCTGAAACCAATAGGCATTGCCGGGGTGATCGGGCTTTTCGTAGAAGCCTTTCGAAGCGTGGCCGTAGAAAATCGGTCCGCCGAAAGCGACGCCTTCCGTGGCATTGCCGTCGCACCTTCTTGTGGTGTGGCGGCCGGTGAGGACGAATTCGAATTTGTCGGTTTCCGGTTCTTCAAAAATTGCTACCGAAGCGGTGCCGAAAATTTCATCCGGGGTTTTGGCATTTTTGGAGCGGTTGTCTTCGAGAAACTGCCGCCAGACCTCGTCGCGAAGTTGTTCGCTGTGCAATTCCCGGAAAATATCACGGACCAGCAACTGCTGGGCGGAATCGAAGTGAGTTCCCACTCTTTCACGAAGAATGTGCCAGTTGTTTTCGATTTTGTGGCGCAGCGGGTTGTCGAAGGGAATCACAAATTTTTCGCGCTGCTCTTCGCTGAGGCTGCTGAGTAACTCTCTGATCAGTGATTCGGCTTTTGGTTCCGCGCTTGCTTTTTTCGCAACCTCCTCACCATGAATTGATTCCGGAATAATTGCGGCACCGCCCGCACCTAAAATTGATTTACCGAGAAACGACCGCCTGGTTTCCGTGGATTGGTTCAGAGGATACTTCATTGGCCTATACTATCACGCTGAAACCGCCATTCCAGAAAATTCAGTATTTCGGTTCCGCCAAAAAAAAACCTTGCGGAAAGCCCTACCAAGCTTCACTGTTTATTCGTTCTTTACCTGAACACTTTTGATTCCATTCAACATTCGTTGAGACCAAGCTTCGGTTCTGACCGTCGGAGATCAACCCGCACTCTAAGGCCGATTTTATCCCCTGGAATCCTCCAATTTTGGAGAATCATCAATTTTAATCACACGTAGTTAAAGCAAAAAATTCGCGGACCAGGCATATCGCCTCATCTCAGCTTCCCTGATACCAGTGAGTCTGGTGACCGCCAGTCTGTTTAAACAGAATCTACATGAACGAGAAAACCGAAATCACTCAGGATTCCGAAACAACCACAGCCGTTGAAGCGCCTGCCCGTAAGAAGGCCACCAAAAGAGCGGCAAATAAACCGGCTGCAGAGAAAACTGAAGTGACTCAACCGGAACTTTTTGATGACAAAGAAGTAAAGGCTGGTGGAGAAAAAGAGAACGCGCCCGCCCGGAAAAACACGTCCCGGAAAAGAGCTTCGCAAAACGGTGAAAATTCAGGAAACAACAAACAGAGACGTCGTCCCAGGTCCGATAAGAACAATAAACCTGCCGATGGACAGTCAGCTCCTGATTCAGAAGACAAATCGCAGCAGGACCAGGGCAAGTCACAGGATCAGGGGGATGGAAAAAATGCTCCACCGAAAAAGTCCCGCAAAGAACTTTACCGCGAGCGCAAAGAAAAGCAGCGCGCCAAGGAAGCGGCGATTTTAGAAGCGGCCACTCCGGTCGAGTCAGAGGGGATCGTCGAAATTTCCCCGAAAGGATTTGGTTTCCTGCGGGAAAAAGAAAGAAATTTTAATCAGTCTCCCAAAGATGTTTTCATCACTCCGGAGATCGTAAGAACCCGGGGACTGCGCGACGGTTTGTGGGTAAAATGTGTTTCGAAAGAGGGAGTGAGAGGGCCTCAGTTGATTGAGATTCTGGAGATCAACGGCAAGAATCCCGATCAATATGTGAACCTTCCCTACTTTGAAGAGTTAACGGCTATCAACCCCAACAAACGCCTCGTTCTGGAAACCGAAACGACCAGAATGACGACACGGGTGATCGACCTGGTAACTCCAATCGGTAGAGGTCAGCGTGGTTTGATCGTAGCTCCGCCCCGAACCGGAAAAACAACGTTGTTACAACACATCGCCGAAGCGGTGGAGAAAAACTATGAAGATATGCATCTCATGGTTCTGCTGATTGATGAACGTCCCGAGGAGGTAACAGACTTCCAGCGTTCATTTCCCAAAGCTGAAGTGTTGTCGAGTTCTAACGACAGTGAAAATAAAGATCATACCAGAATCGCACTGCTCGCGATTGAGAGAGCCAAGCGACTCGTCGAAGCGGGCGAGCATGTGTTTATTTTGATGGATTCAATCACCCGGCTGGCTCGTGCTTTCAACAACTCCGCCAGGGGTGGTCGCGGGCGTGGCACCGGAACCGGCGGTATCACTGTAGGTGCACTGGAAATGCCCCGGAGGATTTTTGCCGCTGCCCGGAATACCAGGGAAGCCGGATCTTTGACCATTATCGCCACAGCTCTGGTGCAGACCAACAGCCGGGCGGATGAAGCGATCTTCCAGGAGTTCAAAGGAACCGGTAATATGGAATTGGTTCTCGATCGCCAGATGGCGCAAAACTACATATATCCTGCTGTCGATATCAACAAATCCGGTACGAGGCGGGAGGAGCTTTTGTTACCTCCTCACATGCTGGAAAAAATTTATGTCATTCGGCGGGGCTTGAGCACCTATAAATCTGTCGATGCGATAGAATGGCTGCTGCGATGTATGGAACGATATCCATCCAATGCGCAGATGTTGATGGATATTAAAACTACAGCTTTGAGCTGAGGTTGCGATACGGGGTCTCTATTTCGGGGTTTGGAACGGAATGGAAACCTTTATCAAAGAGGAGCAAACGTCCCGGGGCAAACGTTGGGTGTTACCCCGGCGGAAGTTCCCCAATTCACTGCGCTATATACCGATAGTATGCTGGGTCGTTGTCGCGATCCTTATTGCAGGAGTCGGATTCAGAATTGTCAGGCACTTGCTGGATGACGGTTCACTATTCGATTTGCTGCAATTCCTGCCGCCTGTTCTGTTCGCCATGTTCCCGCTCTGTTTTGTGGGCTACTGGACTTCGTTGGCGATATTCGGTGAGACTGTTGTAGAAGCCGACGGTTCCGGTTTTCTGGTTGGCGAAAAGGTAGGGCCGTTTCTCAAAATGCGGCGAATCTCTTTTTCGCGGGTTTCTGAGATAAGTGTAATCGAGCCGCCGGGAGGGGTGACTACGATTTTCCTGGACCGGGGCGCGATCAGACTGGGCGACCCTGACAATGGCAAAACTTTCGCTATCGGACATTCGATGCGTCTACTGAATACACTTTCGGAAGGGATCAAATCAGAACTCGATCCGAAAATACCGATACTTCGGGAGGTCGGTGAGCTAAAACGGGCGGCCGTAAAGCGGCAGCCCGTGCCCATATCAGATCAGGCTATTCTGGATATGCCGTTTCCTGATGGTTTCCTGATCGAGGATTTTGTGCCGGAGCAAAGCCTTCGTTTAGTCATTCAACCCAAAGGCTTTCTGAAAGGCAGTGGCGGGCTTGGAGTGTTTGCCGTGATTTGGACTTCTTTCATTAGTGTTTTCGCGGTGGCTATTGGCTATTCCTCTCTGGTGTCGAATGAAATACCCGGATATGTGTTTCTGTTTCTGACTCCTTTTATCGCCGTGGGAATTTATCTGCTGCGCACAGCCTTCCGAATGGGCACGAACAAAATCACCGTCATCGCCGGGCCGGATCTGGAAATCCGCGAAAAATGGATCGGTGGCAGTGAGAGCACCCGTTACCCAAAGGCGGCGTTGCGGGCGATTCGGAGTGGCGACTCCGATATGTCGGTCAATGACCGGCGGCTGAAAGAATTGAAAATCACCGTTGAGGGGAGTGCTGAAAAGGGCGTTCTGCGCGGCTTACCGGAAGCACAGTTGCGCTGGTTGGGTGCTGCGTTGCGGCATTGTTTGCGGGTGCCTGCTTCGCTCTTCGATAGCGATGAGCATCTGCCCGGTTACCAACCCAAAGTTTGTCTCATCGAGAAGCGGCGCACCGGTGTTTTGGTTCAAGTTCCGAAGGTGGGATTTTTTCGGACGTCGGGCGGATTGGGAACCTTTTCTTTAGTCTGGCTGGCGATCGTATCGGTATTCGGATTCGTAATAATTCACTTCAGCCGAACGGATCAACTGCCGTGGTTTTTTCTACCAATACTGGTTGTCGGAATTTTCGGGATAATCGGCCTGCTCATGCTCTTTTTTGCCATCGAGAGAGGCCACGAGACCGTTTCCATTGAAGTGAGCCGATCAACCCTGAAAATCGACCGACGAACTCCGTTTCGAACTCAGTCGCAGGAGGTCAGACTGGATGATATTGCCGAAATATCATCAGTTCCATCCGGGGAAACAGTAAACAGTAGAGAGATCTATCAACTACAGGTTACGCTCCATTCCGGCCCTGACATTCATCTGTTAAAGCAGTTACCTGAAGAAGAGTTACACTGGCTCGCGGCCGAGCTGAACTCGCATATTGAGAATTAAGGTTTCTTTCGGGCTGGGTATAAAACTTTAGAGAGCGGCGCGAATTAGCGGCAGCGGCGGGAATTGGTCCCGGATTATGTACAGATTTGGTGCCGGTGGTAACTCTAAAACGCAGAGCGGGAAAAGGTGCTCACCGGTGCCGGTAATTAAACACAGAGACTACGCCTGCGACCTGATCGGAAAAGCTTCTAGGGGTGATCATTTCTCCTGCCTGGGAGGCTGGTTCCGACTCCGCAGCCATCAGAAACCGGAGCAGGTCGTTCAGAGGCTGCAGCTGTTATTTTCGAGTGGGTCCACCTGCTGAACGCTGATAGATTATTTCACTGTCAGCGCCATTGCTTTTGGTTGCATCACACGAGAGTTCTGCTTCTATTCCAAAAAATTATAGAATGAGCAACTTTTTTCCAGATACGCGCTGGAGCCTGGTGAAAATGGCCCGGGACCCCCGGACAGAAGTTGCCGAAAGAGCGCTCGAAGAGTTGTGGTCTATCTACGAAATCCCGATCCGGAAAACCCTCCAGAGGACCTGCCCCCGCGGCCTGGATCCGGATGATCTCGTGCAGGATTTTTTTCTTCACTCAAGGCGAAGCAAAGTATTCGAACGAGCTGACAACAACATAGGTTCCCTGAGATCCTACCTTGGAAAGATCCTCGAAAATTTTCTACGAACAAAAATTAAGTTCGAGAAAAGAGAATGCCGCGACCGATCCCGTTTGGTGCATATTGAGGACATCAGAACAGATGGTGAATTCCCCCCGGAAGAGTGGGATGGGGAGCAGTTCTATCGCGTTTATGACCGGGAATGGGCGACTGATTTAGTTCGCTCGGTAAGAGGGAAACTTCAGGATCGCTACCGCGCCCGTGGGAAAGAAGAATTGTTTCTCCGATTGTTCCCTTTTATCGGGACCGCAACCGGTGAGATCACGGATGAACTTGAGGCAATCGAAACGGATCTTTCAGTATCGAAAGAACATCTAAGCGTTCTTCGTTCCCGCATGAGGAAACGCTTTCAGATCGCCTTTGCCGAAGCGGTCAGGGAGACGTTACCTGCCGGAGAGGATTGGGAAGACGAAAGCAAGTATTTGAGAAGAGTTCTCGCTGAATCGTAGATTTTGAATTACATGGATAACCCCGATTCAAACCCGGAAAATCCCCCGCCTTCGAGCGGACTTTGGTCATCCGGGTCGACGCAGAATTGGAAGCCCCCTTCCATAGAAGAATTATCCCGGCTTCTGTCCGGTTTCGAGGTTGCCGGGATTATCGGCAAAGGAGGAATGGGAGTGGTTTACCGGGGCATCCAGAAGAGTCTTGGTCGTCAGGTCGCAATCAAACTGCTGCCACCGGAACTGGGCAAAGACCCGGAATTCAAAGAACGGTTTCGCAGGGAGGCGAAAGCGATGGCTCTGCTAAACCATGCAAATATCGTAGGTATTCACGATTTTGGAGAAACGGAGAGCGGTCATGTCTATTTCGTGATGGAATACATAGATGGTTGCGATCTCCATCATTACCTCCGGAGCGGCCACCTGGATACCAACGGGGCTATGAATATTATGGTTCAAGTGTGCGATGCTCTCGGCTATGCCCATGGAAAAGGAATTGTTCACCGGGACATCAAACCGGGGAATGTTTTTTTAACTTCCGATGGAATTGTCAAGGTCGGTGATTTTGGATTGGCAAAACTCCTCCGCCCCGAAATGGCCGACGCGGACTATTCTGAATTGCTGAATCTAACCCTGACAGGGGTGGCGATGGGCACGCCAAGCTATATGGCTCCGGAGCAACTTGAGCAGGGAGAAACGATTGATCATCGGGCCGACCTTTTCAGTCTCGGTGTTATGTTCTATGAAATATTGACCGGAAACCTTCCTCAGGGAGCGGTTCGTTCTCCCTCTGAAATCAGCCGGTTGAAACCTGATGAACGCCTCGACCGGATTGTCTTTCGTTCCATGGAAAGTGAACGCGAGCACCGCTACCAAAATGCGACCGAATTTCGAGAAGCAATTTGCGAAGTACAGAGCCAACCGGTTCGCCAGGAATCTATACCTGAAGAGAAGCCGAATCCGTCTCTAAAAGTTCCCCTGCTCATTGGCGGAACAATGTTCTGCCTGATCACGGCAGGACTGCTCCTTCTGTATTTCAAATCGCTGCCCATTGCAATCGCTGAGGTCGCGGTAATTCCTGCAGCGAATCCTGAAAAAGGTGAACTGGTGATTAGTGGAACGAACCGGGGCGCTCCTGCAGTAATTCCCGAGGAGTGGAAAGGAAAGAAATTTGATTGGATTCGCCCTAATCATCGAGGTGGTATCTTTGCCGGGAGCGGAGATCTGGGTATTCAGTTTTTTTCTAAAAAGGAACTTCGCGGCGTACAGAAGAGTTACTGTTTAAAGAGATCTAATATTTTGGCTTGGAACGGAACGATGCTAACTACCGATAACGAGTTGCGGTGGAAGTACCAGGGTCAGGCCAATGGTACAATTTCTGATGTAGTTGACTTCAGCGGCGGTGGTGGAGCCGCTGACGACACCGTTAGTACTTTG
This sequence comes from Verrucomicrobiales bacterium, assembly GCA_029213025.1. Taxonomy (GTDB): domain Bacteria; phylum Verrucomicrobiota; class Verrucomicrobiia; order Verrucomicrobiales; family DEV007; genus Arctic95D-9. Next base: position 58,425 of record JARGOZ010000002.1, read on the forward strand.
GTCGCACTAACGAAGACCGGCAAGCTCGAACTGCTGGTACCAGACAGTGAGATGAAATGGGATTTCGAAACCTGGTCGAAGAATAGAAAGTTTCGTGAGGTGGAAATGTCGATTTACTATGGATTGGCGATGGCGATCTTCGCCGTAACCGATTCAGGCGAACTGATTGCATTTAACCGGAACGGAATCGTTGAGCTTCCCTCTGCGATTACATCCGGTGTAGTTGATATAGAAACGGGAGAAACTACCCGGGGCCGAATTGCTGTAGTAAAAGAGAATGGAGACGTTATCGAATTTACTTCAGGAATGGTCAAAGAACTTGGAGCTGATCGATATCAAAAACACTGGGAAAGAACCCCGCCGGAATTTTTCGGCACAAAAAAACCGGTGCGATTTTTTTATGGTGGACACGGAAGGACAATTCAGTTCGAGGATGGTTCGTGGGCGGCCTGGACGGGATACTTGATGTTCGAAAAGCAGGTGTTTCAGGAAGTCACCGATAAAGGTTCCTTTTCGTCTCTCAGAATTCTGAGCAATCCGAAGTTCGATTGCCTGTTCATTATCGGGATTCGCTAATTGAAAGAAAAAAGTTTCAACTCAACTGAAATTTTTCGGAATTCGAGGCATAGAAGACAGGTAAGCGCGGGGCTTTAGAAAACGGCCCCTCCCACCTGACTATGACAATTCAAAGAAAAATTCCATCCATTTCCCGGACCGAACAGGGTACTATCAGCGACTGTACAGGGTACAGCCTCGTTTCGGTTGGTTGTTGGATTATATACGCGTACTTCGGTTTCCTCCTCTCCTTGCAATCCGTTTGCGCCGAAAAGTCGGATCTTGCGGACACCACTAAGCGTTTATCAGAGCTTGAGATGCGCTTTCACGAGAATCTGAAGGCCAAAGCTACTGAACCATTTACCGATGAAATTGAAAAATTGAAAACCCAGTTTCTAGCAGCTCTGGAACGGGAGAAAGAAGCAGCCACCACTGTGGGTAGTCTGAACGATGTCATCGCCTGGCAGGCAGAAATCGACCGCCTCGGAGCCGGTCGGGAACTCCCCTCTGTTGACCCCCCGAATATTCTTCCGGCCATTGCCCGATTGAGAAACAAGTGGCGGGCGGCGGAAGCTGCGCTCCAACAAAAACAGAATATAGAAAGTGCCTCTCTGTACCAAACCTGGGACGATGCATTGGAGGTTATACAAAAAGAGCTGACCAAAGACATGAATCTGAAAGCGGCCACGATGGTCATGGAAAGGCGCAAAACGATTCGGGAAAACACACCACCTTCGATTAAGGAAATTTTACAGACTTCTCCACAGGAAGAGAAAGCTTTGGAACCGGATCTTTCGGATCAACTCGCCCCATTGAAAACCGGCAGGCTTATTTTTGAAGGTGTTTTCGCCGGCAAACCGGTATCCATCCCTGCAAATATGAGAGATCTGGAATTTGACTGGGTAATGGTCAGCAGTCACGGTCCAATTGTTCACAGCATAAAGAAAGGTGTCTATCGTTATGATAATAAAGAATGGAAATCACTGGGGGTCCGGAACGTCAAAATGTTCGCATACCCTTTGTCAGTTTGGGGTGGTACTACAGTAACTACAGAAAATGATCTGAAATGGCATCACAAAAGCGGAAAATCGGGTCGAATTAGAAATGTAGCGAAAGCTGACTTTGGAGGTGGTGTATATCGCGGCGGCAATCAGAATCATGGCAGACTGCTTGCCTTGACTGGAAATGGAATGATCGAGCTGATCGTTTTTGGTATCAATATGGAATGGGACTTCGAAGAATGGGCTCGAAAATTCCAGTTTGCGGACCTTGCGATGTCATCTCATCTTGGAATCGAGGCCTGTGCTCTGGTTGTGACAGCGGACGGAAGTTTAATGGCGTTCAACAGCAAAAGTCCAATCAATCTTCCCCCTGAAATTTCCAGTAATGTTAAATCGGTTCATTCAGGGAGTGACGGCGTCAACTTTGCGATCATTAAAAAGAATGGCGAAGTGTTCCGTCTCTCGTTCTCCGGTGAGGTATTTCAACCCCGTAACCTGCTCGACTCGTGGAAGAAGGTTCCCAACACGTTTTTCGTGGGGAAAAAGCCTGTAGACTTCAGATGTGGTAATTCAGGAGATGCGATTCAATTCGAAGACGGCACATGGCTCGTTTTTCAAGGAAGAGCGAACTTTGACAAAACGATATTCCCTGAAATCACTTCTCAAGGGGCATATAAAGTGTTGGAATTTATTGATAACCCCAATCGAAATCACCGCTACATAATCGGCGTTCGATAGATTTGCAGTATCCTGGAGTTCGACTACAGATTTTTATGCCCACTTCCCAACCGGAATCGTCATTCCCAGAATGGAACCAGCCGACACCCGAAGAACTGACCCAGCTTTTAGAGGGGTTTGAGATCCATGAGTTGATCGGTCTCGGCGGAATGGGCGCTGTTTATCGGGGACTGCAGAAAAGCCTCAACCGGACCGTGGCGATTAAACTGCTTCCGCCGGAGATCGGTAACCACGAAGACTTTCGAAAAAGGTTTCGCCGCGAAGCCAGGGCGATGGCGATGCTGCAACATCCCAATATCGTAGTCATTCACGACTTTGGTGTTACGCCGGCAGGTCACTCCTATTTCGTAATGGAATACATCGACGGATGTGATCTGCGGGAATACGCCAAAAACGGACACCTCGACGGGAACGGTGCGCTGAATGCCATCTGCCAGATTTGTGATGCCCTTTCCTATGCGCATTCCAAAGGTGTGGTTCATCGGGATATCAAACCAGCCAATGTGTTTCTCAATTCCGATGGTGTAGTAAAAGTCGGCGACTTCGGCCTCGCTAAACTTGTAGTGGAGAAGCCGGGCACCCAGGCAGGCCAAACCCAAACGGGAATCCTGATGGGGACACCGAACTATGTGGCACCCGAACAAATAACCGGCGAACTACCTGTGGATCACCGTGCCGACTTATACAGCTTAGGAGTGATGTTTTATGAAATGCTGACCGGCAAGCTTCCACGCGGCTCGGTACGGCCTCCTTCCCAGATCGGTTCTTTCGAGGAACCACTGGATCCAAGGGTTGATCATATTGTTTTCCGGGCAATGGAGATTCAACGTGATCACCGCTATCAAGACGCCGGCGAACTGCGAAGAGATATCGATTCGATGAGGAGTCAGCCAATCCGAAACCTATCGGATACCACCGAAAAGAAGAAACCCTCAAGCGCCCTGATTATCTGGATCATTGGAATCGTCGCAATTGCGGTTCCCGCCTTCGTTTTTATCATCTGGAAAACATCATCGGGCCCGAAACAACATTTTACCGTGCGAAATCCGATTGGAAACCTTTTACCACTGCCCACCGGTCATCTTGTTTTCAAAGGGGAATTCGCCGGCAAAGCAGTGTCGATCCCTGAATACATGAAAAACGTTAAGTTTGACTGGGTTTTGGAAAATGGCCCGGTTGGTCCCATTGCGCACAGTCCCCAATTGGGTGTTTTGCGCTACGAAAAAGATGGATGGCATTCCCTCGTCGAGGAAAAGGTCAAAATGTTAGCCTATCCGGGTTCCGTTTGGGAAGGAACATCACTCAACGGTTCAAACGAATTGAAATGGTATCATAAGAACGGGAAACACGGGAAATTTTCACAGGTCACAAAAGTCGGCTATGGAGGCGGGACTTACCGGGGTGGCGGCAGGGATGATGGAAGCCTGCTGGCCTTAACCGAAAATGGAGATATAGAATTGATCGTCTTCGGGACAACTATGGATTGGGAGTATAAAGAATGGATTCAAAGCATGAGGTGGAAAGATATGGCAATCGCATCACACCTTGGTATAGAGAACGGCGCACTGCTGCTTTCCCAAAGCGGTGAAGTTCGAGGTTTTAACCATAAAGGACTGATTGAATTACCCGAAGCAATAACCCGCCATGTTGCATCCATCCATTCCGGGAACGATGGCATCAATTTTGCCGTAATTAAAGAGAATGGCGAAATTTTTCGATTCTCGGAGGGCCAGGGAAATTTTCGCCCGGGAAGTCTGGCCCGGAGCTGGAGCAAAATCCCGGATGAATATTTTGATGATCGAACGCCTGTGTTCATCGAATGTTGCGCCTCGGGTGATGCCATTCAATTGGAAGATGGCTTCTGGATCATTCTACCCGGGAAAGGCCGACCCAGCTCTCCGGTGTTTCAAGATCTTATCTCGGAGTCACCCTTCAAAACACTCAGGTATCTCGAGAACGCCAGCCGAAATCACCGCTATGTAATTGGCGTCCGGTAATTGCCGGATTTACAGAACTAATGAAAAGCAGGCTTAATGTGGCGAGAAGTTTGTCAATTTTTCCGCAGCTCCTCTACTATGGGCAACTCACCGGCTTCTTCCAGATCTTTGATTTTTCTCTGCATAGTTCGCCGCGAGATGCCGAGAAGTTTTGCCGCCTCAGTGCGGTTGCCTTTGGTGCGATCGAGAGCGATCAGAATGTAGCGCTGCTCCATGCGGGCGAGGTCGAGGTCGGTAAAATCATCACTTCCACCGGTCGATTCGATTTCAAAATTGCCCCGTTGGCCTGAGGGCAGCAGCAGTTGTTCGTGGGCTCCGGAATCGTCGCGGAGAAAGGGCGGCAGATGGCGGATCCCGATTTTCCCGGCGTTGCACATGACCACGCCGTGTTCGATAGCGGTGCGCAGCTCCCTCACGTTGCCGGGCCAGTTGTAGGCGAGTAACCGCTGCATTGCTTCGGTGGTAAGCTCCAGCCTCTTCTTTTTGTTCTCGTCGCAAAATTCCCGGAGGAATGCATCGACAAGCAGGACGATATCCTCCTTTCGATCTCTCAATGGGGGCATGGTGATGCTGACCACATTGAGACGAAAGTACAGGTCATCGCGGAACGTGCCTTCTTTCACCATTTGCACTAGGTTCCGGTTTGTTGCGCAAACAACGCGGACGTCGACTTTGATGGTTTTGTTGCTGCCGAGACGTTCGATCGTCCTTTCCCCGATGGCGCGGAGCAGTTTTACCTGGGTGCTGAGATCGATTTCCCCGATTTCGTCGAGGAAAAGTGTGCCGCCGTTGGCTTCTTCAAAACGCCCGATTCTGCGTTCCGTAGCGCCTGTGAAAGAGCCTCTTTCGTGGCCGAAAAGTTCGCTTTCGAGAAGTTGTTCACTCAGCGCCGCGCAATGAACGGTGACCATTTTTGCCCGGGGGCGCCCGGAGAGATTGTGGATCGCTTTACTGATGAGCTCTTTCCCGGTCCCGCTTTCCCCTTCGATGAGAACGGTGGCCCGGGTCGGAGCCACCTGCCGAACGGTTTCGAATACTGGCTGCATCGCCAGGGAGTTGCCGATGATGCTTTCCAAACCGAAACGCTTATCGACCTGCGCTTTCAGAGCTTCCACTTCGCTCTCGGTGGATCTCGTCTTGATGGCCCTTTTGATGACGATTTCCAGTTCGTCGATATTGAGCGGTTTGCTGACGTAGTCGTAGGCGCCGCGCTTCATGGCTTCCACGGCGATGTCTTCCGAGCCGAATGCAGTCATCAGCAGACAAACCGGAGGGTGGGGAATCGAGAGCGCCTGCTCAATGAGGTCCATTCCGCTTTCGCCGCCGAGTCGCAAATCGGTGACCATGACATCGACTGATTCACTTTTCAGGATTTCGGCTGCTTCCCGGATATTGGCGGCGACATAGATATCAAATTCATCTTCCAGCGACATCCTGAGACCGTCCCGGGTGTGCTTTTCGTCATCGACGATGAGAACGATTTTGTCGAAAAAATCCATTATTGTACCCTGTTAGGTTTCAAACTGTACCCTGTTGAATGAGCGAAAAATCATGATTCAGCCACCGTATCGACATCGATGATATCGTTGGAGCTGCCTTCTTCGGGGAGGAAGCGGATTTGTTTTTCCGCGCGGGGCAGGGAGACATTCACGGTGGTTCCTTCATACTCCCGGCTTTCGAATTCGATTTGTCCGCCGTGTTCTCTCACGATGCGATGAACGATGAGCAGTCCGAGACCGGAACCGGATTTTTTCGTGGTGAAATAAGGTTCGAAAACTTTGCCCACTTTATCGGACGAAATCCCGTGGCCGTCGTCGGCAAAACTGATCGTTACGTTGTGATCATCATACTTCGAACTGACGATAATCGATCCGTCTGAACCAATGGCCTGAGCCCCGTTGCGGATCAGATTGTAAAAGACCTGTTTGATCTGATCGGGATCCGCCATCAGTACAGGAATTTGCTCATTGAGCTGCAGCGTGATGGTGATATTCCGGTCTTTTACCTCGGGAGCCAGAAACGTGACCGCCTCGGCGATAAGTTGGTTGATATCGACGCTTTTAAAATTTGGTTTGGTAGGGCGGACTGCGCCGAGGAATTTTTCGACGATGAAGTTGAGTCGCTTGATCTCGCTGCGGGTGATTTCCAGAGATTCCAGAAGTTCTCCCGCCAGTTCGGGATCGGCCTTTTTCTTCACTTTCCGTTCGAGAAGCTGAAGGTGGATATTCAGAGAGTTCAGCGGGTTGCCCAGCTCATGGGCGACTCCGGCGGCGAGCATGGTCAGGGCGGCGATGCGTTCGGATTCGACTTCTTCCTGTTGCACCTGGCGGCTGCGGGTGTCGTCGCGCAGAATGAGAACGTAGCCACCGGTCTCTTTTTTTGAGCCTTCTTCCGTCTGCTCCAGCGGAGAGATGTAGAAATTGAGAAACCGGTGTTCGGGGTAGAAAACTTCGAGATCGCGGTTCACCGAGCGGTTGCCGCGAATGATGTCCTCCCACACAATGCCGGGAAACTGGTCATCGAGCCGCTGCCCGAGAAGTTCTTTTCTGGTAAATCCAAAGAAATCGAGCGCAGCGTTGTTTACGTAATGGATGGTGCCGCCGACGCCTACCACAACGATGCCCTCCTGCAGAGTATCGAATACTTTTTCGAGAAAGCCTTTTTCCTGAACGGCTCGAAGCACAATCCGCTGCACTTCACCGGGATCGACCCGGTCCATTTTTTCGATCAACTTATCAAGAAAACCACTTTTCATTTTCGATATAACAGAGCAGAAAAAGAGTATGAACACCGAAAACAGCCAAAATCCTGAAGCCAATCAAGAAGTTCGAATCGTGTTGGTGACGTTCCCTAATCTTGAAACTGCGCGTCAAATTGGCACACTTTTAGTGGAGTCGCAACTGGTTGCGTGTGTGAATTTGCTCCCCGGCGTAGAGTCGATCTACCGGTGGGAAGGCGCCGTAACTACAGATACCGAGGTGGCCGGTTTCCTGAAAACATCGACCCGGCGACTGGCGCAGTTGGAAGAAACTTTTCTCCGGGAACACCCTTACGACGTACCGGAATTCCTTGTGTTAAAGCCGGAATCAGGTTTCGGCGGATATCTCGACTGGGTGAAACAATCGTGCGAAAAAACTAATTAAGAAATATTTATTGTTATAATTTCCAAATATTTTATATTTGTGAAACGTATAAGGATAGGACATAAGTATATCCGACGAAAAAACACCGTAATTTTAGATCATTAGAAATTTCGGAAATATTAATTAGACAAACGCCACAATATCATTACAGGTTTCTTTACTACGTTAATCCTTTGATTTTGTAGTGCACGAAAATGACAACAAAAACTCACCATTTTTTACCCAGCCAGTTTTATCCCAAAACCAACCAATACGTTGTTCTGGTGGTGGATGACATGCAGGTGAACCGGGTTCTTCTTTCCAAAGTCTTCACTGCCTCCGGTTACGGAGTCGCCGAAGCTGATTCAGCGGAGTCCGCTGTGGAAATGATCGCCGGCGGACTGATCAAGCCGGACGTGATTATCACCGACGTTGAGATGCCGGGGATGAATGGGATCTCGTTGACATCGCAAATTCGCTCCCTTCCCGGGCAGGCCGGTGAGATACCGATCATCGTCGCTTCGGGCAATCCGGATGCCGACATGGAAATGGATGCTTACGATGCGGGTGCGGATGTGTTTTTGACCAAACCTTTTAATCTCGCCCAGCTTCGGGATGAGGTTCGCGATGCCATCAAAGGTGACAACAATATCCGGGTTTCTGTTCGGAGACTCCATGGAAAGAGCGATGTAAATCGCCTCAGAACCAGGCTTCCGTAAAGATCCTCCGCTCGCGGAGAAAGTATGTTTTCGCAAAATCGGGATTTTGTGAAACACTGAAGAATGAAAACGGGATTTCCGCTGATCGTCGCTACGGCATTTTTTATACTGCCGGCGTCAGGTCAGCTTATCATCGAAGGCGGTTCCGGCGGTGTGCAGAGATCGAACCGGGATGGCCGAATTGAAATATCCCGTCCCGCCGGATTTTCCCACACAGTGGTAACGGGGCAACCGGTTAACAGTCCGCTGGACAGCGGTATCCGGACAAACAGCCCGGCGAGAACCGGTATTGTCAGTAATTCCGCCCAGGTGCGGTCGGTGCCAGTTCCGTCGGCAGGGATTTACACTCCGGCAGTTCGTCATGTGGTTGATGTAAATCGAATCCAGGCGATTCAGAAACTGGAACGGGAATTGGGTGTCATAAAAACGACCAAATCCGCCTGGATGGAGTTTGATGCAGACCGGCTTTTCAAGGGGCGGCAGAATGGAATCAATAGCTCGGCGAGGGCTCTGCTCAATAAGATCATCACTTATCACGCTTTAACGGGCGGCAGCGGAATCACCGTGGATTATGAGTACGTCGCCGAAAGCGATTCCTGCGACTGTGGGACGGAGCGATCAGAGGCTGTGGTGGAATATTTCGCCGGGAAAACAGGTTTGAGCCCCGGTTGGTTCACGGTTCCAGTCCCGGAACCGTTGAAGAGATCTGAGCCGCAGGGTTATTCCAATGCACCCCGCCGGGCCTACAAGTCGATCGTGAATATCCGGATTCAACGTTAGATTTCTGTACGCTGGATACCCCGGGCGATTTGGTCGGCAGTTGCCGTGCATCGAGGTGAAGTATTTCCCGATCACGGAGATAAGAGCTAATCCCGTCGGTTAGTTGGCCGGGACTTCATTCGCTGCTGCGCCACGGAGATTCTTCGTCCGTATGATACCGGTCGAGCCGTCGCTGAGTTGAACGGTTGCCCATTCGGCTCCGGGTTTTGTCATCATGACCAGAGTTCCCGGCCGCACGGCGGTGATCGAAGTTTCGGTCGGGGAATCGCCGTATTTCATGAACTGAGCCTGCGAATTGACCACGTAAAAGCTGTTGCCATACCGGTTTACCACAGAGGTTGGGGAAACGTCGCCGCCACCTCCCATTGCTTTCGGGGCGGAAATTTTTGGTCGTGGTAGTGAGAACCGCTTTTTCTTCGGTTCGGGCTGCGAAGAGGGTAGAGAGACGATGGTTCGATTGCCTGATGGTGCTGGCGCAGAAGCGGCGCTTTCAGGGGCGGTACCGGCAGGGAATAAACCGCTGCTGACCACAGCCGCCGACTCAGGTTGTTTCTTTCTGAAGCTAAATTTCCTCGAGTCTGAGGCGGGAGGGCTGTCGTTTTTATTGCGGGAGAACAAGCCGCCGACACTTTTCAAAGGATTCCCGTTTCCGCCGGCATTTTGCGCGTCGGCATTGACCATTTCCGAGGCCGATCTCGACTGCTGAATTTTCACCGGTTTAGGTGATGCTTCATTCCCGGAGGCCGGCGCCGCTGAAGTGGCGGAGGCACTGGCTGTCTCGCGTGGTTCAGGGGGCATTTGCGGCTGTTGCTGCGGGGGCGCGGTAGCATATTGCTGCTGCGGTGGAGCAGCCGCTGGGGGAGTCTCGGAATTTTTGCTGAAAATTTTGGGAGGCCTAATCTTGGGGAAATTGAGTTTGGGCGGGCTCAAATTGAATCGACCGGTTTTCTCGCGCGGAGCGGCCACGGGCTCTTGCGGGAGCGGTTTCGGTCCGGACAGTCCGCTTTCCACCGGTTCATCTCCGCCGACGGCCTGAGTTACCTTATTGCTGATATTTTTGATCGGGGAAAAATCCTTCTTCTTTGGTTCCGAGGCGGCGCGGGCTGCTTGCTCTTTCTGGACGGACTCTACGAAATCTGCCGGCAGTCCCCGACCGACCCGGACATTGCCTTCCGGGTCTTTCCATGTCGAGATTTCGCTGGAACTCACCCTGTTGTAGGCGTTGTATGCAGTTACACGCTGCCACTTCAGCCGTTCCGAGGCGTCGATTTTCGCCTGTCGGGTTGCGCGGGCTTTTTCGAGTGCAGTTTTGAGAGACTGTTCTTCGATGGCGCTTTCCGCCGTTCTCGCCATAGCGGCGGCGGCGGCGGCTCTTTCCGCTTCCTGAGCGGCGGCTCTAACCTGCATCATGTTCATAGTACCGGAGGTGGAGCCATTTTCGAGCCCGGTTGTCATTCCTGAAGCTCCGGCGGTCGGGCTTACATAGGGGTAGGTGGCAGAGCCCTGGCCGTAAACAGCCCCGCATGCAAAAGGGAAAAGAACGACGAAAACTCCGAAAAAGGGGAATCGCTTCGATAAGTCGTTGAAAAGTTTCATCTGTGAGGCTTCGCGAATCGGATTTGAGAAAGTATAACACGCTCTGGACCGACGTCCAGAACACGTCATTTCGGCATTCTGAAATGTTAAAATGACTGAAAAAGCTCCCTGCTCCGGGTTTTGGAACGCATTAAGGTTTACACCCATTAGGCGATTTGATACAATTTCGTCTAATAACTCCGGGGACAAAGCGGTCCAAATAGTAAAGGGAGTAATTCTTTTCCGGCAAAGAAATCCCCGATTCCTTCAGTTAATTACAGCGCTTATGAAAAATACATACCACTTCACAATTATTCTGGTCACCGCGCTGGCTCTTTTCGCCAGTGGTGTGACTCATGCTCAACAATCTCTCGCCACTGTTCACCGTGAGGGTGTTTCTCTGTTCAACGCCGGTGACTACCAGGGTGCTTTGGTGAAATTTCAACAGGTCCTGCGGGCTAAGCCGTCCTACATTCATGCCAGGGTTTATGCTGCCAAATGTAAGCAGGCGATCGCTGAAAACCTGGGACCAAAGAAAACCATGGGCGATTCTCTCGCTAAAGTCATGGTTCCTTCAGTCGATTTTCAGGAGGTTCCGCTGGGGGATGCGCTGACCTACATCAGTCAGCGAACTCAGGAACTGACCGCCGGGAAACTGACCCCTAACATTATTTTTACCGGAACTCAGGAGCAGCGAACCAATTCAAAAGTGACGTTTAAGATGAATCAGGTCCCGATGACTACGATTTTGAAATACATCGGTGCTCAAACCCGCTGTAAGATCCAATACGAGGAGCATGCGATTACCGTAACTCCAATTGATAATACGCCGAAAACGGTATCGACTCCGCAAACCCCGGCGAATGTTTTCGGTTTCGAGTAAGTCTGACTTCAGCGATTGGACAATCCCAAAGCCATAGTTACCGGAGGCCGGGGTGACCTTGCCTCCGCTATTGTGCCCGAGTTGCAGCGCGCGGGTTACGATGTCCTCGCACCGGGTCGCGATGAGTTGGATGTCTCCGATGCGGCCTCAGTGAAAAGCTGGTTCGCCAGGGTCGGACCGATCAGTCTACTCATCAATAATGCCGGCCTGACCCGGGATGTTGTGCATTCGCGGATCACGGAAGAGGAGTGGGATCTCGTTGTCGATACCAATTTAAAGGGCAGCTTTCTATGTGCTCAGGCTGCGCTTCGATTATTTCCCAAACAGATTGGCGGGCATATCATAAACATCGGTTCTTTTTCCGGTAAAAGTCCGCCGGTAGGCCAAACCAATTATGCGGCCGCGAAGGCCGGAGTGATTGGCCTGACTCAATCTCTGGCTAAAGAGTATGGCAAAAGAAATATCCGGGTGAATGCTGTTCTGCCGGGTTTCCTGGAAACGAAAATGACAGCCGGTCTGTCGGAAAACGCTCTTGACCGGGTGAGGCAACGCCACGCTTTGGGACGTTTTAACACGGTCGAAGACGCGGCCCGGTTTATCGCTTTTCTCGATACAATGAAACAGGTATCGGGGCAGGTTTTTCAGCTCGACTCACGGGTTTGAGACCTTGACCTCATCGGCAAGCACTCCCACATTTCCGTCTATGTTTGCCAGATTTCTCACAACCGTCTTCTCTTGTGTCGCGATCTTTCCTGTCTTCGCCCAACAGTCCAAAAGCGGCGATGGGGACCGGAAAAAGTACGACTCCGAAGCGGCCGTCCGGATCAGTAATTTCACCATGCCGAAAGATGTGAAAGCGGAGTTGTTTGTAGACGAATCGCAGACACAAAATCCCGGTGCAATTTGTTTTGATCAAAAAGGCCGCATGTATATCGCCGAGTTACACCGCTGGCGGGCCGGTGTAGAGGATATTCGAAACGAGCAGCGACTTCTGTTTGATGATATAGCCAGTGTGACGAATCAAGACCGTCTTGCGATGCATGAGAAAGATCAGGTCGCGAGGCCGCTCTCTCACTACACGGAGTTTTCGGATCGCATTGTATTGATCGAGGACAAAAACAAAGACGGTCGTGCGGATTCCTCCAAAGTATGGGCAGACGGGTTTAACGATATTCTCGATGGACCCGGTATAGGGCTTTTGGCGACAGCTGACGGCTCCATTTACTACACAAATATTCCTCATCTCTGGAAATTGAAAGATACCGACGGGGACGATGTCGCGGATGAAAGAATATCGATTCAGGATGGGTTCGGAGTAAGGATTAGTTTCTCCGGACACGACATGCACGGGCTCATTCAGGGGCCGGATGGAAAAATCTACTGGTCGATAGGAGACCGGGGATACACATTTACTACCAAAGAAGGACGTCACTACAGTCGTCCGATGGAAGGGGCCGTATTTCGCTGCGATCCTGACGGCTCAAACCTGGAGGAATACTACCGCGGGCTGCGCAATCCACAGGAACTGGCTTTCGATCAGTATGGGAATCTCTTTACCTGCGATAACGATGCTGACTACTGGGATACCGGGCGCCTTGTCTATTTGATTGAAGGGGGGAATACCGGCTGGAACCACGGTCATCAGGCCTTGATGAATTTCAAAGAGCAATACGGTTTGCGCACTCCTGCCTACGAACATCCCGATCACCAGAAAATTCCGATGAGTCCGTGGATGACCGAGGGCATTTGGGATCCCTATCAGGAAAACCGGCCGGAATTTGGTCTTCCGGCCATTGATAAGGTGTCGTGGGGGCCCAGTGGTCTGGTCTACAACTATGGCGTAACCGCCATGCCGGATCGATATGACAACCACTTCTGGGTATGCAATTTCGGTGGGGCCAAAGGCGATTTGGAAGCTTTCTCGGTAAAGCCGAAGGGGGCGGGCTTTGCGCTGGATCATCACGAAAAGTTTATGGAAGGGCTTGGAAATACCGATGTGGAATTCGGCCCCGACGGGAAAATGTATCTATGCTGTTTTAATAACAATGGCTGGTACAAGCAGGACATTGGCAATGTCTACTCGCTGTATGACGAAGAAAAACTGAAGAGCGAAGCGCTCGAAGTTACCCGGGCGCTGTTGGTAAGCAATTTCGCAGATAAAAGCAGTGCAGATCTTGACCTCCTGCTTTCCCACGATGACATGCGGGTTCGCCAAAGGGCACAGTTCGAACTGGTGAAGCGGACAGATGTGGATATTCTGAAATCAGCCGTGGCCCAAAAGGAAAACCGTCTTAAGCGTCTCAACGGTTTGTGGGGACTGGGGCAACTGGCGGTGAAGGACAATTCTCTATATGAAAATCATGTCGCCCTGCTCAGTGATGACGACGAGGAGATTCGTGCTCAGGCAGCGAAAGTTCTCTCTGATTCCCGACTGGAATCATCGGGTAACGCTCTGGTAGAGGCCCTGCGTGATTCATCCGCTAAGGTGCAGTCTTTCGCTGCGATCGGGGTAGGGAAATGCCGGATTCCCCAGGCTATACCGCAGCTGATTGATATCCTGGAGGCGAATGACAATAAAGATTTGTTCCTTCGGCACGGATGTATTCAGGGGCTTTGGTGTCTGAATGAGAGAGAGAAAATTTTGAAACTGGTAAACCACGATTCGGCGGCAGTTCGTCTCGCTGTAGCGTTGACTTTGCGTAAACTGGAAGATCCCCGGGTGAAATACTTTCTCAATGATGCGGAGGAGAAAATCCGTTTTGCTGCGATTCGCGCAATCAACGATCTGGATCTACCCACGGCAGGAGCTGCACTTGCAAAACATATAGAGAATTATATCAACAAAGCGGAGGGATACCGGCTGCCGGAAAACCATCAGGACTGGATTATCCAGCACCGCCTTATCAATGCAAACTTCCGTCTCGGAACAGCAGAGGCTGCGCGTCGCCTGATTGACTACGCCGCTTCCGGGCATCTTCCGGAAATCATGCGCGGCCAGGCACTCGATGCTTTGGCGGAGTGGCCGGAACCGACAGTTGTTGACCCCACCGTTGGTTTCCATCGCCCGCTCGACCCGGCCTCCCGCGAAGATATTACTTCGGTAGTTCAATCCGAATTTGGCAAAATTTGGCAAACGGTGGAAGGCAATCTGCTGTCCAAAGCGGCCGGCGTGGCTCTTCAATATCAGGCAGATGTGCCGGAGGATTTGCTGACCGCCCTCATTCAGGACCGCAGTGCTCCCGAAATGGCCCGTATCGGTGCTTTGCAGGGGCTGGGTAAACAAAACCCTGCGTCACTGGAGAAACTCTGGTCGAAGCTTCTACAGGATCCCGAAGCGAAAGTTCGTGCCGCAGCGTCCGCACAGTTGCTACAGATTGATCAGAAAAAAGGTATAGAGGAAACTTTGAAACTGGCGGATTCAAAAAATGTTCTCGATCGCCAGGCCGCCTTCCGGAATCTGGCTCCAATAAAGTCCCGCAAAGTGGATGATTTCTTTACTTTGCGTATGGCTACCGTCGATGAAGAAATGCCGGGAGCGGTGCTGGACCTGGTCGAGGCGGCGGAACAAAGATCTGAACCTTCGATAAAGCTGGGACTTGATGCCTACCGGAAAACTCTGGAAGGCGATCCTTACGCTGAATTTGAAGTGTGCCTTGAAGGAGGGGATCATTCCCGGGGCAAGGAGATTTTCCTCACCCACGCAGCGGGCCAGTGCGCCAAGTGCCACCGGATCGATAAAGACGGAGGTGAAGCGGGACCCGATCTTTCGGAACTATATAAACGGAGCGACAAAAAATATATTCTGGAGTCTTTGGTGAATCCGAACAAGGTAGTCGTGCCCGGGTACGGAATCGCTATGGTTACGATGAAAGACGGCAGCAATGTCGGTGGCGTTTTGATGAGTGAAGACGACAAAAAGGTGGTGCTGAAAGTGGCTGACACGGCTTCCGGGCAACTGGTTGAAAAAGTGCTGCCACGGTCGGAAGTTGAAGCTGTGAACCCGCCGGTTTCCGCAATGCCGCCGATGAATCACCTCCTGAAAAAGAGTGAGCTTCGGGATCTTGTGGCTTACCTGTCGAATCCGATAGGGAAGAAGAAACCCAAAAGCGGGCATCAATGACTCGTCAGGGGCGTTTGCCTCTTTTCAGCATAAGTTTTTCGAGGAAAGCCGCGCACCCGTCTTCGAGAATATTGAGTACCAATTCGAAGCCGTCGAGCCCTCCATAGTAGGGATCAGGGACGTCGTCGATATCGAACTCTTCGCAAAATTCGCAGAATTTCATCAGCTTCGCAGTCGGGTTTTCCACATTCTCCCGAATGCTGATCAGGTCCTGGTAGTTGTCTTCATCCATCGCCAGAATCCAGTCGAATGAATTGAAGTCAGTTCTTGCGACCTGGCGGGCGTTGCCTTTCATTGTGATACCGCGGTTTCGCGCCGCATCGGTCATCCGGGGATCGGGCGCTTTTCCGGTGTGAAAGTCGGCCGTCCCGGCGGAATCGAGTTCAAATAAATCTTCCAGCCCTTCTTCCTCCACCAGCGAGCGCATCACGTTTTCAGCCGCCGGGGACCGGCAGATATTTCCCATACAGACAAACAGGATCTTAATTTTTTCGTCGCTCATTTCGGGAAAATACACAGTTTTCAGAGAACTACATTCTGAAAAGTGCACCGAGTTTTTGTCCGAGAATGATTCCCGCCCCGAGGATTGTTATGCCGAGAAACGCCATTGCCCAAACCCCGAGAGCGGAGGCGAGGTGGTGACCGTTTCCGAGAGCGGAAATGAGCGAATAGATCGCCTTGGTAATTGGAAAGTGTTGCTGCCGCGCTGCGAGAATCAGCGAATCGGAAACTTCCAGCATGGCGAAGGAAAACGCCAGCAAAGCCCCGGCGATCAAATTAGCGGCAATCAGGGGTAGGGTGATTTTCACGAGTGATTTCAGGGGCGGACAACCGAGATTTTGCGCCGCTTCTTCGAGGCTCACGCTGGTCTGTTGGTATCCCGCCGCCGCAGATCGAACGACATAGGGTAAACGCCGGACAGCATAGGCGATCACGAGGATAATTACCGGGTCTTCGTTGATGATGAGAAAATCAAAAATGCGGCCTTCCCGGGTCATGGCCAGGTAACCAAAAGCGAGAACCAGTCCGGGAACAGCGAGCGGCAGCATTGCCATAGCATCGAGAAACTGGCGTCCCGGAATTTTCGTACGGACCACGACATAGGCAATCGCGATGCCCAGTATGATATCGAAGATTGTCGATAGAGAAGCATACTTCAATGAATTCGAGATCGAGTTGATCGTCAGAGGATGGCCGAGTGCATCGGAGTAGTGTTGCCCGGTCAGGCCGGATGGCAGAATCGTCCCGTACCAGTCTTTGGAAACGGAAAGCAATACCACGCCGATATGGGGTAGCATAGCGACGAAGATTACCCCGGCAAATGCTGCCGTGCACAGCCAGCCGGTCAGGGCTCCCGGTGTTTTCAGATCCCTGCCGGTAGAGGCCCGGCCGGAAGTAGAGAAATTGTCCCGGCCAAATGCAAATTTTCCCAGTAGGTAAAGAATGACTGTGGATACCAGCATGACAACCACGAGAGCGTAGGGGAACGGGTTCCCGGATAGATCTTTGATCCCGTGAAAGATCTGTACGGAGGTCACTCTGGCATAGTCGAATACCAGCGGCACTCCCAGCTCCGTAAAGCTCCAGATAAATATAATAGTCGCACCGGCAAAAAGACCGGGCATGATCAGCGGGATCGTTATTTTGAAAAGACGCCGAATACCGAAGCAACCGAGGTTTTCAGCCGCCTCCTCCATAGCGGGATCAAGATTGGCCAGAGCTGCCGATATATTCAGATAGGCAATCGGGTAGAGATGAAGGGCATTCATGATCACCACACCGGGCAGTTGTCCGTCCCCCAGCCAGTCGGCGGGCGCACTGCCGTCCATCAGACCCAGTTTGATGAGAAAGGAATTGAGAACCCCGCTCTGTCCAAGGAACTGCCGTATACCGAGAGCGCCGACGAAGGGCGGCAGGATCATCGGGACAAGTAACATCGAGGTTAAAACTTCTTTACCGGGGAATTTCCATGTATTGGCAACCAGGGCGAGCGGCAGGGCGATAAGAATACTCAGCAGAGTCGAGAAGATCCCCATCTTGAGAGAATTCACCAGCCCTTCCAGATAGATTGGATTTTTAAATACTTCGAGGATGTAGGCGATAGTAAAATCCCCGTCTGCGGTTTGAAATGCTTCCCGGACGGTTGTCCAGATCGGCACCAGAAAGAACAGGAGAAAAAAGACCCCTGTGATCGCGAAAATGATATAGGAAAATTTACGGGACATTTTGCAGTTAATTAGCCCCGGGTTTTACGTTGAGAGGCGTCACACAGTTCGATGACTTTTCGGTATTTCTCCCGGAAATGGCTGGATAAATCCCGGGCAAGAGCTACCTCTTTGATTTTATCTTTGGAAGCCAGCGTGTCCCCGATTTCCCCTGTGATTTTTTCGTAGTTTATCGCCGATACATCTTCAAATACGTGCAGCGCATCCGCCGGCATTCCAGATGTTATGATGGCTTGCCACGCAGCCCTCTGTTCAATATGGGTATCCACGCAGGAGCAGCGAATCGCAAAGCGCAGGGAATTGAACGCGGCTCCGGTCCATTTGCCTTCGTAGGTAAAGTCTTTTGAGAGTTCATAGACATTGACATCTCCATCGGTCATGTAGCGCATATGTTCCGGTGTATAGAAATCTTTCCGGATCGGTGGACGGCGCAGAGCAAAGCGAACCGGTCCACCCGGAGCTCCGGTTCGGTAGTTCCAGAGTTTTTGCCCATCTATAGAAAGAACGTATTCGATGAAGCGGTGGGCCAGTTCAGGGTGGGGGGCTCCGCGTAACAGGCCTATCGGATCAGCCCCGATAGATGTGCCGTTTTCCGGCATCACGAATTCGATGCGCGAAGTGCCGTCCGCTTTTTTCTTTATCTCGTTATAGGTGCGCCCGTAGAAATCGATACACATCCCGGCTCCGGCTTCTCCCTGGGCCACATCGCGGGGGACTTTGGTGGCATCATTGGTAAAGTAGCGACCGTTGGCACTGATTTTCAGTATCATCCGCATCGCTTCATCCCATCCCTGCTCAACCGCATCCGCTTCTATATCGCCAATGTCGCGGGCCTGCATTTGCATGCTTTGAAAAATGGCCCGGATCTTTTGCTGGATGAGCATTTCGTAAGCTTTCGTTGCCGAGCCGGATTTGGTAGGATCTGCGAGTGCGATTTGACCGAAAAGTTTTGGATTCGTCAGGTCCACCCACTGTTCGGGCGGTTCCACTCCCAGGCGGATGAAGATATCTTTATTATAGCACAGCCCGAAGGAGCTGAGCACCGTGCCGACCCAGCGGAATTCAGGGTCGCGAAAAGGTTCCCCGCTCACTGTGGCCGGCATGATGTCCTCTCCGAACCAATCGGGATGTTGCTTCGCGAGAGCTCCTGGGCCATATTGACCGCTGGAGTCTGTGGCCACGAGTGCACCGGCTGCCGCTTGCTTGGTAAAATCATAGGCGCCGCCACCGAAGAACAGATCGATCCCGACCCCGGCATCGGAGCGGAGGAACATTTCCCGGCTTAACAGGGTACGATCCTCGATTGCACCCTGTTGAGTCCCGGACTGTACCCTGTTGAGTCGGGCATTGTACCCTGTTGAATCCTCCGTAATCCGGCTGTCGAGTCTACCGTTGGTAAAGGCATCGCGAATCGGGGTGGTAAAGCTGAGGTTGGTAACCTTCTTCCAAAGATTTTCAAAAGCGTTGGCGTATTCCGATTTCAGAAACATCGCGATCTCTGAAGTGCCCCCGGGCTGGCGCCAGTCGATATACACATTTCGACTGTGCTTTTCCTTCATGTGCCGGACAAACCCCAGAGTGAATTCGGATTGGATCGATTCGTTATGCGGCGAAATGATTACCAGTCGTTCCGCATCATCATCAGCGACCAGGCCGGCCGTATTAGCGGGGCGTAAAAGGAACGGCGCTGCGATTGTCGCGAGGAGAAGCCCGATGATGATTGAGATTTTTGCCATACGTGGTCGCCTTGATCATAGAATCACTCCCGGAGATTTTATCAAGGGAAGGCTCGGGTTGATCCGAATGTGCCAATCTAAGCAACAGGGTTATCGTATTTTCATTTGTTATTGAAATAATGGTTGCGCGGGGTATTCTTGAGTCATAATGCGCTTTCACTTAGTTGTCTTGGTATGGGGAATTTCCGGGTTTTTCGCAACTGCCGGGGAACCTGAGCCCTATTCAGTGAAGCGGTATAATATGCTTTGGCAAACCGATGTATTTCAAAAGCCGGTCATTGAGCAGCCGGCAACTGCGGCGAAAGTGGATACTCAAAAACAACCCGCCTGGACTGTGGCCGGGGTTTACTCGATCGATGGAAAACAGGGCGCGGTAGTCATGCACCGGGTGAGTGGTGTGATCGAAGAGGTCGGAATAGATTTTGTGAGTCCTTCGGGAATTATCCTCACCAAAATTCATCAAACCGCCGCCGGCCAACTTCCGCGAATCGAGGTGAAAATCGATGGCGAACACCAGGTTTTGACCGGCCACCGCTCCGCCAAAGGTTCCGGAACTGAAAAAGTTCAAAGCATACCCGCTAAGTCAATGACGCTAGGGCAGCGATAGAAATGATTAGGATTTATTAATTTTATGAAAAACTTAATGAAATACTGGTTTTTTGTATTATTCTGCAAAAATGAGTCATCTAACCAGCCTTTATCGCCTCGCGTTGTGCTGCGCGGCACTCTGGGCGACTTCACTGCTTACGGTGAAGGTATGTGCTCAATCTGATCGCATTCGGGGCGCAACGCTACAGGTCAATTTTCCCGATGCGCCGGTCGCGGCGATTCTTCCTTACTACGAAAAACTGACCAGCAAGAAGATCATTCGCGATGCCAATTTGGAGGGCGGAAATATCTCAATTGTTACCGATGCAAATCTAACCCGTGAAGAAGCGATCCGGTTTATCGACAGCGCTTTTTTGCTCAACGGGTATGCTATACTTCCGGTCGATGACAATACTCTGAAGATCATCAACTACAACAATGGGAAAAGTCTTCGCGCGCAGGAACTTCCGGTGATAACTGATCCTCTTTCGCTGCCGGTCACTGAACAGGTTGTCAACTATGTCATGCATCTGGAGCACTCTACGCCGGATGAAGCGATTGATACATTTTCCCAAATTGTAACTATGAATGCCTACGGGGCGATGACTCCGTTGAATAAGAGCAATTCTATAGTGATTACGGAAAGCACACCGGTGATTCGAATGCTGCTCAATTTTAAACGCCATGTCGATGTGCCTCCGAATGAACTGATGCATGAATTTGTCGAGCTGGAGCGGGCCGATGCAGAAAAAGTCGCGGAGATTATCAACGGTATCATCGATGACCAGTTGAAACATAAGTTTGCAACGACTGTACAAGTATCAGTTCAACCTCCGGGCAAAGACAAAGCGGCTCCGACTCCGCCCCGGGAACGGGAGTCAACCGGGGTGTCGATCGTGCCCTATCGCAGAACGAACAGTATTCTTGTGGTGGCACCACCCGCCGATTTCGGGTTTGTCGAAAACCTGATCCGCTCGTTCGACCGGCCCTCCGACGGTATAAACTTTATGAAGAGAAAACTACAGTATGTGTCTGTGCTCGACTACATGCCGTCGTTTTACAACGCTCTTTCGCGTGGAACTGATATTGAAAAGCGGGAGGATATCCTCGAAGCCGGTCAGTTGCCATTGTCAGCCGGTCAGAGTCGGGATGCGGCCTCGGATTTTCAAACCGCCTCGTCTCTTGATTCTGCGGGCAGTTCCGCCGCGGCGCGGAATTTGCTGGGTAGTCCGGACGACGTCGGTACTCCGGTTTCCTATACTGTGGGCAACACTCTTTTGATTGGTGATCCCCAGGCAAACAGTCTCGTCGTTTCCGGATCCCCGGAAAATATCGGGGTGATCGACAGATTAATTGACGAGATCGATGTCCAGCCGATGCAGGTATATCTTTCGACCATCATAGGGCAACTGAACATCGGGGATGATATGGACTATTCCCTGAATGCGCTGCATAGTCTTGCTACCTTTCAGACTCCGAGTGGTAATCGCCTGTCCGGAGCTGCTTCCATTTTTAACGGGGCTGATACGCAGCCGACGGTTACGGATCTGACGTCAACGGCCGGTTTTCCGAGCGCATTCCAGGGATTGTCTCTCTATGGGCGGTTTGCCTGGGGCGATGACAATGCCGCGATGAACTCCATGCTGCGGCTTTTCACCAGGGATACAAGATTCAAAATCCTGTCCCGACCCAGTGTTTATGCGCAAAACAATGTAAAAGCTGTGATTTCTTCGGGACAGAGGATTGCGATACCAACCTCGACACTGACCAGCGGAATCGGGTTCAACAACGGACTCGGCGGAGCCATTACTTCAAATATAGAATTCCGCGATGTGGTATTAAAACTGGAAGTGATTCCGCTTATCAATTCCGATAACCAGGTGACACTGAAGATCGCCCAGGTCAACGATAATATAATAGGCAGCCAAACCATATCGGGCAATGAAATCCCTACATTGAGCACACAGGAACTGGTCACCACCGTAACCCTGAACAGTGGTGAAACGATGGTTCTCGGCGGTCTTATTACCGAGCGGGCCGATGAGGCCGTCACCGGTCTTCCCGGCATTCGCCGGATTCCGTTCCTCGGCAAAGCGCTGGGATCAACTTCGACGAAAGAATCGAGAGAGGAATTGCTGATCTTTATTCAGCCGCACATCATCAATGGAATCAACCACAGGTGTCCCAATGGACTGGAAAAATGCCGCAGCGAGATTTTCGGAAAATCGATGGCTTTTGCCGATCCGGACCGGCCGTATTGCTGTAGTTGTGGAGTAGAGACTTGTGAGGGCGGTGACAAGTGTATGAATGGCAGGCATGCCAGCGCCCGTAAGCTCCAGGCCGATCCAGTGGACAGCGGGAAACGGCCCTTCCAGTTCCGAATGAGCTCGCGGCGGAGATAGACAAATCAGGGTGCGGCCGACTGGCCGAGAAAATCGGCGATGATTTGCTCCGCTTTCGCGGTGCCTTCGCCGGTAACTTCCAGCCGGTGATTTCCTCCGGTAATACGGTAGTGCACGACCTGGCCGTCGAGATAGCTGTATTTAACGGCTGAACCGTCGGGTTCACCGCTGCCTTCAGGGATTTCAATTCCGGTATATCCCATAGCTTCGGCCAACCGGAAGATACTTTCCGGATTGGAGAGCCAGAGATTTTCCTCCGGATCTCCGGCGTCCCCGTTGTAGGGTATTATTTCATCATCGGAACCATGCAGGTTCAAAATACGGCGTCCTTTGGCCGGAACTATTTGGGATGTGTAGTCCCACTGCCCGTTGGGGTCCCACCAGAAAGATCCGGAATGGTATTGAGAACTTCGCAGTTGCTGACCTATTCCAATGGCTGTGGCGAACATATCGGCCTCCAGTTCTATCGTGAGCCGGTTTACCAACGCTGATCCACTGGAGAATCCCAACAGGGTTATTTGGTCAATATCCACGTTGTCATAAGTTCGCAGGGTGTAAATTACCTGCCGAATGAAATCGACATCCGGCGCGAAATGGTCACCTTCGTCGACATTCCATTTGGTTTGGTATCCCCGGCAGGAAACCAGGATCATTTCATCCAGATAACTATAGGTATTCAGCATTTCCTCTGCTGTGCCCCCGCTACCATGAAGCAGGATCGCAACTGGAACTTTGCCGGTTGTTCCTTCGGGAACCTGGACGAGGGCCTCCCGGGTCAAAGCAACGGGACTTCCATCCGCTGCAGTCCACGTCTGGTTATAAAGAAGTGACGAATCGCTCAGGTTGGCCGGTCCATTGCCTCCGCCGGGTTGGCTGTCGGGATCATAGTAGACCGTCAGCAGATTCGAAATTGATGAATCGTCCCCTTCAGCGTTTTGGGCTGCACCGGGTGGCAGTTGCACGGTTACCGCTCCGTTTGTCTCCGGATTTACCATGACAAAATATTGCGAATCGGAAATCGATGACAGCCCGGCCGGTGTGCCGTTGGTCACGGAAAAGTCGGTCGGGGTGAGACCGGTGGCGGGTTCGGAAAATGTGATGTCGACACTGAAGTTGTTGTTCACCTGGCCGTTGGTGGTCGACAGGTTGACGGAAAATTCTGTTTCCGGATCCCGAAAAAAGGCTTCGCCGAGAAGCTGGCGGGGAATTCCTGGGCCTTCGATTTCCAGTAGTAGAACTTCATCGCCATAGGCTTCGAAGAATTGCACGAGAAAATCATGCATTCCGGCAGTAAGTGTGACCTCTCCGTTTACTGTATTTGCCGCATGGAGCCCGTCGTGATCGATTACTGTATTGGAGCCGATTTTCAGTTTGCTGCCGTCATCGGAAGTCAGGTAAAAGGTATACATGCCTGTTGTAGGTATTCGTATTTTGCCGGCAAATTGCATAGCAAACAGGTCGTTACGAAGCCGGGGGGAAAGGTCCAGGGCAGGAGTTGTTCCGATCGCTACCGGGTCCAGCGCGGAAAAGTCGGGGAGCGAGGAGTAGTTGCCTTCGTAATACTGATAGGTGAGTCCTTTTGCAGCAGACGCAGCTGATACAAAGAACGAGGCCGGGATATTTTGGCGGGGAAGGGCCGGGCCTTCAATTTCAAGGGCGAGAACTTCTTCTCCTTCATTTTCAAAGAATTCGAGGACAAAGGCGTGATCACCGGCCGACAGAGTTACGGTATTGGACAGGGTTTCCGTGGCATGGAGTCCGTCGTTGTCGACCACAACATTCGAGTCAATGGTCAATCGGCTTCCATCGTCGGATGTCAGGTGAAACTGATAGTCGCCGCTTGCCGGAATCCGGATTGTTCCCGTGAATTGCATCGCGAATTTGGAATCCCGCAGTCGTGGTGTTAGATCAGGAGTGTAGACGAGTCCGGTCGCCAGTGGTGTGAAAGAGGTAAAGTCGGGGAGTGCCTGAAAATCACCTTCGACATAGGTATATTGCAAGGCTGGTTCGGAGTCCGGAATGTCCGGTTCGGGAGGTCCCGCGGTCGAAAACATTGACGGAGGGATTGTCTGCCGGGTAAGACCGGGGCCTTCTATTTCGACCACCAAATTTTCGTTGCCGTCCTTTTCGAAATATTCGAGTAGAAATGGGTGACTGCCGGCACTGAGTGCTACTTCTCCCGATTTGCTATTCGGGTCGTGCAGTCCGTTTTTGTCGATCAAAGTTTGACCGGCGACGTGTAGTCGGCTGCCATCATCGGAAGAAAGATGGAACGTATAGGTTCCGGTAGTTGGCACGGTGATATATCCGTAGTATCGCATCGCAAAGAAATCGTCGCGGAGGCGGGGACTCAAATCGGGCGATGGGACCTGGCCTGTGGCAGTGGCATTGAGAGCGTCGAAATAAGGGAGGGACTGAAAGAAGCCCTCATAGTATTGATAGGTTAGTCCGGAATCAGCCGCAGGATCAACTGGTACCGGGTCGACAGGGACGGGGACCGGCACGGAAAGAATATCGGATGAAACCGGTTGGCGGCTCAGTCCCGGTCCTTCCACTTCGAGAAGCAGTTCCTGTCCCCCGAGAAACTCAAAGAACTGCACTTCGATGTCATGCTCTCCGGCGACTAGAGAAACCTGTCCTGTTTTTGTCTCACTGGCGTGTTGATCATCATGATCAATCACAGTATTGCCATCGATTTTAAGGCGGCTACCGTCATCGGAAGTTAGATGAAATGTGTAGAGTCCGGAATTTTGGATTTGAATCGTTCCGGTAAATCGCATGGCAAATACATCATCGCGAAGTCTCGGTCCAAGGTCGGGAAACGCTACAGTTCCGGTAGCGACAGGAGTGAGCGAGGCAAAATCGGGCAATTGCAGGAAGTTACCTTCATAGTATTCGTACTTCATACCCGGTTCGGCGCCTGCAATGGGTATCTGGATCGATGCGGAAGTCTCGTTGGCGTTTCCGTTTACATCATGAAAGGTATCTTTGGGAATGGCTACCGTCACATCGCCTGAACCGTCCGGAGTGATAGAAATGGTCCGGGTTAAGTTTACTCCGGACAGGCTGTCGACAGTTCCATTGGATACAACGATTTCCTCCTGTGTTAATCCTCCAACCGGTTCGGAGAATGTAGCGGTAATCTCATTGGACGTTCCTGAGCTCTGCAACGTAACTATGGGGGTAACGATGTCAGCGGGCGCAGCGGAGGGATCGACATCATTCAGAGGAACTTCGGAGGGGACAAGACTTTGGATCCATTCCTGAACGACAAAAGCAGCTTCCTGGTCAATATCATTTTTTGCCAGCGGAGGCATGGCGCAGCATCCTTCCAGGGAAGTGAGGCGTTTATAGAGAATGGAAAGAGTTTCGTCGCCGGGATAGATGATTTTTGAACCGTCTATACCGAGTGGGTCGAGCGGTGCCGCATTGATCAGATTCTGCCAGAAAAGCGGGGTAGACAGAGAGGCTTCAAACCGTGCGTGAGTGATACCGCCTTCTGTATGACATTGGGAGCAATTGATATCGATATAACTGCGGAATCGTTTTTCCAGTGTGCTGGCAGTATCACCGACATGAACGGCGGTTAACATGTCCGGGAAGGCTGCGTTGCTTACAGGTTGCGCGAACATCCCCAGTTCGTTCAGCGTAACCAGTTGGTTTGCCGTGCGGTTGGTGGAAGGGTAAAACAGATCCCGGTTGAGATGGCGGGTTTTGACTCCCAGTACACGACCCTTGGCATTGGAGTGGCAGGAGAAACACTCACTTCGGGACGGATAATACCAGGTGAATTCGTTGCCGCCGACGTTGTGGATTTCTTCCAGTCCTATGTCGGAAGTCAGGAGGCTGGCATCGGTTCCGGCCGCATTCCACCGGTAGGTTACTCCATACCAGGAGGCGTTTTCATCTTTTACCATGAAACGTGTCTCGAGCCGTTTGCCGTCCCGTTCGAAGTGTTTCACCAGAACGGTTCCAATCGGAAACACCCAGTTGCCTTCTTCCGAAAAGGTAATGGTGTCATCGGTCACCCCGGATCCATATGGAATCGAAAGCCAGCGCTTCTTCTGCGCTCCGTCGGACCAGAGTGGTTGGATCACGTCATAGGGAATCAAGCCTGGAGTAGGAGTGAGACTTGCGAGGTCGCTGAAGGCATTGGTGGCGGAAAGTAGAGCTGGAGGATCCGGGGCGGAGGTGGCGCCTCCGTCGAAGGCAAATTTCAGGATGACGCCGTTGGAACCGGGGACCCCCGGGATCGCATTTCTTATGACATAGACCTCGCCGCTATGGTCTATACCAAACCCGTAGATGCAGTGCTCCTCGATATCGACCAGTTGAGTCACAACCGGGGATCCGTTGCCCCCGGCTTCGGACAGGGCGAAAATCGTTCCCTCGTTGTAGTCAGCAAAAATATACTTTCCGATGAGCGGCGAGTGTTCCGTTCCCCGGTACACATGTCCGCCGATGACGCATCCGCCCACGCTTCTGCTGTAGTCGTATACCGGGCCGGTTTCGGTACCGTAAAAGTCCTCCGGCGCGGGTGCCGGTTTGGCCCCGGGGATACTGCCCTCCATATAGGGCCATTGGTAGTTGGCCCCTTTCACCAGTTTATCGATTTCCTCCCGGTCTCCCTGACCCACATCCGAGATCCAGACATTTCCGGAAGCATCATCCTTTGTCATTCGGTGGGGATTGCGGAGACCCAGAGCATAGAATTCTTCGAGAATTCCGCCGTTGGGATCCAGCCACGGATTGTCATTGGGTATGTAGTAGTTTTGACTGTAGGTCCCTTCTGTCCACCCGGCGGGCTGTGGCTCGTCAGCGAGAGGTTGCCGGCGAATCGGATGGCTTCGCGAAGCGTCCATGTCTACATCAATTCTCAGAACACCGGAAAACAATCCCAGATCAAGTTTCTGAGCCACATTATAGAAATCATTCGAGTAGCCTTCATCTCCGACTGATAAATAGAGAAATCCGTCGTCGCCGAAGAAGATACCTCCGCCCTGATGCCAGTTCTGTGCATCGAACTGATTGATCAGTACCAGTTCGGAAGCCGGGTCGATTTGATTTGATCCCGGGACCCAGGTGAAACGCGACAGCCGCATGTAGGCGGGATCAATGTTGCCCTGCAGCAGCTCCGGCTGCCAGCGATAGTACAAATAGATGTAGCTGTTGTTCGGTGATCCGGGAATCCCGTATTCGGGATGGAACGCCAGGCCGAGAAACCCGCTGTCTCCGTACCACTGCACATTCGGTTCTATATCCAGAAGTGTAGTTTTTGCGGTGGTGGCCGGGTCGTTGGTAAAGGTGACGAGTTGCCCGGATTTCTGCATCAAAATCAGCTGATCGGTTGTCCCGGGGACCGGCAGCATGATCATGGGATTGTTAAATGTCAGAGAAGGGAAGGCGTTTTGCACAGACCATGAACCCTCCAACTGATTGAGAGCATCCGGTGTGCGTGACGGAAAGTTCCCGTCCAGATACGGCCCGACTTCCGGCCTCGTTACCAGTCCGCCAGTTTGAGAATACCCGGAAATGGCAAGGCTCCCAAAGATACAAAAGAGAGCCAAAGCTCTAAGGTTTTTCATATTTTTGATAAATTTATCAACGATGATATGGAAAATCAATAAATTTATCAAAATTGTATCTGATAGGCAGAGAGGATTATGTCCTTTGCCTCAGAAAGTTATGACTTTGATTCCGGGACCGGTATGGCTTCGCAGACCTTTCGCCAGCCTTTAAAATTCCATTGATTGGGGAATCCGGCACACTGAGCGGGCTTCACCGGATTGATTCGGCAATCCATTCCATCGAGAAATTCACAGACTGTTCCGCCGTCTTTTTCCATTAGGGTCAAGCCGCTTCGATTGGCCCGGAGATGGGTATGGCGGGCTACAAAATCATACACGGACATGCCGAGAAAAGCCGCGATTTGATCAATGTCTTCGTCCGACAAAACGACTTCCCCCGGCCAGCGACAGCAATTGGTGCATCGCTGGCACTGAAAGTGCATTCCCTCTTCCATATCGTAGACCGGCATCACTAAAATTTTCCACAAATTCAAATTATATCTTCGAAAACCAGAGGAGTTTCTAATTTCGATGCATAAGAATTAAATATTTACCATATTTACAATTTTTTTTATAAAACTTGAGGAGAGGGTTGGTAAAAACAATTGGTTCGTGTTATCTTGATCGCGGTTGCCTTTTGGTAAAATTGGCAAATACCGCCCTTAACCCGTTACGCAAAATTGACTTACATGACAGGAAATCTTTTCGGAGTCATTTCGAATGATATTGGAATTGATCTGGGAACCGCTAATACCTTGGTATACGTGCGGGATCAGGGCATTGTTCTCAGAGAACCTTCGGTGGTTGCTGTGAAATCCGGCACTAACACTGTTCTGGCAGTCGGTGATGACGCCAAGCGAATGCTGGGGCGAACCCCGGGAAATATTGTCGCGATTCGACCTCTCAGAGACGGCGTTATTGCCGATTTTGAGGTGACTGAGGCGATGCTGAAGCACTTCGTCAGAAAAGTCTCGCAAAAGCGCCCCTTTTTCTTCCGTCCCCGGATTATGATTGCGGTCCCTTCCGGCATTACCGAGGTCGAAAAGCGTGCGGTAAAAGAGTCAGCCGCAGCAACCGGTGCAAAAGAAGTTCACCTTATCGAAGAGCCCATGGCTGCAGCGATTGGAGTCGGTCTTCCGGTTCAGGATGCGGCCGCGAACATGATCGTCGATATCGGCGGCGGCACAACTGAGGTCGCTATTATTTCTCTTTCCGGAATCGTCTACAGCCGCAGTGTCCGGGTCGCCGGTGATAAGCTGGACGAGTCCATTATTCAATACATGCGCCGGGCCTATAATCTGGTCATCGGGGAAAGAACCGCTGAGGAAATGAAAATCCGGATGGGTTCCGCCTATCCACAGAAAAAAGAAACGTCTGTGGAGGTGAAGGGCCGCGATCTTGTCGCCGGCTTGCCGAAAACCATCACGGTGACTTCCTCGGAAATTCGCGAGGCGATGCTCGATCCGCTGAATGTGATTATCGAAAGTGTCAGAGCGACACTTGAGCGTTGTCCGCCGGAACTCTCCGGAGATTTGGTGGATCGCGGTATCATGCTGGCCGGCGGCGGGGCTCTGTTGCGGGGGCTGGATCAATTGTTAACCAAGGAAACCGGGCTTCCCATTCATGTCGCTGAGGATCCGCTCAGCGCCGTGGCGGAAGGTTGCGGTAAAGTGCTGATGGAACTCGATTTTCTCAAAAAAATGTCGCGAACCGCCAAGGCGTGATGTGAGACGGACCTGCCACCATGAGCCGCCTCAATCTCATAAGTCTGTTTATATTTGTCGGATTACTGATCTGGATCAGCTTTTTTCAGGCGGAAAAGGTTGATCGGATTCAGAAGGGGACTCTTTCGCTGTTTTCCCCGTTCATTGCCGCATCCGGTCATATATCCGATTCCGCGGCCACTCTGGAGGGCGAAAAACTCACGTATTCGGAAATGGAAGAAGCTCTGACCCGCGCCAGAATGGAGCGCGACCGGCTACACCTCGAAGTGTTGGAGAAAGATGAGATTCTCTATGAAAACAACGAGCTGAGGAATGCTCTGCAATACAAATCCCGCTCTCCGCTCAATTTGATGCCCGCCCGGGTGATGAACCGGAAACCCCTCAACTGGTACAACACGATGATCATCGACAAAGGGGCCGAGGACGGTGTTCGTCCCGATCTCGCCGTAGTTGTGCCGGATGGTGATGAGGCGGCTCTCGTCGGGAAAGTTTCCGAAGTGGTTGGTCCGCATTCCTCTGTGGTTCTGCTTTTGACCGATGAAATGTGTCTGGTCCCGGCGATGATTCGCGGCACCGTGGAGGAAGGAATTTTAAACGGCGAGCGTTCACCGATCCGGAATCAGCCGTTTTTGAAACTTCGATACCTGTCCAAAGAATGTAAAATTGAAATGGGCGATACCGTCGTGTCATCCGGCATTGGCGATGTGTTCCGCAAAAATTTGCTGCTCGGCAGAGTCCGTGAATTCAAGAGGGGCGTGATCGATACCGAAGCCACCGTTATTCCCACAGTCGATTTTGAGAAGCTTGTCGATGTGTTCATTATATTGAAGGCCTCCACGGAGCCCAACTACAGCCCCGAAACAGTCGATCCCAGCAGCGATTCGATGAGTGTCAGTTCCCGGCCATGATGTACTGCATCTCAGTTCTGCTCCTGATTCTCAGCTCCTTTTTCCTGCAGGAGTTTTGTCCTGTCCTGCCGTGGGCCTACGATTCCCGGTTGCTCCTCGTCCACGCGATCTTTTTTGCGGCTGCGGTATCGGTGCCGTTTCCGGTAATGTTGCTGTTTGCTCTCATCTCCGGTTTTGTCTGGGACAGCCGGTATTACATCCCGATTCATTCACTGGAAACCGGTGGTAATGGTCTGGAAATTCCGTTTGGATTTACCATCTTCGTTTTTGGACTGTTCGGAGCGTTTATTCAGGGGGTGCGACCTTTTTTCCGACAGGGGCGCTGGGAACTTCCGGTATTGATGGTGGGAGTTTGCACCCTGGGAGGGCAGCTTCTCGAATATTTGATCATCTGTTTCAATCGGGGTGGTATTATTACCTCAATGGAATTTTGGATGAAGATTCTGATGACCTCTTTGTATTCCATGTTGTTGGCACCTTTTCTCCTGCTCCTGTTCAGCCGTCTGGCGGGAATGACCGGATTCAAAATTCAGATGGACGGCATTACAAGAAGATACAGCTACGATGGTGACGCCGTTTAAAATCAGGCTCTACTTGCTGGTGTTCTTTCTCCTCGGCGGATTTGGACTCCTGTCCTACCGGCTGTACGAAATCCAGATCAATCAGCACGAGCATTATTCGCGTCTTGTCCCGGGCAATAAATTCGAGACCATCCGGGTGCCGGGAATCCGCGGCGAGATCAAGGACCGGTACGGGGTGACTTTGGTCGACAGCACACCGAACT
>JARGOZ010000002.1:89858-120270 GCA_029213025.1 Verrucomicrobiales bacterium
CTGCGTTTCAATCTCCGGGAAATTGTCGAAGCCTACAAAAAGAAACACGGCAAGGTCCCCCGAACCACCTACTACGCCAAAGACGGCGATGGCATTACCCGGCCGAGAGGTCAGGATGATATTGTTGCGATTGTAAAAGACACTGTTTTTGAAGGTCTTGGCGAACTCGGCCTGCTCGCCGACTTCAGCGCCAGTGCGATGGAAGTTCATTACCGTTCCAACGGCGGCCTCGTCCCGTTCACCTACCGTCGCGATCTGACTTTTCACGATTTTGCCCGGTTTGCGGAGCGAAATATCGGGATTCCCGGAGTCACCGTGACCCGCACCGGACAGCGTCGCTATCTCTACGATTCTCTGGCCTGCCACATTCTCGGGTATATGAGTCTCGCCGATCTCGATAAAGTGGATGAAGAGAAAAAGCGGGAATTCACGTACTATGTGGGGGATGACTACGGGGTTCACGGGATCGAGAAAACCATGGATTCCTATCTCCAGGGGAAACCGGGGATCATCAAAATCGAGAAAAACGAAAAACGGAAATTTCTCGGTGTGGTGGAGCGATCCGAACCAACTGCCGGGTCCGATGTGTACCTGACAATTGATGCCCGCCTCCAGTATGCCACCGCGCAAAGTTTACGCAAAGTCGGGCGCGGCGCTGCCGTGGCGATTGATCCGAGCAGCGGCGACATTCTCGCGATTGCCTCGGTGCCGAGTTACAATCCCAATAAACTGCTGCCCGGAAACGTCAGCGCTGCCGACTGGAAGCAATATACTACCGATGTCCACGCGCCGCTTTTCAGCCGGGCGTTGAACCCCTACAGCCCGGGTTCCACCTGCAAAATACCGATCGCACTTTCCGGATGCCTGTCGAACTCGTGGAAAATGCACTTTTCCTGCGGCGGCGGTAAGCAGTTCGGAAATAAATTCATGAAATGCTGGAGCTCCGGCCACGGTTCGGTCGATTTGAGCAATTCCATTAAAAGGAGCTGCAACGGTTTTTATTATCGGTACGCCAACCACACCGGGATCGATAACATCACGAAAATGACCAGAATGCTCGGCATGGGTCGGGTCACCGGAATCCGGGTCACCGGCGAAAAACCGGGCACGATCCCGAATCCCGAATGGCTCCGCCAGAAAGGGCTCAACTGGAGCCCGGCCTTTACCGCTCTCACCTCAATTGGGCAGGGCTTCACTGAAGCAACCCCGCTGCAAATGGCTTCCGTGACCGCGACCGTCGCCAACGGCGGAAAAGTCTACCAACCGCGCATCGTAAAGCGGGTTATGGACCGCGAAGGGCTGCTCGTCCTCGATGAACCGCCGAAGGTAAACTATGATCTGACCAGGGAAGGCGTCACCAGTGCGCAGATCGAAATCGTGCGGCGCGGGATGTGGCGCGTGGTCAACGAGAGCGGCGGAACCGCCGGTCGCGCCAAATCACCGATCACTACCATTTCCGGGAAAACCGGTACCGCCCAGACCGGCAACGCCAAAGAACCCACCAACGCGTGGTTTATCGCTTTTGCTCCCTACGAAAATCCCGAAATCGCAGTTTGTGTCTTTGTTCAGAACGGAAATTCCGGGGGAGCAGCCGCTTCACCCATCGCTAAAAACATCATTGAAAACTATTTTGCCCTGAAAAAGGGCGCTGAAACTATGAAATTAACCAAACTTCCCGAAGCCAAAGGAGACCGGCGCCGGATTATGAGTGTGAGTTTTGATAACTCCGACCTCATCGCATCCTACAATACACCGCCGGATGAACCCGCCGAAGAGGATGAAGACATCTCGGTGGATGTCGCCGACTTTGTCCCCCGGGGAATCAACACCGGCGATGCCACTCCGGCATCCAACAAATATGTAAAACCAACGATTCGTAAGGAAATCGACAGTCGTGGCACCATCAGACAATTTACTACTCCCCGTCCAACCAGCCGTTGGGATTCGCAGTCGAGGCGTCGCCGCTTCAGCAACTGACCGCCATTGTACCCTGTTAAGTCGGGGACTGTACCCTGTTAAATCAGAGACTGTACCCTGTTTAATGAGGAAACTCAGCTTTCTACTTTCCTAACAAGCCATTCACGCTTTATTTCGGGCTGGACATCACACTGCGGGACAACGGAACGTATCAGACCTGCCGTTCCCGGTTTGCCCCGGCTTGAATCAATTTCAGACACTTTAACTCACTTTTATAATCAAACAGATGCTTAAAAAAATTCGTAAGTATTTCGGCCCCAAAAAACTGGCCGAAGGAAACAAAATTGTTATCAACGCCGAAAAACTCGAAACCCGGGTCGCTCTGCTCGAAGCCGGATCTCTCGAAGAATACACCGTCGAGAGAGTCCATGAAGAACAGATCGTTGGCTCCATTTACAAAGGTATCGTGCGCAATATCGAACCCGGCTTAAACGCCATGTTTGTCGATATCGGTCTCGAAAAAAACGCTTTCCTGCACTTTTGGGATGCGATTCCCGAGGCGCTCGACGCCGGGATGGAAGAGATCCAGCGCAAAAACCAGAACAGAGCCAACGCCCAGAATAAAGGCGGGCAGCAAGGCAAAGGCGGCAACAAGCCGCCGCGCAAAAGAAAAGGCGGAAAAAATCCGAAAATTCAGTCGAAAGACATTCCCAAGCTCTACCCCGTAGGTTCGGAGGTTCTCGTTCAGGTCACCAAAGGACCGATCGGAACCAAAGGCCCCCGGGTCACCACAAATATTTCGCTTCCCGGCCGATACATGGTGCTCATGCCCCGTAATGATCAACTCGGTATCTCGCGGAAAATCGAGGACCCGAAAGAACGCCAGCGACTTCGGAAGATCATGTCGGAAAAAATGACCATTCCCGAAGGCAAAGGGGTCATTTTACGGACCGTATCCTCCGGGCAGAAAGTGCGCTATTTCGTCCGCGACCTCGCTATGCTCGTCGCCCAGTGGGATGAGATCGAAGAGCGGGCGAACGAAGGCAAAGCGCCGCTTTGCGCGTTTCGTGAACCCGATTTGATTGAACGGACCGTTCGTGACTTTCTCACCGAAGAAATTGATGAAGTTCTCTGCGACGACCTGGAAGCCGTCGAGCGGATGCGGGAACTGGCCGGAGTGATATCGCGTCGGTCCAGAAACCGGATCACTCATTTCAATACCATGGTGCCCATTTTCGACAAATTGTCGATTCAGGCGCAAATCGACGATGCCTTTTACCGCCAGGTATGGCTGCCCAGCGGGGGCTATCTCGTCATCGACGAGACCGAGGCTCTCATTGCGGTCGATGTGAACACCGGACGGGCCAAAAATCAGGATAAAATGATCCTTCAGACCAATATCGAAGCCGCAGAAGCCGTCGCCCGGCAGCTGCGTCTGCGGAATATCGGCGGTCTCATCGTGGTCGACTTTATCGACATGAAAGCCCGCAAAGATCAAAATGCCGTCTACCGGACGATGCGGGAGCGTCTCAAGCGCGACAAAGCGAAGACCCAGATCACGCCGATTTCCCAACTGGGGCTCATGGAAATGACCCGGCAGAGACTTCACGAAAGTCTCAATATCACCATCAACGAACCCTGCCCGTTCTGTCAGGGTCGTGGTGTGGTGAAAACCGCCGAGTCGATGAGCGTAGAACTGCAGCGTAAGATTAGCGGGCTGCTGGCGAAGCAGGGTGACAGGCTCGATGAGCTGGTTGTTATCGTGCATCCCGATGTTCTTGAAAGAATGCGCAGTAACGACAGCGAACTTTTCGTCGACCTCGAGCGCAAACACAACGCGCGTCTCACATTCCGTGGCGATCCCACCTACCATCGCGAGCAGATTATTTTTGCCGATCCCAAGACACAGAAAGAAATTTCTGCGTAGGTTTCGTCATTACATAGTAAACAGTTAGTGCTTGATTGCCTGGATTTTCCGGGCAATCGTGTTCCCGCAGGCCTGAATGCACCAACAGGTGATTCGTCTAGTAATGGAGGGATGACCGGTGTGGTCATCGGCTTAAATCCACTCCACCACTAACATTACTCATGAAAGAAGTTACCAACCGGGCTTTCCTCTGCGCAACAGTGCTGCTGCTCACCGGAATTTTTGCGGGTCAAACAGCTAACGCACAATTGAGGCGGCCCGCATACATTACGATCAAACACGAAGATCGGAATAAATCGAATCTCCTCCCGGAAAGAGGCGCTGTTTATCTCGATGGTCTTGTTGCTGAGGAGGTAAATGTGCGCATCACCAAAGCGGGGCCCGCCTATGCGAACCTGACCGCCCGAACCTGGCTTGGAAATGTTTTGGCGAACCAGAACGGAGTTCTGCTCGCCGTGAGTGACAAAGCCTACCGCGTCCGGGCCAAAGCCCAGCAGGGGCAAATCGCCGGTTGGGTGAGCAAATCCATCGTGGAAGGCATTCCTGAGGGATTTGAAGAGAAACTCGTGAAATTTCACGAGCGGTACGAAATGGTGAAACAGCTCATTGATGACAAGCAGGTCGCTCTCGGCATGACCACCGATGAAGTGGTGCAATCCATCGGTCCGCCCGATGCGAAAAGCTCCCAACTCGATGCAGCCGGCCGGAAAGATGTTTTCGAGTTTATCTCCTACAAGAGAACGCCGCAGGAATATGTGACCTACGGCCCTTTTGGGATTCCCACTATTGCTACCCGCTACGTGGAAGTGGAAGATGGTCGCGTCACCATTGAATTTACCGATAACCTCGTTACGGCCATCAACGAGACCGCCGGACTGAACTTCAATCGCGGCTTGCCCTTCAACAACGTTCCGCCTTATTTTCCCTTGTTCTAGTGCTACTGCGTAGATACGCAATTGCCGAACTTGCTGTAAAGCGACAGTTTCGGCGGATGAAAATCTATTTGTTTCTCCTTCTTTTCGGCGCAGCTCTGGTTTCCCCCTATTCAGTCAGGGCGGAACCGAATCAACTCACGGCGGAAGAGAGCCAGGCGGGTTTTGAGTTGATTTTCGGGGGAAAAACTTTCGAAGGCTGGAACCAGTCCGGTAACTGGATCATAGATGAAGAAGGGGCCATGTTTAAAAAAGAAAAGGGCGGGGGGATATCCTTCAACAAATACAAAGTGCCGGACGATTTTGAGCTTCGGTTTGAGTGGAAGGTTGCCGAAAAATCCAACAGCGGAATATATTATCGCCCAACCCAATATGAATACCAGATTCTCGACAACAAAGGTCATAGTAACGGCTCCAACCCCAGAACCACAGCGGCTTCTCTCTACTTTGGAGTCGCGCCTTCGCATGATGCTACCCAACCGGTGGGCGAGTGGAACACCGGGCGAATCGTTGGCAAAGGTACTGTCATTCAGCATTGGCTGAACGGGGAGAAAGTCGTCGCATTTGACTATACCGATCCGGCATTTGCCGATCATGTTGATCTACTGAAAAAGCGGGGCGGAGATCTAACTAAGCGCGGCGCGTTTCTCAGCCTCCAGGACCACGGCGATCCTGTCTGGTTTCGAACCATCCGGATTCGCGAACTGAAAGCGGATGATGAAATCGATTCCGGTAGTGTCGCCCCGGCGGAAATACCCGAAGCCGAAAGAGTTGCCGAATTAAAAAAGGTGCAATCAATCATCGAAAAACGGGCCAAAGCGGCGAAACAGAAAGCGCAGCCGTAGAGCCGGGTGTCTGGATTGTACCCGGTTGAATCCGTGACCTGACAGGGTACAATCGGGCTTCGAATCCTTTTACCACAAATACCAAATCATGGGTAGAACGGTAGCCATGACTACGATGACCAGGAGTATACCGGTTTTCATATAGTCGACAAAACGGTAACCGCCCGGGCCCATGACGAGAACATTCGAGGGGTGGGAAATCGGACTGATAAAACTGGCAGAAGCAGCCATCGCTATCGCCATAACCACCCATTTGGGATCGATTCCGAATTCGATAGATGCGTCGATACCCATGGATGCCATGATCACAATAAGAGCTGCCGTCGGGACAATTGTGGTGGCGAGCGAAGTTAATATATATAGTCCGATCAACAGACCCCAGGGACCAAAGGGCTCGGCTGCAGCGGCTACCCCCCGGGCCAGCCAAGCCGCTGCCCCGGTGTCGTTCATGGCTGTGCCGAGCGGAATCATACAGGCGATGAGAAAAACGGCTTTCCAGTCGATAGCGCGGTAGGCATCTTCAATCGACAGGCATTTTACCAAAATCATAAGGGTCGCTCCCACCACGGATGAAATTGCGACGGAAAGAAAGCCTGACAAAATGGCGACAACTACGCCGATCATAATGGCTCCGGCGATGACCGCTTTTTTTACCGAAACGGATTCTCCACTGTCGTTGCGGGACCGCGTCAGGAGTAGGAAATCTTTATCTTCGTCCAGTTCGTCGATCCGTTCCTTCGGGCCGGAGAGAAGCAGGGCGTCGCCGAATTCCAAAGTCATGTTTCGGAGATAGGAACGATAGGAGTGGTCCCGCCGCCAAATCGATTCGACCTGCAGCCCGTAGCGGTTTCGGAAATTGATTTGTTTGAGAGTTTTTCCGGATAGACTGCTCTGTGGGGAAAGTGTGACTTCGCAGTGGTCCTGATCAACCATAAAGGCAGGCGTGGAAACATCTTCGGTATTTTCCACTACCAGAGATTGCATCCCTCGAATAAGCGATATGCTTTTCCGGTTTCCGTGAATTAAGAGTTTGTCTCCTTCCAATAGTTCTTCGTCTCCACCGGGAAAGATAATCGATTCCGGTTTCCGGGCGATTCCCACTACCCGG
The DNA here is from genome assembly GCA_029213025.1 of Verrucomicrobiales bacterium. Taxonomy (GTDB): domain Bacteria; phylum Verrucomicrobiota; class Verrucomicrobiia; order Verrucomicrobiales; family DEV007; genus Arctic95D-9. Next base: position 96,588 of record JARGOZ010000002.1, read on the forward strand.
AGATTGAGGTCCTCCGCGAGGCCGGTTTCCCGCAGTCGCAAACCTGTCAAATGTGATTCCGCCGGGATAGACATTTCGAGCAATGCATCCGCATCGGTAAAGATATCTCCCAGGCTTTCTTCAGCTATGTATTCTATATTTTCAAACTGGCCGGTGTTGCTGAACTCGGGAACGGATTCTTTTCTAATCTCAACCTGAATACGATCCCCCGCTTTGAATTTATGATTGCCCAGATTGGTTCGTTTGATTCCCTCCTCATCGCGGATCGACAGCAGTAATCCTTCAAACCTGCTTCGAAAATCCGATTCGCTAACGGTGAGGCCTTCAAGGTTGCTGTTCGCTTTGATCGACGCCGAGATCAGGACGAGCTTTTTATAGGCCAGCAGCTCGGCAATCTCCGCCCCGTTAGCGAGCTCGAATGCCTGCCATTTTCGAAACGCTTCAAAGTCAGCCACTTTGCCCTGTACAATAAGTGTGTCGCCTTTGTACAGGACGGTATTTCCATCGAGGTGGGAAATCATTTCACCATTCCGGTCGATCGCGTTGACGTGAAAACCGAGAAGCGGTCCGAGCCGGGTTTGTTCCAGCGTAAGGCCATCGAACGGCGAGTTGTCGGTCAGTTTCAGCCGCAGATTTTGTTCTTCGATAGTATGGGCGTAGTGAAAACCGTCCTCTTCCCACTCCTCTTTGAAACGGGCGGGAAGTTCTTTCGGGAGCAGTCTGCGGCCGAGAAATGCCATAAACAGCGTGCCCGTAATCAGGGCGGGCACACCTATGGGCGCAAATTCGAAGAGCGAGAAAGGAGCTCTCCCGGTTTCTTCCAATGCGTTGGATGCCACGAGGTTCGGCGGAGTACCAATCAAGGTGGTAAGTCCACCCAGCAGGGAGGCAAATGCCATCGGCATAAGAAGGCGGGAAGGGGAGGTTTTCGATTTCCGTGCCACTTCGATCACCACCGGCAGCATCAGGGCAGCTACTCCGATATTGCTCATAAAAGCGGAGAGACATCCCGTAGTCAGCATGATCGCGAAGACGAGACCGGTCTCCGACTTTCCGGCGACACGGAGAATTTGTCGTCCTATCAAATCATCGATCCCTGCCGCACTGAGCCCGGCGCTGAGAATAAACATCGCCCAGACGGTGATAACCGCCGGGTTACTGAAGCCACCGAGGGCGACTTCGGGCGTGACAAGACCGGTCACAGCCAGCACCGAGAGTACAGCAAGGGCGACCACATCCATGCGGATTTTCTCTGTCACAAAGAAGAAAATAGCGATGACGAGAATCGAGAGGACTGATGCGATTTCGAGGCTCATTCGAGTAGTAGTATGGTCAGTATCCCGGCCACAGTGGAGATGTAAAGGCAGATACTGATCAGGAAGCGACTTTCGTAGAGGCTAACATTTCAACGTGGCTGATTACATTGGCGGCCAGAACAGCCGGTTCGTATCCGCCTTCCATTACTGATATCAGTTTGCCTTCGCACAAGTGATCGGCCACATCTCTAACCATTTGCGTCAGCTTACCGAATCCTTCGACGGTGATTTGAAAATCAGCGAGAGGATCTCCGACCGCGGCATCGAAACCGGCTGAAAGCAGCACGATTTCGGGAGAAAATGCTTTCACATGGACAAGAGCTTTTTCCCAGGCCTTGATCAGTGCATCGTCATCGGTGCCGATGGGCAGCGGAATATTGATGGTAGTTCCGAGGCCGTCGCCTGCTCCGGTTTCCTCGACCAGTCCGGTACAAGGGAACACGCCTTCCTGATGGGTGGAAACGAACATGACATCCGGGGATTCATAGAAGATTTCCTGGGTGCCGTTGCCGTGATGCACATCCCAGTCCAATATGGCGATCCTGCCGAGACTGTGTCTTCTCTGAAGGTATCTGGCAAGAATCGCTACGTGATTAAATATACAAAAACCCATCCCGCGATCCGCCGTTGCATGATGCCCGGGAGGCCGCACGGCACAGAATGCCCGGGTTATCGAGCCGGACATCACTTCATCCCCGGCCTGCAGAACACCGCCCAGAGCTGCCATTACTACATCATAGGAATCGTCGCAGATTGCAGTGTCTCCGGTTCTGAGGCAGTCCCGATATTCGTCGATATCGATCCGCACCAGATCGTGATAGTGCGCGGAATGGGCCAGTAATACCTCATCTATAGTGGCAATGCGTTCGGGTATGACCTTTGCGTCCCGCACTGTGGCCAGCGCATCAAGGACGGCCCGGTAGCGAGCGATGGATTCCGGATGGTCTTTCCCGGTATCATGTTGCAGCAATTTCTCCGAGGAGAAAATCCCCAATACCGGGTCCAGTTTCTCTGTTTTCAGATTGACCAGTTGCTCTGTATCCAGCCAGAATTCATGGCTGTCTTCATCGGGTATACTTTCCTTGCGGGCACCGAAATTTGCGAACATCCGGGCCATGGGAACATTGCGCTTCAGAACGCTGGCCCAGAACTGTTTGATGCCGCGTTCCCGCCCGATCGTGGCCATTTCGCGGAGGAGGTACTGGGCGATACCCTTTCGTCTGGTTCGCTCGTGAACGAGAAAGGCGATTTCGGCTGTGCTTTGTGTCGAATCAACATAAAAGCGACCCACCGCACGGAGATCTTCACGCAGATGATTCCGATAAAAAACTCCCAAAGCCAAATCTTTCGACTGATCGACTGACGCCATCCGATAGGCGGTTTGTTCATCAAGCTTCGGCATCGCATAACCGTAGCGAAGCCGGATGGTATCCTCGTCCTGGGCATAGAAGAATTCCTGGAGAGACCGCATATCACTGGGGTGCAACGGGCGCACGACGTATTGAATCCCGGCAAAGTTCACTTTTTTGATTTCGATTTCATCATCTTTCGGACGGGTTTGTCCCGTAGTAGCGCCAAAATTTTTTGGAATCCACCCCTGCCCGCGAGCCCCTTCGAGGAGAGATTCCTGAAAATCGGGATGAGCAATTTCCACGAGTCGCAAAACCCGCTGACGAATGCTTTGGCCGACAAGGTTTGCCACGCCGAATTCGGTTACGACATAGTGAACATCGCCTCGCGAAGTGCAGACCCCGCTACCTGCCGATAAACCGGTGACAATACGTGAATCTCTGCCTGCATTTCTCGTGGAGGTGAGAACGATAATCGGGCGGCCCGCTTTGCTGCCGGCTGCGCCACGGATAAAATCCTGAGTAGCACCAATCCCGCCGTAAAACCGGTGCCCGCGGGAATCGCGAACGACCTGGCCGGTCAGATCAACCTCCCGGGCTCCATTGATGGCGACCATGTTGGGGTGTTTACTGATCCGGTGCGGCGCATTGGCCCATTCGGAGCTGTGCATTTCGATATTGCGGTTTCCATCCACAAATTTATACAGTTCCCCGGAGCCGAGGCAGTGAGTCGCTACCGAGACGCCTGGTTGGAATTCTTTTTTACGGTTGGTGACGACTCCCAGTTTTACCAGGTCCATCATGGTGTCGGTAAAACAACCGGTATGTATACCCAGATCACTGTGCCTGTGTTTCAGAGCCTCGAGCACGGTCTGCGGACAGTCTCCGAGGCTTGCCTGGATTGTTGAGCCATCGTCGATGAGTTGCGCGGCATACTCGGCGATTTTCCGGTGCCTTTCGCTGTGTACTTTCGGTTGCATCGTCATCAGAGGCATGTCGTGCTCCACCTTGTAGTGAATATCGTCCAGCGACAGGACAGAGTCGCCAAAGGTTCGCGGTATGTGCCGGTTGATTTGAGCAACCACGGTCTTCGCATTGCGAATCGCCGAACAGATGACATCCGTGCTCACGCCCAGGGATACCATTCCGTTTTCGTCCGGAGGACTCACCTGGATCAGAGCGACATCCAGTTTGATGACTCCTTTGTCGAAAAGACGGGGCACATCCGACATCGGGCAGGGGGTGTAGTCGGCATAACCTTCATTGACCGCTTCCCACATGGTGCGGGTCAGGAAAAACGTGTTGGTTCGGAAATGTCCCCGGTAGCGCGGTTCCAGCCAGGGCAATTCGCCGAGGGTGTGGATGTGCATCCATTCCACATCCTGAAAGGAATTGGCCTTTTCGAGTAACTGATTTACCAGAGAATAGGGAACGCTGGCTCCTCCGCCGAGGAAAAGCCGACCTCCGTTGGGTAGAATTTTTTGCCACGGGATATTCATGCGGGGAAACGGCTGTGGTTCATGATAGAACTTCCCCGGTCTGGAGAATCCCGCAAGAGACTTCGTGCGAAAGTGCTTACTTAACGTCGGCCCGGCTCAGTGAGTCGAGAAGAGGTTCCCGGCCTTCCGGAGCCTGAAATGTGCCGGTGGTTTCCCGGATCGATGAACGGTATTCCGTCGACTTTTCCATCAAAGCATTGTGAGCGGCGCGGAGGTGGTAGTGAGGAATATTCGGGTAGAGGTGGTGGACCAGATGAAAATCGTTTCCATACCCCAGCAGCACCCAGCGGGTAAAGGGATCGGCGTGAATGATACGGGAATTGTCGAGCTGTCCCTGACCGAGATTGGCGTGCTGATAAATTTCCCGGAGCAGCATCAGGTAGGGAAAAACATAGATCAGTGGCAGGATCCAGAACAGCAGGTAGTAATTGCCCCAGTGAAATCCCGAGAAGACTCTCGCCCAGGCTAAAACCGTAATTAATCCGGTATAAAACAGCAGCCGAATTAGAGCCCGGTTCTTCGGTGTGGTATAGCATTTTCTGCTGTCGTTTTTGAATAGATTTTCCGGTATCCATTCCCAAACAGCAAGGGCGATCATCAGCATGAATGACTGGCCCGCAACTACTGCAAAAAATCCAGTGGTGGGAATCAGAATTCGAGTCATGATGACATAGGACACCAGAAACAGCATTCCCAAAATGGTCGGCTTTTTAAATAACCGGGTAATCCTTTCTTTCAAATTTGGTTTCTCTACCTCTTCGCTGACTTCTTTCGATGTAGTGGGCACTTTGCCGAAAGACAACATTCGGAAAAGATCAAACAAGTTGGAAAGGACAAATGGGGGCCAGAAAAATTTGGCGTAGTAGTTCCAGATAAATTCCGGGCGCGGCATAGGGAAACGGGCATACAGCTCCTCGGTTTTATCCCCCGCCATATTCGGATCCAGATCCGGATCATTGGGGTGTAGATGATGCCCCAGATGCTTGATCCGGTAGGAATCCGTAGAGCTCCAGAGCGGATAAAAGCACAAAAGATCGGACAGCAGATCATTCGATTTCCGATTGGAATGCAACAGGCCGTGAGATGCTTCGTGGCCCAACAGGCCGATTCGGTGAATCAGGCACCCGGTCATCAAAATGGTAAAAGATCCGAAAAGAAACAGGAGCGGCCAGGGAGTACCTGATTTGATTAAGTATACATTCGTAAAATGTAGTACGAACAGGAGAAAATATTCTGTTGCGAGACACAGCAGATTCCGCGAGTTGCTGACTTTCGTCCATTGTCGCAACTCGTCCGATCGAAGTAAAGGCGATGCGGCGCGGTCCATCACAAGAATTCCTGTTGTTATCACTGCAATAAACTAAAGATATAATTGCAGAACTTTATAAAAATTTCACCCGAAACTAGAGAAAAACAATCGAAAGTTTTTAAAATTATCGAAATTTTACTGGATGCAACTAATCAGAAAATACGTAAAGTAGGGATTTCAACTCTCCCGTTGAAACTCTGTCCAGGGATTCGATGGTAATTAGCTTAGATATCAATGATCAGCCTCATCGCCAGTCGACTATCGTTTTGGGTATCCCTTGCCGGGATAGTCACGACCCTTTTTCTATTAATACGCACTTCAACCTCGCAAGGTATACCTGAGCCTTTGGAGGAGCCTCCGCCAAAGCCGAAGACGGCAAAAGTGGCAGGTTCCGGAATCGTCGAATCGCTTGGCGATAATACCCGGGTCTCGGGCAATGTTCCCGGGGTCGTTAGCGAGGTTCTGGTATCGGTGGGAGGGAAGGTCAGCAAAGGTGATCCGCTTTTTGACCTCGACCCGAGAGTGGCTGAGTCCGAGCTGGCCATCGCGAAATCCGGCCTCGAAGTTGCCAAAGCGCAATATGACAGTCTGAAAAAAGTTTTGGACCGACTCACCCGGGTTAAAGATTCCCGGGCCGTCAGTACCTCTGATCTGGAATCCAGACGCAGTGAGGTGGCTGTGGCCGCCGCCCGCGTGAAAAGCGCCGAAGCGGAGGTCCGCCGCGCGGAGACTGCCATCACTCTGCTCACCGTTCTTTCGCCCTCCGACGGGTCAGTTCTTCAGGTAAATGTGAACGCCGGTGAATTCAACGCGCCCGGAGCCGTTCCCCCGCCGGTTTTACTCGGCAGCAGGGACGAGCTTCAAGTCCGGGTGGATATTGATGAGGAGCTTACAGCCAGCCTTCCCGATACCCCGGCTGCTGTCGGATACATTCGCGGAATCGGCGAGGCGGGTATTGATCTGGAGTTTATCCGGATCGAGCCGCTCATCGTTCCGAAACGGAATTTATCCGGCCTTCCAGCGGAGCGGGTCGATACCAGGGTGCTTCAAATTATCTTTAAACCGAAAAATCCGGAGGATAACAGCCGCCTGTTTATCGGCCAGCAGCTCGATGTATTCGTGGTGCCGGCAGATGCGAGTTGATTAAAATAACTTGATATTTAAGTTTACTTAGGTATTGGTCATCAGTTGAAGCCTCATGTTTTCATTGGTCGATCCCTTTGCCTGATTGCTTTCTTGTTTGCCTGCGTTGGATGCGCTCCGTTCGAGAATGCGCCTTGCACCGTGCCTTTGAGCGCCAGTGTAGGAGTGCCCAAACAGTGGCGGGAGCCTGCTGATTCCCTCTCTGTAGCAGTTCCGCTGGTCGAAGACTGGTGGGAGATTTTCAGAAATGAGGAGCTTACCTGCCTGGTGGAAAAAGCTCTCAAACACGAGCCGGATATTCGCAAAGCCTGCGCCCGGGTTCAGGAATTTCACGCCAAGACCGAGGTCGCCGGGACCCGCATCTTTCCCCGGGTTGACCTGACTCCGGGTGCCTCGTTGCAGAAAGTTTCCGAAAACGATTCGCCATTCGGGGTCAGATCATCCGTGCTGCGCGACGATTCTTTCGGTCGTTTTGCTTTCCCTTTCAGTGTGAGCTATTCGCTTGATCTGTTCGGCCGGATGAAACCGCACGCTCGGGCGATGGACTGCGATGCGGCGGCTGCGAGGGCCGACCTGGAAGCTGTGGCACTACTGGTCAGCGGGGAGGTGGCGCGCGGCTATTTCCTCTACCAGTCTCTGCAGGCTGAGGTGGGGATTCTGCGCGATGCTTTCAGAGACCGGCGGGAAACAATAGAGATCCAGAAATCACTTCTCGATGCCGGTGAGGAGAACGGCCAGGAATACGCGCTGGCGCGGCTTGAGGCAGCAACTGTGGAGGCAGAGCTCGCCGGGGCGCGTGGGGATTTGCGCCAGGCTTCTCATGCGCTTGCCAGGCTCACCGGTGTCGCGCCTGCGCATTTTACCAATCCGCGGGTTCGCAGAGTTCCGGAGCCGCCCGGCATTCCAGCCGGTATTCCCGCAGAGGTGCTGTGTCGCCGTCCGGACATTGCTTCCGCCCGTCGGCAATTGACCGCCGGAATGGAGCGGGTCGAGGCGGAGCGACTTTCCTGCTTGCCGGTGATCGATCTGACCTCCTCGGCCGGATTTGCCTCGGCTGATCTTCTCAAGCTGGTGGACGGAAACAGTCTCGCCTGGTTGATCGGAGCGAGCTTGACGAAGACCATTTTCGACGCCGGCGAAAGTAAATACCGGCAGAAGGTGAAATACGCCCAATACCAGCAGCTCGCCGCGCATTACGACAAAACGGTGCTTGATGCCTTTAAAGAAGTGGAAGACTCCCTCGCGCGGATTCAGAGCGTCAGCGAAAAACTGGCAGCTACCGAAAGAGCGGGCCGGGCAGCGGGTGATCTCAACGAAATAGCACGGGCTCAATTCGGCAGGGGGCTGACTCCCTACCTTAGCGTGATCGATTCGCAGCGGTCGCTTCTGAGCATTCGAAGGAAAGAAAATCAGCTCAGGGGAGCTCTCAACGATGCCACAATTCAGTTGATTGTTGCTCTCGGTGGCGGTTGTTGCGCTGATTGATTCATGTATCGTCTCGCTCTTCGAATCCTGTTTGCGGACCGAACCCGGTATTTTACCCTGGTTTCCGGTATCGCGTTTTCAACCTTGCTGATTGTTCAGCAGGCCAGTGTTTTCTGTGGCCTGATGAGCTGGACCGATGCGATTCTGCGCAATTCCCGCGCGGAAATTTGGGTCATGGATACCTTTCTCGAACAGGTTCAGCTGCCCCGGCCTATGCGGGAAATCGAGCTGACCAGAGTTCGTTCTGTCGAAGGGGTCAAATGGGCGGTGCCATATTTTCACCGGGTATTGCCGGTAAAGCAGGCCGATGGACAATACAAGATGGTCCAGGTGATCGGGCTTGATAATGTATCTCTGATCGGTGCACCGCGGAATATTGTTGCCGGAAATCTCGAAAATATACGCAGCCCCGACACAGTCATGATCGATGACTATGCCGTTGAGAGGATTAGTGAAAACTTTATCGCGCCCAACGGGGAAAAGAGAGATGTCAGGCTGGGGGACTGGATCGATATCAATGGCTCCTATTTTAAAATCGGAGCGATCTGCGATGCCAACCGCCCGATTTACGGCGGGCCCTACATCTACATGACCTACAAACATGCTCAGGGAATTCTCAGTCCCGACTCGCGGACGCTTGCCTACATGATGGTTGCCACGCAGGAAGGGGCGGACATACCGACAGTAGTGGAACGAATCAAAAAAGAGACCGGACTTCTCGCGCTGGAACACGAAGATTTCAGCTGGAAGACTTTAAAATGGTTTTTTGCCAACACCGGAATACCGCTTGCATTCGGTAACACGGTTGTGCTCGGGCTCATCGTTGGTGCGGTCATTACCGGGCAGACTCTGTTTTCTTTCGTCACGGAGAATTCCCGGATTCTCGCCGCGTTAAAAGCGATGGGGACAAGTAACCGGGTGTTGCTGAATATGATACTTCTACAGGCTACCAGTGCGGCACTGGTGGGTTACGGTATAGGTGTAGGACTCGCTTCCGCCTTCGGTCTGTTTGTGATACCGCTCAAGAAACCGCCGTTCATTTTGTTACCTCACACTCTTATCATCGTGTTTATCGTTATCTTTGTAATAGCGATGGTTTGCGCATTGCTCGCCAGTCGCAAAGTGCTGGTTCTTGAGCCCGACACCGTATTCAGAACCTGACAGGTAACATGAGTGGCAAATCGGAAAAAGTTATCGAGTTAACCGATATCACAAAATCGTTTGGTTCCGGCAGGGCCAAAGTAGATGTATTGCGCGGGATCGATCTCACTGTAGATGCGGGCGAAATGCTCATGATCGAGGGTCCGTCCGGTTGCGGAAAAACTACCTTGTTAAGTATCATTTCCGGAACCTTGAAACCCGACGCAGGTAAGGTGGTGGTTCTTGGTAAAGAGATCACGAAAGCCCGGAACCGGAATTTGGCGAAGTTCAGGGCGCGTCACCTCGGGTTTGCGTTTCAGTTGTTCAATTTGATCCCTTCGATATCGATTTGGGAAAACGTCAGTGTTCCGCTTTTGATTCAGGGTATCAAAGGCCGGGAGGCAAAGAAACGCTCGATAGAGATTTTAAAAGAAGTGGGGCTGGATGACCGTTCCAGTCTGCTGCCTAACAAGCTGTCAGGTGGACAGCAGCAGAGGGTGGCGATAGCCCGGGCGCTGGTCCACGAGCCGGAAATCATCATCTGCGACGAACCTACCTCCGCGCTTGATGGCGCCACCGGCGAACATATTATGACGATCCTGCGGCAGCTGACTGCCGAAAAGAATGCCACAGTTGTCATCGTAACACACGATCCGCGAATCCATCATTTCGCGGACCGGATTGTCCACATGGAGGATGGTAAACTGCTAAAAAGTTGATTGTACCCTGTTGAATGCGGGACTGTACCCTGTTGAACCGTTGTTACTTCTCCTCATTCAGAAGAGCATCGGTTTCGGAAATCTTGAAGCGGGTTGTAACTACCGAATGTTTCTCCGGTCCCTCTGCATATTTGATGTAGGTAGTGGCAACGATTGTTCCATCGGAAGTCAATTCCATACCGGGGTAACCGCAATCCCGGATTCCTTTCGCATGACTGTGTAGAAGTTTGATCCGGTATTCTCCAGGGCGGTTGTTTTTGATATCATCATAACTACCTACCCAGGCGACAAAATGTCCCCACGACGGGCTGTTTATGGCCATATCCCGAAAAGCGAAAATCCATCGTCCGTCCTCAAGCTGAATTCCCATATGCCGGTCGCCGGTCAGGCCCCACGGCGTGTCTGCCGGTGTGCTCCATGTTTCCCCTTCATCGCTGGAGAACATCAGTAAACTGCGGCCTTTGTGAGTATTTTCCCGCATCAGACAGCAGAGTTCCTTTCCGTCCGGTGAACGGAAAACAAACGGTTCACAGGGATTTTTACCCTCGACTGAAGCGACCGCTTTCGGCTCGCTCCAGGTAAATCCGCCGTCTTTAGTTATCGTTTGCAGAACCTCCAGCGGGGGGCGGTCCTTTCCATCAGGGCCGACGTGATAGAGGCCCAGATAGCTGCCGTCTTTCAAACGCACCATACTGCTGAAAGTCATGACGCAGGGAAAACCAAGGGGCGGCATTTCCTTCCAGGTGACGCCCTCATCCTCGCTCATGATCGAAGGCATACCGGGGCCGCCGCGTTTGCCGAGTGCGGCTGACCAGACCCAAAGCCGGGCTTTTCCGTCCGGGGCAATGAGGCGAAAGATGCTGGGGCAGTTTTGGTGGGTTTTGAACCCCGGAGGCAGAGTTTCGTCGAGGCGGGTCCAGCTTGTTCCGCCGTCGTCGCTGCGCGCCATCGGCCCGGCGCTGCCTCCGTGGTTGATGCACCACACGGCAAATATCGTGTCTTTTCCGGGCAGCTTCAGCGTAGTGGGATGCCCCTGATAGATTTCCTCCGTCCCCTGGGAAATGATGACATGCCGGTCTTTTTGCCCGGAAATATCGACAAGCGGAAGGTTTGGTTTTTCCTCAGCCTCGAGCCCACTGACAGTGAGAAAAGCAAAGGATGTGATTTGTAGTAATGTAAGCGCTCTGATGGACGACAATCCCGAAAGAGATGGTGAATGTCATCCGAAAAAGTATGGCGCAAATCGTCGCAATCGGCGATGGTGGAAAGCAGTTATGAGATTGGCTCGACATGTTGTGACGGTAAAAAGGCTCCTTGTTTCAAAGTTGTTGATTAGCTTCGTATGGATCGCTGCGGTGGGAGATGCGCAGGCTCAGACCGGTACTGCGGCTCACCCGAATGACGTGGCGCGGTTTTTTGCCGGGCTACCGGTTCGCCCGGGCAGCCCGCTCGAAGTTATCGCAAATTTCCCGGCGGCGAAAGCCCATGCCCGGGAGGCGGCAGCTCTGGCGGAAAAATGGGAAAACTTCCGGCTGTCGCAGATTCGTACATGGGCCGGGCAGGAGATCCATCCGAAAATATCCCGTCCCCGGGTAGTAAAGTATATGTTTGGCGGCCCGGATTTTGTCCATGCTACGACGGTTTTTCCCGAGGTTCCGGAATATATACTTGTCGGTATGGAGCCCCTTGGTTCGGTCCCGGAGTTCTCCAGAATGAATCCGGCGGAGTTACAGAGTTTTCTGAGCCATCTCATCTACACGATGCGCAGCATATCGAAACGAAGTTTCTTTATTACAAAGGAAATGAAAGAGGATTTCGGCAACCAGGGCGTTGACGGGGTGTATCCGGTTCTTCTCTATTTCGCCGCATTGACAGGGCACAGTGTTCTTGACGCGAGTTACGTAAAGCTTGATCTCAATGGCGCAGCGGTAAAATGCGATGCATCCGTTGCAACCGGAATTTGGCTGCAAATAAAGCCGCTTGCCCCTTCCCCGAAAGCCCCGGCCTCGCAAAGTCTCTACTACTTCAAAACAGATCTTTCCAACGCCGGTTTTCAGGCTGGAAGGCCGTTTCACAAGTTTATTACTGCCCGCCCCGGAGGAATTGGGTATCTCAAAGCCGCCTCTTATTTGATGCATACCGACAGTTTTAGCAACATTCGAAACTTCCTCGTTGGCGATTGCCAATACATCCTCCAGGACGCATCCGGAATTCCTGCCAATTTTTTCTCCCAATACTACAATGTCACCTACTACGGAAACTACATTGGACCCATCGACATGTTCTCCGAATATGATCAGCCCGGTCTTCGGCAACTCTATCAATCCGGAATAGCAAGACCACTGCCGTTTGGAACCGGATACCGAATGAAGGACGAGCATTCAATCCAGATGTTCGGAGTGCGGAAGTGAGTAGGAAATTTCATTTACCGATGAAATTGTGATTCGGACGCTCATCGAGCCTTGTGGAATCAAGGATTTCATTGCCGGGAAGCTCTTCAAATTTTGTTCTCCCGCGACAGTAGACAATCAACGTGCTTTGGTTGGCTTGTAGAGTTCAATTATTCGCAAATCCGCAAACTATCGAAGCCGCTGCCGGAAAGCAATCTTTCTCACCAATTATGACAAACCACCGAAAAACGAAATTTTTCGTTGAATTACGAAGGAATTCGTAAAGATTGCATTTATGGCGAGGAAAAAGAGTGATAACCCCACTGACGGCGAGTTGGAAATTCTACAAGTCCTCTGGGACCGGGGGGCCAGCTCTGCTGGTGATGTTCAGCAGGCTCTGGGTGGTGCCACCGGTTACACAACCGTCCTGAAACTGCTGCAAATCATGCTGGAAAAAGGAATTGTAACCCGGGATGATTCGCGTCGACCGCATCTCTATGAAGCAAGCGACACCCGAAAACGAACGCGGTCGAAGTTTGTCACTTCCATGGCGCGTAAGTTATTCGGAGGCAGCACGGCGGACCTGGCGATGCACGCTCTTTCAGAGGAGAATATTACACCGGGTGAGTTGCAGGAGATCCGTGATTTAATCGACCAACTGGAGAAAAAAGCCAAATGAACGGAATTGTAATCGCATTGGCGCAGGCGCTGGCAGTGGTATTCGCCAGTGGATGTTTTATCGCTTTATTCGCCTTTCTTCTACTATTGGGTAACCGGTCGGCAAAATGGAGATATGGCGTAACGCTCTCTGCTCAATTATTGTTTCCCGTAGTGTTCTTTACTGCATTACTGGTACTGGAAACACCGAAACCACCGACACTACCCGAACAATCCCCTGCTACACAAATCACTAACCAAAGCGCCAATCCGGAAACAGCCAAAGAATACGGAGAACGAACGGCGGTAGTAGTCGAGCAGCAACGCGAGGAAATCGTCACAACCACGACCAGTTGGTCTTTCGCGCCATGGTCAAAGCTCATGTGGCAGGGAATCCAGAACCGGAGTGTGTCGCTGGTCACGATTTGGGTAATTGGGATCATCGTTTTTGGTAGCCGACTGCTTTTTGGTTGGCTGCGACTGAAAAAGACAGGAAGACAATCATCACCCGTATCAGGCGAACACTGGACGCAATTATTCTTCGCGCTTTGTGAAAAATCGGGCCTGAACCGGAAACCGGATCTTCGGGAAAGCAAAGAAGTGCGCAGCCCGTTCACCTTTGGCTGGCTGAAACCGGTAATCATTATTCCCATCGGATTTCTCTCCCAAATCCCGACTGATCAGGCCGAGGCGATACTGCTCCACGAGCTGGCTCACATCAAACGCCGGGACTATCTGATCAACTGGTTGCAATCTCTAATCGAAACGATGTTCTTTTTCCATCCGGTCGTGTGGTGGTTGGGACACCTGAGCCGAATCGCACGGGAGGAATGCTGCGATTCATTTGTCGTCGATCAGGGAACCGATGCAACGCTATATGCCAGTGCGCTGGCCAATCTAACTTCGTGGAAAGCCACCGATTTCGCCCAGGCCGCTAAGGCCGGAAATCTTACCGACCGGGTGCGCCGGCTGTTAACAAGAGAAGAACCGAATGCGATCTGGATCAACCCTTTCGGAACTGTTGTGGGAATGGCGGTATTTGTCGCAATTACTCTGGGATTGATTTCCGTACCGAAAAATTCAGGCGGCAACGAAGAGGAGGAACCCGGGGCCATCCTGCCGGTTCGTGAGAAGGAGCATTCCATAGCCGGAACAGTCTTGTCGCCAGCAGGAGAACCGCTCTCCGAAGCTACAGTCTTTCTCTATTACAATGGTCCTGAAAAACAACTCTTGTCCGGAATCGCCGAACAGACAAAAGCCGATGAAAACGGCCAATTCCGATTCAATGAAAAATTGGAGTACAAGGATTGGAATGGCGGCAAATGGTGGGACGCCTGGTATGTCATTGCGAAGCACCGGACATTCGCTCCCGGTTGGATGAAATTCCAAAGCGAGGACAATCCGGCTGGAAATGAAATAGAGATTCAGTTAACCGAAGGACGGGATTGCGAAATAGTAGCTACAGAGAAAAAATCCGGAGATGTGGTTGCCGGTGCCACGGTATGGATGGCATTCACCAATTCCTCCGAAGACGGATCGGAATCATTAAGAGACCGCCTGATCATGACCACTCCTGTTCCGGAGATATTGGGAGGTGTGACCGATGAAAACGGAAAACTTGTGCTGAAGAATGCACCTCAGACCGGCTTCACAATCCGTGGCGAAAAAGAAGGTTTCACCCATGCCTACCGTTCGCGCGCAGCCGACAAAACCGGCCCCTGGAAACTCCTGTTTCAACCCGGAGCAACCTTCGCCGGACAATGTGTTGATCCGAATGGCAATCCCGTTTCCCGGGTACGGGTCGCTATCCGTCCGGAACACTCCGGAGACCGCTGGATCGGCGAAACCGATTCGGATGGAAAATTCAGCTTCACCGCCCTCGATGGCAAAGGTAACAATGCGTGGCGGGGTGGGGGCGGAAACGGAGAGTTTGAGGTGAACTTCCTGCACGAAAAGCTGCTCGGCGCGCCGATGGATATCCAATTGGACTCCGGCGAAAAGAGCACCGAACACCTTATTGTAATGAAACCCGGCTTCCGGCTCAGAACAAAAATCACCGAGGGAGTCACTAACAAACCGCTAGAGAATACATGGGTGCTTTGCGATACCGGAGGAGGCCGGAAAGGCTCCGCTACCGATAGTTTTGGTAACGCTTCGTTTCTGGTGTTACCGGGGAAAGTGCAGGTAATACTGGGCAGTCCGCCACCCGGGAAATATATCCGCAATGGTTTCGGCTTTGACTCTTCCTGGAGCGGTGTGGTCTCTCCCGGCTACCCGACTGTAAAGCTCAATACCGGGGCTCCGACGGGAGAAGTTCACCCACTGTCCGGAAAGGTGATTTTTCCCGAAAATACCGACAAGCCGCCGGTAAATGTATGGTGGGGCTGCAAGGAACATGAAATGATCGAATTTCCCGGCAGTCGACGCAGCGGCTGGCGGGTCGCGACAAATGATCGCGGGGAGTTTACCTTCGACATCGCCCCGGCGGGGTTGCCTTTGTTTCTTTATGCAACCACCAAAAGCGGAGATCTCGCAGGCTACATAGCAACTGAGGGTTTTCAAAAAGGGGAGGAAATCTCTATTCCCCTGCAAAGTGGCAAGTCGAGAAATCTCTATTTAACAAACGCCGACGGGAAACCGGCTTCGAACCTTTCCATAGTAGTTGAACCGCAACTGGGATCGCGCTATAGCGACTATTCGCGGACAACCTTTCAAGCTGACGAATCCGGCAAGGTCACAGTCAACGGAATCCTCCCCGATGTCATTTACAAAGTGGAAGACAAAGCGGATCGCTATTCCACGCATCAGCTGGTTCTCTGGAAAGACGAATGGAACCAGCAGCCTGACGCCCCGCAGGAACTGACAATGGGCTCCATGATCCGGATTCGTGCCACCGATGCCGCGGGAAATTCTTTATCGATAAAAAAAGTTTCAGACTGGTTTGTGCAATCCTACGGCGCCCGATGGACCAACGGCCCAATGCCAATAGAGAAACACCATGACGATGGCTCCATCTCCGTGAGACGTTCCTTTTTTGCCCTGGCTTCAACCGGAGGAAACTTCGAAGGCTACATCACTCTCACCAACGGCAACCGCGCACAAGCCACCGGAACCTTCCCCGGTCAGGGAACACTCGGCCTGCATCTGAAAACCAAAATCATGCAAACCAGCCTGCCCCGGGTTGCTCCCGCTCCGGAGTCTCTGCAAGCGCAACACCCATTGCAAATCGCCGGACGAATTCTCGACGAAAACGGTAATCCATTCGGCGGAGTCAATGTGTTCACCGGCCCGGGTGACTATGACCCATGGACTGCCACCGGTCCCGACGGCATCTACAAAATCGACGTAAAATCGAAAGGTCGCTTCGCCTACCTGAGGATCGAGGCTGAAGGATATGCGAAACGCTGGATACCGGCTTTTCAAGCTGAAACACCCGTCGATATAACTCTATCCAGATCAACCCGGTTCAGTGGCGTACTGCAATCGGCCGCGGGCAAGCCCCTTCCGAATGTAAGAATCGTCCTGCGCACCAGACGCGACCGGCCGCCCGCCTGGTTTGGAGACAAAGGTCTTGAAAACCTACTGGTCGAAACCACTACAGCAGCAGATGGCAGCTACGATGTAGCAGTCGAACCAGGTGACTACATGATCGAAGTCGAAAGTGCAGGAGGCTTGGCACTCTGGACAGATGACTATTTCCGGATCAATAAGGACCAGCAAATTCCCCTGCCCGGGGATATACGGAAAGGGAAAGAATTAACTGTGACTCTTGTGGATTCCCAAACCGGTAAACCCGTCCCCGACTACGAAATGTATTTTCACGAAGAATGGGCACCCGGAAATATCCGCGAACGCAAAGGCAGCCGCCGCAAAACAGATGCAGCAGGCCGCGCGGAATGGAAAGGTCTAATCCCCCGGGAAATTCAAATCACTTCACCAAACCGGAGTCCCCACGGAATTCAGTCGCCCTACGTCCGTTGGTGGAAAAAGGCAGAGCCAGGCAGCAATAACTCGCGCAATACCCGCGGAATGGAGGAAATTCACATCGACCTCGCGGATTCCCCACAACAAATATTGCAAACCGTAGAAATGGAGATGGGAACTCATATCTCCGGAACCGTGCGACCACCGGCCTACTATACTGGAGATCCGCTTCGCTATTCTTTGTCTCTAAAGATCGCAGGAGGCGGTTCTTACGGAGGCGGACGGTTTAATCTCTACTGCAATGAAAACGGTGAATTTGATGGCTGGGTTCCCACCGTCGATGGCCGGGGCCTGATTCTGGCGGCTTACGAATCCACCAATGCACCCGACCGGAAATTCGCGATGGCACGCAGCCGGGTTTTCCAACCAAAACCCGGAGAGAAATTCGAATTTGATCTGACTCTGGAAAAAGGCGGCGCATTGAAAGGGCAATTAGTATCGAAGGAGGAACCCATCCCGTTCGCGGAGGTATCGATTACCCTTCGATACATAGAAGGACACAGCGAACCCTCCGGATTACTATGGCTCAAGCCCGATGCCGAAGGCCACTTCACCTTCCCCGCAGTCTCCACCGGCACATGCGTCGTTAACGCCCGGTACAAAGGCGACTTTCTCCAAATCCTGTCCGATAAAGCAAAAGACGTGCGCATAGAAAAAGGCAGGACGATGGATCTAGGGAAGATTTTGGTGAGAGAGTGAGTCCTGATGAATTGTCGAAAGAGTTTTCTATTTCTCCGCCAGGCATAAGGTTTCGGGCTGGCATTCGTCATGTTGAATTACCTTGTTATTCTCATTTGAATGAGAGCCGAATCAATGACCTTCCTGCCCATAATTCGTCTATACATCAGGACAGACATCCATGAACGCTTTCCTCACCTCGCTCTTTCCGGTCATCATCATTGTTGCGCTGGGTCGATTTATCGCGTGGCGGGGGATTATTACGCGCGACGGATGGCAGGCGATTGAAAAGCTCGCCTATTTCCTGCTGTTTCCCGCTCTAATTATCCGTGCGCTGGCAAACGCCCCGTTTGAAACAGCACCGTGGAAGCTGGCGGCGGCGCTGATTTCCGCACAGTGCCTGCTGGGCGCAACGGGACTGCTGGCTCGATTCTGGCCGGGGATTACGCGCCCCGCGATTGGCACCATCATCCAGTCGAATGTACGCTGGAATACTTTTGTAGGTCTTTCCATCGGTAACAGCCTTTACGGCGCGGAAGGCCTCGCGCTTGTGTCCATCGCCGCGGCTGCGATGATTCCCACCGCCAATATCCTGAGTGTGACAGCGCTGACGACACACTCCGAACATGCCACTACCGTGAAGCGAAACCCGGTCCTCGAACTCGCCCGGAATCCACTGATCCTCGCCTGTCTGATCGGAGGAATTTTCGCGGTGTTTTCCATTGAAATTCCTAATCTGATGGACCTGACGATCGATCTTCTCGGCAAAGGCACAATCGCCCTGGGTTTACTTTGTGTCGGAGCGGGAATCAATTTCCTGGCGTTGAGACGGGCCGGCGTCCGGACTCTGTTCTGGTCAATTGTCCGCCTTCTCGGCCTGCCTGCCTTTACCATCATAGTGGCCCTGATCCTTGGTCTATCGGGAACTCCACTGGCCATCGCTGTAATCTGTTCCTCGGTGCCGACTGCAACGAGCGGCTATATTCTGGCCAGGCAGCTGGGAGGCGATGCGACGCTGGCGGCCAATCTCATCGCTGTGCAGACGGTGATTTCTTTTCTCACTCTGCCGGCCATCTGGTTTGCGTGCCTCGCCGCCGGCTTGTTCTGACATCGGTGGAGATCCGGTGAAACTAATAATTTGTGCCGCACTCAAGCCCAATTTACACGAGCCTTCACCACCACTTTCCCGCGCGGTAGGGCCATGAAATTTCTGCTCCGGAACGTCTGTTTTCTGCTCGCCTCATTCGCTGTATTACCGGCGATGGCCTATGAAAAACGCCCAAACATTTCTCTTCCACTAAGGAGTCAGAAATTATCTGATACTACTGACCCCGTAAACATTGTTTCATAACCAACCCTCTATTCCTTTTGTGAACTTGAATAACGTTTCTTGTTGGGACCGATTTATGAGACTGTTTCGAAACATTGAAAGATTAGTCAGTGTGACCGTGATTT
The DNA here is from genome assembly GCA_029213025.1 of Verrucomicrobiales bacterium. Lineage (GTDB taxonomy): Bacteria > Verrucomicrobiota > Verrucomicrobiia > Verrucomicrobiales > DEV007 > Arctic95D-9. Next base: position 115,712 of record JARGOZ010000002.1, read on the forward strand.
TTAAGGATTTCTATCGGCGAGTTGCCCTGTCTTAGTTTGTAGTGGGGCGAAGTCTTCGTTACTGGCGACGCAGGTTGTGTGTTCCCCGGTCGCACGACTCCGGCTAAGCCGGGGGTCATAGGCCCGTATGGCGTGTTGATGGCAGGTTTTTCGATGGTTTTTCCGGAGGGCGAAGCTGAGTAATGTATACAAATGAAACAATCACTGTTAACCATGCTCTGGATCATCGGGTTGATAGGCTTTGCATTGCCGTTAACTGCTGAGACCTTCCTCGTCAAAGACGGCCAACCGAATTCCCGGATTGTCATCGGAGAGAATCCGGGCCGGGCGGCGAAGTTTGCGGCAACGGAACTGCAAACACATATCGAAAAAATGTCCGGGGCAAGACTACCCGTTGTCGCCCGACCGGGCGACGAAGTTCCGGTAAACATTTATCTAGGCAAAAACGCTTGTGCCAACCGACCGGAATTGTCTGCCGACGATCTCAAACACGGTGCTTTCCGAATGAAGTCGGGCGACGGCTGGCTGGCTCTGCTCGGCAACGACCGGGAATTCACTCCCAAAGAACCGTGGCCCCGCAAACGTGGCGACAAAACGCGCGTGGAGCAGGAATGGGACAAAATTACCGGCGATACCTTCGCCTATCCCTACTGGCGCCTCTATGGTCAATATAATGAAACTTTTGATCTGTGGGACTTTGACGACCGGGGCACTATCAATGCCGTGCATGAGTTTCTGCGCGAGCAGGGCGTGCGCTGGTATTTCCCCGGCGACCTGGGAACAATTATCCCGGCGAAGAAGAGTATCGAGCTGCCGGAGGTGAACCGTGTCGTGGAGGCTGATTTCCCGATGCGGGGGATGTATTTCTTCAACGCCAATACCTACCCGGAAGTATTTCTTTACCAAACCCGTCTCGGTTTCAATTATCCTCGCGATCTGCTTGGAATGGCCCAGGTTTGTCACGGCACCAAGTTCGTTACCATGCGGGATGAAATGAAAAAAGCGCATCCGGAAATCTTCCGGCAAACTGCCACCGGCCGCGCCACCGACCACAAAAAAGGTCAGGGATCTCCGTGTATCTCCTCGCCGCTGTTTTACCAAAAGCACCGGGCTTTTGCTCACGCGATGTTTGATTATTTTCAGTCCCCCATGCTGAGCATCGACGTCAACGACGGCTTCGACACTTGCCAATGCGATCTGTGCGCGGGCACGACAAAACCCGAACGTGGTATTGATGGCTACCTGTCGGATCATGTGTGGGGCTACATCAATCGTCTGGCCCGTGATCTCTATCAAACCCATCCCGAACACAAAGTCAGCGGGCTTTCCTACGGTCGCTACCGCAATCTACCGGAAGGAATCGAAAAACTCAGCCCCAACCTGACGCTGGTTTACTGCCAGCATCGCAATGTTTTCGGCGATCCGGAGATTCGAAAAAAATTCGTCGACCGGCGCAATGCCTGGCAGGAAATCCTGACCTCGAAGTCTTTCTATACATTTGATTTTCACCTGCTCAACAAACCCGAAAGCGCGTGGGCGGGTGTGCCTGCCTATTTCCCGCGCCAGATCGCCGAAGACCTCCGGTCCCTCAAGGGCAAGTCTCTCGGCGACTTTATCTCGGTCGGTTATCCCGCCCACCCCGACCGCTTTCCCTGGGATGCCCTCGCAGTGGATCATCTCAACAATTACGTGACCTCCCGTTGCTATTGGGACGCTGAGCTGAACTACGACACGCTGCTGAATGAATACTGCCGCGATCTCTACGGACCGGCGGCGGAGGCGATGAAAACCTATATCGAATACTGCTCGGAAAACTGGCGCAACATGCTCAGTCAGGCTGAACCGATCACGCAATCCCAACAACTGCTGCAAAAGGCGCGGCAAACCGCAGGCGACTCCATCTACGGTCAGCGCATCGACAAGGTCTCTACCTACACCGCGCGGCTGGAGGAAATCCGCAGTCGCCTGACTCGCGATCGCGAGAACATTCCCGCCACCCGGGCGCTGCCGCGAATGCCCGCCGATTTGACTATCGATGGAAAACTCGATGATGTTTTTTGGAAACAGACCCGTCAGCCCCGCCTGAGAAATGCGCAAACCGGGAAGAAGCCGCGTGTCGGCACCCGCTTCAACATCGCCTGGGCTAAAGACGGTGCACTGTGTCTGGGGATCCGCTGCGACGAACCTGACATGGCAAATCTGGCGATCTGTACCACGGAAAATAACGACGCCGTAATCCGGGACGGCGACTTCGTGGACATACTCATCGAAACCCAGGTACATTCCTGGTATCAAATCACGATCAATCCGTCCGGAGCCATCACCGACCTCAGCCGCGGCCCGGGCAAAACCAAAAACCATCAATGGAACTCCAACGCCGAAATGGTAGTTCATCGCGGTGAAGATCACTGGACTGCGGAGATTCGCCTGCCCAACGGCGGTCCCATGGCCGCAGAGGTCGACCCTGACGTCGGTATTGCCGGGCGTCTGCCGTCCGGGGCAAATCCCTGGTATATCAATGTCTGCCGCCAACGCATCCGCGGCAAAGAAGTCGAGCTTTCGGCATGGTCACCGACTGGAACCGAAAAGTTCAGCGTCCCGGAAAAGTTCGGAGAAATCTATATAAAACCGATTCGGTGACATTCGTTAGCAGACGAACCGTCGCCATTCATTAGGGGCGCGGAGAGTTTCCTGACTACCAGAGCGTACGGGTTGTCTCGCTGATCTCTCGCTTTTCCCCCAACAAATCATCACCATCGTTTCTGCTCTCCTTAGACAATCGCGCCAGAGCCGATTGCCGCTTAAGGCTGGCTCTGCAATAAAACGATTTCATCCTCTTCCAAATTTCACTTCCGTACTCCGAACGTCTGGATCGAATGCTCGTTCTTCATCCTGAATCCGGTGCCAAAGATACGACTGTTATATGAGGCAGGTCGAACATCATCGATTGGACGAGCTGACGATCAGGGGGATTGATACCGGAAAGCCGGATTTCGGGATGGCAAGGTCTGTGTTCAGATTGCGTAGCTGCGGGGAGGTCGTTCCCTGGAAATGAATTCAATCAGGTATCAGTCTTTGTTCCATGACGGAACCCGGCCCATGTCAATTGATGATGCCGCTCTAAATCCAAAAACAAGTGCCATCGCCGCGAGTATCGCTACGATGAGATCCCCCCATACAATTATCGGGTAAATCCACCTGAATGACTCAGGCAACATCTCAACAAATTTTTTTACTTTATCCGGGGAAGCGATCTCCACAATTCTCATGCTGATCTTTCCCAGCTCCAAAATCAAAGCCAGGACGGCAGTAATGATTGAGGCTCCCTTCTTCCACAGAAGAGAGATACCTTTCTGAAGCAATGTGGCCACTCCCATCGCGACTATTGTAACTGTCCAACTACCTCTGGCCATTCCGTTTCCGAAGCAAATCAGAATAAATGGAACCCATATCTGAAGATTGATAATGACTGACGCGAATAATAGACTTTTGCCACCTGCTATTGATTGCAAGGCATCGACAAAAGAAGTGTATTCCGGTTCGGGTTTCTTTATCTGACGGCGCGGTGGGTTCTGGATATTCGGAACAGGCGACTCCACATTGGGAAACTCATCGTAGGTTGGGCAGAGCAGCGAACTTTGGCACCTGGGGCAGACCGCTTGAGTGCCGGCTTCTTCAATGGGAATCTCAATTCTTTGATTACAATGTTTACACTCAATTTTAGTCGATCTCGCTTTCGTAACTTGAGTTTGAGGAAGCGTTAAGTTGGGCGAATTGTAGTTCATCGGGGCAGCCTGGGGCGGCACGACTGCTGTTTGGGCAAAGTAGGGAGTAAGCTGATCATACGAACTTGCCGGCATCCAATTGCCCATGCCGTTTCTCCAGATTTGGTCGGAAGGCTGGATTTGTCCCATCTGTGCCATCTCAATGAGTTGTTCAACGGAAACGGGACCAAGCTGCTGACTATTTTGAGTATAGTAATACGCTTGGTTGGGTTCTAAATCCATGACTGAGAGAGGTTACTGACGGGGGTTCTCTTTCTCAAGGGACTTTATCGAGGCGTCAGTCCGCGATTGAGGGGGACAATAAATTGAGGGACGTGAAGGCAGCAGCCATTTGAGAATAGAGACTCGAGATATGTGGGCAAATCGTACCCTGTTGAATCCGGCATTGTACCCTGTTTGATCAACGATCCTGATCGCCCACCCGGTATCCAATACCGCGAACGGTTTCGATGAATGTCGGATGGGCGGGGTCGGGTTCGATCTTTTTGCGGAGGTTTACGATGTGTTGATCGAGGGTGCGGGACCCGGGGTAGTAGGTGAGACCCCAGCATTCATCGAGGATTTTGTCGCGGTGGACGGCGTCGCCCCGGTTTTGAAAGAGGAGACGAAGAATAGAGATTTCGCGGGGTGAAAGATTGATTTCTTTACCTGTTTCTTCATCGACGGCCCGCAGCTGCAACGGGAAGACTTTCAGTCGTCCGCAAAGGGTAAATGATTTTGGAGATCCCCCGGAGGATTTACTTTCCACGCGGCGCAGAGCAGTGCGAATCCGGG
>JARGOZ010000002.1:120280-127236 GCA_029213025.1 Verrucomicrobiales bacterium
TTAATTCGTGTTTGCCAAACGGTTTGCGGATAAAGTCGTCGGCACCGAGTTCGAGTCCAACTACTACGTCGATCTCCTCGTTTTTCGCAGATAGAAACAGAACCGGGAGCTGTGTGTCGACCTGGCGAATAGTCCGGCAGACTTCGTATCCATCCACCTCCGGCATCATGATATCGAGGCACACGAGATCCGGTGATTCGTTTTTCCAGAGGTCAATGGCCTCTCTGCCGTTTTTCGCGACTACGGTGGTGAAGCCTTCGTCGGACAGACACATTTCGATGGAATCCAGAGTTACGGGATCATCTTCGGCGATGAGGATTTTCATGAAGCGATGGAAACGATGTTAGCTCCGCTCAGCGGCAATGTCAGTTCGAATCTGGTGCCGGAGCTTTTTCCGGGAAGTGGGGAGGTAACGGTAAGTGAACCGTCCATCGCCACCGCCAAATCGCGAGCTATAGCAAGCCCCAGTCCGGTTCCGGAAACGCCTTCGGTGGTGGAATCGTTTAACCTGACGAATGGCTTGAAAATTTGGGCTCGTTTTGACGATTTGATACCCTGACCGTGATCGGTAACGGCAACTACAGAATACAGATTTCCGCTCTTGGTCTTTTGGGAAACCTCTATTTCGAAACTCTCGTTTACCGGTCCGTATTTTTCGACATTGGAAATCAGATTGCCGATGATTTGGCGAATTGCATCCGGATCTCCCAACGCGTATCGACTTTTCCCTTCGTCGAAACGATACACCGGGACGATTCCTTTTCTCTCCAGAGACGGGGTGAACTGATTAACGACTTCCTGAACGAGGGTCGGGATATCACAGGTAACCGCCTTTCTTGTGCCTGTTTCCTTTTCGTTGCGGGAGAAAGTCAGGACATTGGCGAGAAGTCGGCTGAGGCGTTCTGTCTCGTCGCGGATTAAACCGAGGCTCTTTTCGGTGCGCTGGCTTTTATCGCGAATGGAGTCTGCCAGCAGATCGAGATTCAGAAGTATATTTGTCATCGGGGTTCTCAACTCGTGGGAAACCCGGTTCACAAACGAAACTCTCTGTTCTGCGAGGCGAAAAGCCCGGTTCTGCTGGATGAAACCGAATACCCCGGTCAGAGTAAGTAGCAGCGCCAGGGCTGCGGTTCCGATTAATACAGGCTGGCGATAGGTGATCAAAGTTTGGTATTCGTCCCACGAGGCAATGTGCCATCTACCGATTGCGCACTGGATCGGTAGAAGCAGGGAGGGTTTCTCCTCCTGATTCATTTTTGCTCCGGCCAGTTTGGTTCCCCGGGGGCTGACCACTTCCGCCTGGATACCGGAAACGTCCACGGCGGCGAAAGCATCCGGTATCCAAACGGAAAGCCAGTTGTCCATAGCGGCTGCGGTTTGGTCCGTGTCGATTCGTAAAGCCAATATACGGTCATTCGACAAGCGGGCTATGTAGTGTGGCGAATGGCCCGGTTGTTCAATCCATTGTCCCTGCGAGTTGATTGCGGCGGGATCGACGAGGAATCCGGTGCTCAACCGGTTGTCACCGTAGCCGGAAAGGTAGGGCTCCGGAAGAGGCGTTGTTCGGTCATCTTCACGGAGATCAATGGAAAAACCTGAGCGCCCCGGTCCGAGAATTGAAGCCTGTTCGATCCCGATAATATTTCTGCAGTTCCCGGCAATACTGATCCGGGACGCGTTGTTCAAGGCTTGAGCTCGAATATCGTCGAGATGATTGAAGTAGAGCGTTTCCAGAGACCGGATTTCTTCGAGAAACGCAGAGGTAAAGGAAGTAAGCGGAGCCCGGTCCCGCTCTACCGGTGCCCGGGTTTCGACTTTTGCAAAGTGCCATCCACCCGCTAAAACGGCGACCGCTGACAGAATTGTCAGGCAGAGGACTGTAGCGGGAAGATGCCTTTGGGAAAACATAGGTTTACTATACTAATTGACCGTAGGCGAACCGGGAACTTTGATCAAATCAACTTTGATCATTGAGATCACCCTTTGTGAAGGATCATCGTGCGGGGTATGAAAGCCAAACAGGTTTTCTTTGCCCACCTGAAGGGTAATTTGCGTGGTGTTTTTCATCGTATAGAAAACCGGCATTTTGATATTGGTTGTTCCCGTTGATTCATCTTCTTTGCCGGGTTTTACGTAGTATTCGGTATCGAGAAGAGTCACGATCTCGGGTGCGAGGTTCAGATCAACGATTTGACCGTCTGCACTGAGGACCGGGTCCACTTCCAGGGTAAGGCCGACATTTCGTACTTCGAAATCGGTAGGGATTGGCTCGGAAAACAGGATTTTCGTTTGCGCCGGTTTTTCTCCATTTTCGTTCGCTGCGATATTGATGCCTCCCACCGTAGTAGGGACTTCCGGGGATTCGTATTTGGTGGGGTAGATGTATTCTTTTATCGATTCCACCTTTGCCCGCTGTCCGCTGCGTGCGATTACGTATGCGGTCTCCAGGAGCTTCGCTTCATCATTTTCGATGAGTTCATCAAGTTCGTCCCGCAAGCCTTTGGCATCACTGCCCGTGGGCGAATACTTGCGAAGCAGTTGATTGGCCTTTTTTGCATCGAGCTGGAAATACTCGAGAAGGATTCCCATCTGATGACATACTTCGATTTCCGGCTGCTTTTTGACAAATACATTTTTTTTATCGGCAACCTCCTGCGCCTGGGAAAGAAGAGGAAGGGCGGCGGCGAAACAAACGGCTACATATCGGAGTGGTATTCTCATGGCCCCACTATGAACGGATTTCGAAGATCTTGCGTCAAATCAGAGTGAGATTTGTGTAAAATTCGTGTAAAACCATTCGTACCGGGACATTATGATTCAAGAAAGAGATCGCCTACATCTTTGACCGTCCGCCTTCGATTTGCGACCGGCTCCAGTGATGTTGCTAATATCAACATTTAGATGTTCGGGATAATATCGTATAAGGAGGCTTCAGGTCAGGCCTGAAATACAATGCGATAATCTACTCGCCCAGACCGCCGCTTGTTTTCTCTTCTATAGAAAAGGCAATCGCTTCAGTTTTGGTAAAGCGGGTGCGAACATCCCCGGCGCGGGACAGGGTTGCAGAAAAGCCTTCCCACGGTTCGGTGTCGCCCCGGGTCCATGATCCTAAATAGATTTTTGAACTTGTAGTGCGGGCCTGGAATACCCGGTCACCAAAGCTGGGCCCCTGTATTTCCAGACTGCGCATGCCGCCGGGAAAGCGGGTGATCAACTCATCGAAGTGACGGGTGTTGTAACCTGGTTCAAACCCGTGAACGGCCCAGCCTTTGGCAAAGCGGTCCCGTTCCTGTCTGGGTAGATTGAATATCACGACATTCGGGTTGGCATACTGACGGACCGTATCGAGATTGAGCCCTTCAGGGCAGTCCTGGCCGTAGTAACGGTCTTTGTATTCCACCGCGAGTTGAGGGACGCCGAATCCGATATGCGCTCCATCGCCCTTGCCATCATCGGGAGGCTGTGCGACGTAGGTGGCGTTCATACCCCGTCGGTCGAGGTACATATAGACATCGAAGCTGATTTCGTCTTCGAGTATCATTTTCCAGACGATTTCTTTGCCGTCAAATTTGGGCGGCTCTGCATTACGGAGAAACTTTCGGGTCTTCCAGCGGTAACGGGGATCCGGTATATCGGGATGATATTTTCTGCTGTGATAACCGAAGGTAAACGGGCGCTGGATGTATTGGCCTTTTTTATTTTTCAGGTAGATAAAAGCCCGGGCGGTGGGGCCGTAGAATACCGCAGTAAATTCGGGGCAGTCGTGGCGGCCAATCTCCTTCCAGTTCTTATCGGGATTTCGGTGGTGCCGTTGCTTGCCATACATTTCGGTCCTCGGGTTGGCGTAGGTAACGCCGGGAATTTCCGGTGGTCCGGTTTTCGGTCTGGATACCATGATCGGGGCCGGTTCGGTCATCTCGGGATTCACGATGGAAGCTAAAGTAGGTAACTGACGGCCTTTGGTCCGGCGGGCGATTTTGTGGGCGGCAACTTTGATAAATTCGGATTCTTCCACTGCGGGCTGGATGTAGGCGCGGACTTTACTCTGTGCCATGAACTGCCCGTAGTTCTGGGCGGCGTCTTCGTCGACAAAATCCTCGAAATCGGAAAAGACATAGAGAGCATCGCAATTTTCCTTGGTGAGAAATTTCATCGCTGCGCCGAGAAGATCGCCTCTGCCGAGAACCAGAAACTGATTCGGGCGGGTGCGCATTGTTTCGATCAATCGATCTACAGCCCGCTGCGGCGCTTTTCTAGGCAGGTCGTCCCAGAGAAAGTGGTAGGGGCTTCGCCGACCGTCTTTCCAACGATTGCGAACCACTTCCTCGGCTACAACCGGCCGGACTTCGAGGTCATCGTCTTTTCCTCCGCGGATCATAGCATTGCGGATATAGACAATGGGAGCGTCGTCAAAATTGCGGTCCACTTCCCGGATCACCAGCGGCAGCCACTCCGCCATGGAGCCGGATACATCAAGGATAACGCCGAGGGTTTCCCCTTCCAGAGGTTGGCCAAACATCATCATCGAGTTGGATGACGAAGGCATTCCCATTGAGACGGAAGGCTGAAAAGTCATGCCGGTTTCCATCGGCATATCTGTGCCGGTAAAAGCATCGAGGCTGGTCAGGGAAACGGCGGAAACAGAAGGAACGGAAAGGATGTCGGCTGCGGCGGATTCAGCCGGGTTGGTGGCTTTGAGAGTATTTTTCTGAACGGTCTGCTTTTCCATCGACGGTTCATTGGTCTCTGCCGAAGAGCTGGCGACGATCTGAGGAGGCACTCTCCGGGGAATTTTCTGAATCACCAGTCCCAGAGCGAGCACGATCCCTACGTGAATCAACACAGTGGCGATGACCGAATTGATGCGGTCGCGTCGAATTGCCGACTGGTGCCGTTTCAGGGATTCGAGCTCCGCTTCCTGGATGTGGTCCACCAGTGAGGCTGATTCCGGATCGAAAGGAGCGATGTCCTCACTGTTAATGCTCGCAGGAAGAGGGGCCGATTCCGGTGCGGATGACTGTTCAGGGGAGGCCTCGCCGGGCTTAATTCCCAGTGAACGAAGGCCGGATTTGGCGGCTTCGCTGGCGGGATTGAGCGCCAACGCCATTTGGTAAACATCGGCAGCCGGTTCGTTGCCGCCGAGGATTTGGTAGCTTTGAGCGGCATAGACCAGAGAGCGTTCGTCCGAGGGCAAATTCTCAATTTCGTTTAGCAATTCGACCGCCTCGTCGGTTCGACCTTCCTGATGCAGGGCCAGGATCAGGCGGTAACGCGTTTCCCAGTTTTCGGGATTACCGGAAAGGGCAGTTTGCAGACTTGCTATCGAATTCATAAGGAAAGAGTGGTGGTGAATTGATTAGGGGTATCCTATTTTAAACAAATCCACCGTTCCCCGGCAAGCTTTTCCGAAGGAATTGGCGTAGATTGGGATGGCCCTGTTGCACCGGATTGAATCACCCGGTCAAATCGGTAAAGAGGTTGCAGATCTCAAGTCATCCGGGCAAATGCGCAGGCAAAGCATTTTGCATGGATAGCAGGGGAGAAATCAACTCAAAGAAAGTAACTTACCCCCGCTTTAAACAGGGGCTGATGTTTGTTTCCGGGGATGTTTTTGGCTACATTTGTGCCGCGCCTTTCGGTATGGCCCATTTTGCCGAGAACGCGACCGCAGGGGGAGGTGATCCCTTCAATGGCAAAGACGGAGCCGTTTGGATTGTAGCGGATATCCATACTCGGATTGCCTTCCAGATCGGTGTATTGCGTGGCGATTTGACCATTATCGGCGAGTGATTTGACGTCTTCTTCGGAGGCGTAGAATTTTCCCTCGCCGTGAGAGAAAGGAATGTTGTGGAGATCACCAACCTCACAGTCGGCGAGCCACGGGGATTTGGTGGAGGCGATCCGGGTCGTTGCATAGCAGGCGATGTGACGGCCGATATCGTTGAAAGTCAGAGTCGGGGCTCCCGCTTCGGGATCGCGAATCTCGCCGTAGGGAACGAGCCCGGTTTTGATCAGTGCCTGAAAGCCGTTGCAAATTCCTAGGATGAGACCGTCCCGGTGGGTGATCAAATCCATCACCGCATCGCTGACTTCGGGGTTGCGGAGAACCGTGGCGATAAATTTACCGGAGCCGTCGGGTTCGTCACCGGCGGAAAAACCACCGGGGATCATGAGAATCTGAGATTCGCGAATTTGTTTGGCGAGAGCGGCGAGAGACTCCTCCACATGTTGAGAGGTCAGATTGCGGAACACTTCGATGGTAGCGTCGCCTCCCGCTTCGTTGAAAACTTTTGCCGAATCGTACTCCGAGTTGGTGCCGGGGAAAGCGGGAATGATCACCTTCGGTTTGGCGCCTTTCACAAGGTTCGCAGACTTCCTTGATGCCGATTCACCGGTATAGCGGAAAGTTTGTATCGATTGATGAGCGGCTTCGGTGTGAGTTGGGTAGATCGACTCGAGAGGGCCGGTCCAGGCTGCGAGAAGTGTATCCAGGTCAATTTTCTCTCCGCCAACTTCGAGACAAAATTCGGAATTGGTTGAGCCGATCTTTTGCGCAGCCAATTCATCGGGCAGACTTTCGCCCGCCTCCACCTCTACAAGCCAGTTGAAGTATTTTTCCTGAAACAGTTCAGTTTGGTCCAGCGTGAGCTTTGCTCCTATCCGGTTGCCGAATGCCATTTTGCATAGACCTGCTGCGATACCGCCTTCAGCGAGAGAAGTCATCGCGTTGATATGACCGGCTTTGTTTTCGGTATAGAGAATTGCTGCGTAGTTCTTGAGTGCTGCAAAGTCGGGCAGGTGGTCGGCGTCTCGTGGAACTGTTACTAAATAGATATCGCTTCCGGCTTCTTTAAATTCCGGAGAAACGGCGAGGCTGGCTTTTCCCGGAGCTACTGCAAACGAAACGAGGGTTGGTGGGACATCGATATCATGAAACGTCCCCGACATGGAATCTT
>JARGOZ010000002.1:127262-129284 GCA_029213025.1 Verrucomicrobiales bacterium
GCCGAGGCGCAGTTCGTTTTGAGCGGTAAAGGCTCCGAGGAGGGCCGCAAATGGTTTGCCCCAGCGGGACGGATTTGTACCGAGCTTTTCGAAATATTCCTGCAGGGTGAGACGGATATCTTTCAGGTGCGCGCCGGATGCTACGATCCTGCACACTGACTCCGTCACCGCGTAAAGCGCACCGTGGTAGGGCGACCAGGTGGCGATATTCGGATTAAATCCCCAACTCATGTGTGATGTCGTATCGGTATTTCCGCTGAGGAGAGGCACCTTCGCTACCATCGCATCAACGGGAGTGAGTTGGTATTTTCCGCCGAAAGGTTGCAGGACAGTTCCGGCTCCCACTGAGGAGTCAAACTGTTCTCCCAGTCCTTTCTGCCCGCAGGAATTCAGATCGCTGAGCGCGGCGGTAAACATTTCCTGTATCGATTTTGCATCGGTTACAGCAGGTAGGGACTGACCGAGCGGGCAATCGACCGATGGAGCGGTGACTTCGATATCGGTGCATTGAGTCACTCCATTGGTATCGAGAAAAGCACGCGAAAAGTTGACGATTTCTTTACCGCGCCATTTAATCACGAGTCGTCCGGTGTCAGTCACATTCGCTACGTGTGTGCATTCGAGATTTTCTTTGTCGCACTCGGCTTTGAAGTAGTTGATTTCGCCGGGGTCGACACAGATCGCCATGCGCTCCTGTGATTCGGAAATAGCCAGTTCTGTGCCGTCGAGACCTTCGTATTTCTTCGGCACATCATCGAGGGTGATATCCAGAGACGGTGCGATTTCCCCGATCGCTACCGATACCCCACCGGCGCCGAAATCGTTACATACTTTGATCTTCCGGGCGAGTTCAGGCTTGCGGAAAAGGCGCTGGATTTTCCTTTCGGTCGGGGCGTTGCCTTTCTGGACTTCTGCCGAATTATCGAGCGCGGTATCGGTATGTTCTTTACTCGATCCGGTAGCTCCGCCGACGCCGTCGCGCCCGGTTCTTCCTCCGATGAGTAGTATGACATCCCCGGTAGCCGGTGTTCCACGAAATACATTTTCTTTCGGTGCAGCTGCAACGACTGCACCGATTTCCATACGCTTGGCTACATAGTTGGGGTGGTATACTTCCGACACTTGTCCGGTAGCTAGTCCGATCTGGTTTCCATAGGAACTGTAGCCGTCGGCAGCGCCCTGGCAGATAACCCGCTGGGGGAGTTTTCCTTCGATCGTTTCGCTGAAAGGAGTGCGCGGATCGGCGGCTCCGGTGACTCGCATCGCCTGATAGACATAGGAACGGCCCGAAAGCGGATCGCGGATACAGCCACCGAGGCAGGTCGCGGCTCCGCCAAATGGTTCAATTTCGGTAGGGTGATTGTGGGTCTCATTTTTAAACATGAGGAGCCACTCCTGATCCACTCCATCTACATCTACCGGTATCACAATCGATGCGGCGTTGATTTCTTCTGATACCTCGACATTGTCCAACTCACCGGTTTTGCGGAGCTCTTTCATCCCCATCAGGGCGATATCCATGAGCGTTTCCGGCCGGGTTTTGATGTTTTCCCCGTATACTTCCCCGCGGGTTTCCAGATAACGAACGTAGGCGTTTTTTACGACATCGGTGCCGTCGTTGAACGTGACGTTATTGAATTTTGTGGCAAAAGTGGTGTGCCGACAGTGGTCCGACCAGTAGGTATCCAGCATTTTGATTTCGGTGATGCTGGGATCACGGCCTTCTTCATCGCGGAAATAGTCGCGGGTGAAGGCAAAGTCTTCAAAACTCATGGCGAGGCCGAGTGCGGAGCAGCGCGCAGCGAGAGTCTGATCGTCTTCCGTGATGAATCCTTCGAGAATTTCGACGTCGCCGGGAACATCGATTTTCTGTTCGAGAGACTCCGGGCGATCCATCGAAGCTTCGCGCGAGTCAACGGCGTTGATGCAGTATTTTTTCACTCTGGCCAGGTCGTCCGCCGAAATTTTGCCCTGCAGGATAATGATTTGCGCGGAGGCGACGAGAGGCTTTTTGGAAGTCAG
>JARGOZ010000002.1:129294-149523 GCA_029213025.1 Verrucomicrobiales bacterium
TCAGAATTTCCACGCATTGAGCGGCGGAATCGGCGCGCTGGTCAAACTGGCCGGGAAGATATTCGACGGCGAAAGCGGTTTCGTGGTCTGCCAGTTCCAACTCGTCCGCCACTGTGGCGATTTGCGGTTCTGAAAGGATCAGGCGCGCGGCCTGTTCGAATTCTGCATCCGTGAGTCCATCGACATCATACCGTTGAATCACCCGTGTTCCGGTGATGTTTGGCAGATTCAAGTTCTCCCGAAGGTCGACAATAAGACCCTTTGCTTCAGAGTTGAATTCCGTTTGTTTTTCGACAAATAGGCGGTGCATCAGACTAAGTTGTTGTTTCCCGGTTACCAGGATAATTGGGCGTAGTGGAAGGGTGGGGGAGAGTCAAATGATTTCAGCCGTCAGGATTTATTCCGAGGGCGCGGCCACGGCGGGTTCTGCTTTGTGCTTTCGGGACTTACTCCGGTAGATTTCAATGGCTTCCCGGGCCACTTTTTTTAGTGATTCCGCCTGCGCAGCGCTGATGCTTTCAGGGCGGTATGTTACCCCGGTCGCCGGTGTTCCGAAAAACGACTCGATCCAAACCAGGACACCGAGGTACTCCCCGCGGTAATTGGCGTGGTAGCCATCCGCAAAAACGGCCCGCTCTTCACTGTCACTCTTCTTTTTCCAATAAACATCGTTATGCAAAGTTTTCCGGTTTACCGGTAAGTTGTCTTTGTCTTCCGGCCACGAGAGGCGGGCATTTAACTCGCGGACATCAACAGGGGTGGCTTCGAAGCTCCATTCGGGGGTTGTTTTTGCCTGGTGAAAAGCGGTTCCTACCGGGATGATCTTACTATCGTATTTCTGAGCCAGGTCAGTATAGTTCCGATGAAGTTTTTGATACATGTCCCCGGGCGAAAGATTCCAGATCTTTACTCTGGGGCTGGCCGGACTGTGTGCCCAGGTTTCGTGAATTACGATCTTTGCATCAGGTTGATACTTTTTTATATATGTAATCAGGTCGTCGGCATACGGGTGAAATGACTCAGGTTTATAGCTTTTTGAGCTGACTTGCTGAATGGTGATGTAGTCCCAGTTCTTTGCGGTGAGAATTGCTTTCAAAGATGCCCCGGTCATTTTCGTCCTCCCGTCGAGGGTATATTGGTATTGGTTGCCTTTTGACTCATCCTGCTCATGAGCATTGGCAAGAGTGACGTGCTTCTCCAGATCGCATCCGCCGATGTAGGCAACACCGACTTCCGCGTTGATTTTCGGGTCAGAACTGATCATTTGAGGCAGGAATTTTGTCGCGTTTCGGGTGAAACTGTTACCGACCCCGAGAATTTTCATTGAATCGGAGTCATTTGCGTTCAAGCAAACGATTAGAGCGAAGTGACACAGAAATTGAATAAGAATGACTTTCATGAATTGGGGGAAAATACGGATTTCCGGTGGCTGACCAAATGAAATTATCGACGAATGATTGATCGATGAAACGCCGTCAGTTTATTCGAAACGCCTCCGGCTTAGCCGCTTTTCCTTTTCTGTCTGCGGAGGGCGCTTCAGGAGCCGATCCGTATCGTGTGATTTACAGCAATGACACGACGAATATTCTTTCCTGTCTGAGGCCGGAGAATCGGAATGTAGCTTTCACCGATGATATGCTGAGAAAGTCCATTACCGAAGCGGCGGGAGTGGATGCCCATTTCCTGCAACCCGGTCTCGGGTGGATTCCGTGGTGGAAGTCGAAAATCTATTCGGTGGAGGAGCACTACGCGTGGTTGCAGGACAAATTCGGGGTCAAAGGGGTGCGAAAAATGGACCGCTATATGATGAAAGGCGGGGACATGTTGAAAACGCTGGTGGAAACCTGCGGGGAGCTGGGAATCGCTCCGTTCCTCAGTTTCCGGCTTAATGACGGGCATCACGTCAGGGAGTTGGCAGAGGCGCTGAAACATAAGCGTCCGACTCCGAATATGGCGCGGCATTACTGGGAAAACTATGAGCAATTCCGGATCGGGAGCGATACGAGAAACTGGGATGACGGTGTTTTTGACTGGTCGATCGCCGAGGTGAGAGACTTCAAATTTGCTCTCATCGAAGAAGCCTGCGCCAACTATGACATCGCCGGTCTGGAACTCGATTTTTTGCGGCACTGGGTTCGTTTCGGCGAAAAAACCGGTTCGGATGAGCGTTTTGACATCACCACAAATTTCGTGCGCAGAGTCCGGAAAATGTTGGACAAAACAGCCGCCGACCGGGGACTGCCCCGCCGGAGTTTGTGCGTTCGGGTACCGGCCAATGCGCAGGTTCGTCCCGATCAGGGTGTCGATTTGAAGTCTCTCGTGGATGCTGGAGTTGATATGATCAATCTTTCCTACAGTTACTTTACGTGGCAGGATAACGGTGTCCGCGAGGCGAGGGCGGAGGTCGGGGAAGATCCATCTGTATACTGCGAAATGACTCACACGACGATGACGGGGAAAGCAACAGCGGGGAGCGGGACGCAGCCGTATCTTCGCACGACCGATGAGCAATTCTATACCACGACGCGACTCGCCTTTGAACAGGGGGCCACCGGCGTGAGTCTGTTTAACTTTCCCTACTACCGCTATCATGTCACGGATACAATCGGGCCGTTTCACGAACCCCCGTTTTCTATAATTCCCCGGTTAAAAGATCGCGAATTTCTGGCCAGGCAAAAGGAATCGTATTTCCTCAGTATGGGTAGAAAAGACAGAGTTCTCGGTGAGCGAATTTTTCCAGCTATTTTGAAGCGATCCCATCCGCAAACTTTTGAAATAGGAATGCTTCCTGGAAAGGTGGAGCGGAAAAACGGTTTGCTCCGACTTCGCTCCGACGAAGCGATAGCTGACCGGGAGATTGAAGTGAAGTTCAGTGGAGTTGCTCTCAAGCCGGAGGAACCGGTGGTCGCGCCGATTCCACATCCGTATACCGATACCTGGATGGCGAAGCCGGAGGAGTTGGCCTGCTTTTCTTTAGCTGCCGAAGTCCCGCTGAAGGAAACGAATCAGATCGAAATTCTCGTAAAAAAAGGAATTCGGGTGCGACTTATCTATCTGGATCTAACGTTTTCCGGGTGATATAGAGAAATCAGTCTGCCATGAAGCTATGCGATCCTGTGCATGTGAATTTCAGCCGCCGAGTCAAATTGAGAGGTAAACATCAACTGCCGTTGCGCACCTGGCGATTGCGGGTCGCCCATTCGAGTGAGCTTCCCGACTGTACCCTGTACAGTCCCGGACCTAACAGGGTACAGTTTCCCGTAATCCTGCCGATATTTCTCATTTTACTTCTGTTTCCCCTGTCGGTGGCGAGTGGGGAAACACAAAAGCCGGACGTTCTAATTATCCTCTGCGATGACTTTAATCCTTTCTATACCGGGTTTTCCGGCGATCCTGATGCGCGGACTCCTCACATTGATTCCCTGGCTAAGCAAAGCGCGGTTTTTACGAATTGTTATTCGGCCAGTGCGGTATGTATGCCGGCGCGCACCAGTCTGGTAACCGGGTTGTATCCGCATAACACCGGATGCTGGGGAAATGCCACAGATCTGTTTGTCAGTCCCGGGTTGACTTCGATGTTTAGCGATTTTAAACAGGCCGGTTACTCGACTTCGGTGATCGGCAAGACTCACTGGTATGCGGGGAACGGGTTCAAAGAGCAATTTGGTAGTAAGAAAGAATATTTCTCCGGTATTGGTATCGATTTTTTTCGCGATGTAGCTACTACCTTTTCGAGCCGCAGTGGCAGCGGTATCTATCAGGATTATTTACGAAGAAACGGCCTGTTTGAAAAGCAGTCCGCTGACCTGACGGACCGTTTGAAACACAACCAGTATATCGCGCGGGCCAGTCTTTTACAGCCGGAACAAACCTGCGACAGGATGATGACAGATCTGGCGATCGACTACCTGCATAATGCTCCGAAATCGCGCCCGTATATAATGATGGTTGGTTTCTCCAATCCGCATTCTCCTTTCGATCCACCGGGGAAATATGCGACGATGTATGATCCCGAATCGATGTCTCTACGGCCCAATGTGAAACCGTTTAAAAAATACGGAACCAACTATTCGCCTGATGAAATCCGAAAAGCGCGGGCCGCTTATCTGGGCAAAATCAGCCTGTTGGACGATTTGGTAGGAAGGATCATTGCTGCCATACAGGAAAGGGGCACCTTTGAAAATACGATACTGGTTTTTACAGCGGATCACGGCATGGCGGTGGGTGAGCACGGGAATATCGCCAAGGGTCAGTTTTGGGAAGAGGTGGCCCGGGTCCCGTTTGTATTGCGGATTCCGGGTCTGACAGACGATGGAGTGACGAGCGACGCTCT
The DNA here is from genome assembly GCA_029213025.1 of Verrucomicrobiales bacterium. Taxonomy (GTDB): domain Bacteria; phylum Verrucomicrobiota; class Verrucomicrobiia; order Verrucomicrobiales; family DEV007; genus Arctic95D-9. The sequence goes on from JARGOZ010000002.1 coordinate 133,628, forward strand.
GGTTCAGCTTATCGATTTATATCCGACCCTGCTTGATGTAGTGGGCGGTAAGCCGGCTGCCCACCTGTTGGGACAATCCCTGTTGCAGGCGATAAAGAAGCCGGGAAAAACGGTGCGGGATGCCGCCTTTTGTGAAATCCACCACGACGGATCGCTCGACTACATGGTGCGCACCGAACGCTACAAATGGTTTGTGGAAAAAGGAGATGAATCGCTGTTCGATTTGGAGATCGATCCCAATGAACTGAACAACCTGATTAAGGCGGGAGGTCATGATGATGTAGTGACCTCAATGCACGAACACTTGCGTAATTTTCTCATGACCGGACAGATCAATTATTCGCAAGGCTATCGACCGGTAGCGGAGCGGGTGAAGGGCGCAGAATAAATACTGGTTGTTTCTACTTCACCAAATCGGGCAGGTCGTAGTATTGCAGAGCGCCGTGAACGGCTTGGTGAATATATTTTCTCGCTTCCCGGTCGGTCATTAACGTTCGCCAGGCGGGTAGTCCGCCTTTGGTAGTTAAATCGGAGATAAGTTCCGGTTCGAGAAAACGCGCATGCAGAGCGGCGGAATCAATTTCGCCATCCGCCTGTAGAGAAATTAAAGTCTGGTTTGCTGTTTTTGAGAACCACCGTGCACTACTGAGGATATCTTCCGTTCTCATAGCGAGCCAGCTGCGTCCCAGCATTTGGCCGATATAGAAATCCGCTCCGAAAAAACGCCAGTTTTGGGTTTTTGTTTCCCCGGTATCGCGGACTTCGATGACGAGGGCGGGGTGGCCGGCTTTCTGGAGGCGAAGTGCCTCCGGGACGGCGGAGTTCATGCCCTTTGCCGGAGTAAGCAGAACCGGGGTGAGTTTTCCCTCCGGCCAGTAGAGTGCGGGAATAGAGATTCCTGGCTCCGGTTGGAGAACCCATTTTTGCGGAGTTGTCCCGCTTTTCTTTTCCAGAGTAGGCATCGGAATATTTTCGAGAGCGCGAATACCGGTGACGTCACGAACGATTTCTTTTGTCAGTGGTGGCCGATTTTCGGCCAGATCCGCTTCCATTTCTTTATAGAGATCAAATACGGACCGGGATCCAGTGTGCCATCGTACTTGCCCGTGTTCGGTGACTTGCAAATCCTGATCCGAAAGAACAGGGACTTCCTCTGTTTCAAACACGTCAATATTTCGGTCCTGTAGCCAGCGGGCCATAAATCGAACCGCTCCTTCGCGGAGGCGCCGGGAGAAGCCGTGTTTGTCATTTGTTTCGATCAGGTCGACCCGCTCGGGATAGCCGGACACGGTATAGAATCGTTTCGCCTGGCGGTAGGCTTCCCACGCGCCGGCTATGGGAACGTAGTCATGGGTGGCGGAAAGGATCAGAGTGGGCTTGGGAGCTCGGGCGAGGATAAAGTCGGGATGATCAAAACCATCGCGAATTTGGGCGAAGAGGTTTTGTTCGGCGTCGCCGGGGCCGGGCTTTTCATTCTTGCGGCGGTGGGTGGTCATGAAGCAACCGGGCGCGGCGGCAGTAATTCGTTCATCGAAAGCCATGAGATAGCTGGTCAGGTTGCCGCCGCCGGAGTTTCCGGTGCAACCGATCCGGTCGGGGTCGACCTCGGCCCGGCTACAGAGATAGTCGATTGCTCGAATGCCATCCCATACCATCATACTGCCCAGAGTTCGTCCGAGGAGAATGGGTGCAACTCCAATTTCGTTGTGTTCGCCTTTTGGTTTGAGGATGGGGTGGGGTGTCTCGCCGATGAGCTGGCGGCGTTCGCCTTGTCCCACCGGGTCGAAGCACAGAACGACAAAACCGTTTTGGACCAGTAGAATCGCGGCTTTCTGGTAGCTCTCGTAGGCTTTGCCGTTGGCGGAATGACCGCATGGCAGCAGGATACCGGGGCAGGGTTGCGAGGTATCCGGGCAGTATAGATTGGCTGTTACGTGATAGTCGGGAAAGCTCTCAAAAATCACTTTTTCGATGCGGTAACCATCGCGTTGGATCACGCCGGTAGTTTCCGCTTTCAGCGGGCAGCGTTTAGGCAGCGGACCAAATGTACGCGCCAGAAAATCACGGCGTCTTTGTTGGTAGGCGGCGAGGGATGCCGGAGAGCCCAGCGCCGTTTCCAGCTCGGCGAGGCGGGCGTCCAGAGCGGTATGGACCTGTTGGCGCTGGTAGGCGCGCATCATTTGGTTTTCCTTATCCGCGTTGAAACCGGGCGGCAGAATTCTGTATTCTTCGGCCAATAATCCGGAGCTGAAAGTAAACAGCAGAACCGGCAGGCAAAGATGGATTAGCAGTCTTTTACGCGGAGATTCCTTTTTCACAGGAATACTACCGACTCGCAAACTCTTTTGCGCAACTGATCAATTCGCCGGGATTCTCGATACAGAAATCGGGGCCCTCTGTCACCATTGCTTCCTTTTCGTTGGCTCCCCAGCATACAGCGACTGTGGAAACCTCAGATTTGCGGGCCGCTTCCATATCTCGCGTTTCATCGCCGATGTACAGGACGTCGGTGCAGGCAACTTTCTGTTTCTTCAGAACCTGATTGATCCGCTTTGATTTGCCAAAAAGGCTGACCCCGGCTTCGATAAATTCAAAACAGTGGGACAGATCGAAACGGCTGATAAATTCCTTGATATTGTCTTTGCTGTTGGAGCTGAGAATGCCCATTCGGAAACCCTCTTCGTGCAGCGATGAAACGGCTTCGGCAGTCCCGGGAAAGATATCCACTTCATCCATCCGGTCGTGGATCTCTTTGCGAATCCGGGTGGCGATCTTGATTGCGGTGATTTTACTGATCCCGATCCGGCTCAGCACGGCGCGGATATTCAGTTTCCGCAGTTCCACGACATCTTCACTGGTGAAAGGCTCCAGTCCGTAATCTGAAGAGATTTCATTGAAGATGCCGATCCCTGTGTCGATGGTATTTGCGATCGTACCGTCGAAATCAAAGATGAGAAGGGGGCGCTTTACCGCTTCAGACATTGTTGGAATGAGGATCTTTGACGGGAAATAGCAAGCATAATTCCAAATGCAAAAATTTCTTCACATTCAGGAAGGATTTTTACCGGAGATTCAGTTGGTGATCCGGCGAAATTGACTGGGAACCTTGCTGATGTGCACCCCGTAGTAGGCCTTGGCTGCGCCCAGTCTGCGATCCTGCTCCTCCTGCAGTTCGGAGGCGGAGGGAAGCATATTGCCAATCACATACGACCCTAACAGTATCGTTCCGTAAAAATAGAAACGACTTACAAGTCTTTGAACCGGACTGAGATGAAACTGATTCACATCAGGAACTTGTCAAAGAAACCCGGACTTGCCAAGTGAAAATTCTCACAATTATTAAAAATTCTCACTATTTATTCTCTGATTTGATTTTGTCAGGGTGTGATCGCCTGAATTCGGCATTGCGTTTCGAACTGAACGTAGCCATTCTGGACGGCAAAAGGAGAATTTATGGCAGAAGAATCTACAAAGTCAGGAAATGCGATGCCGCTGTTGAGCGTCATGATGTTCATCCAATATTTCGTATGGGGGGCGTGGTATGTCACAGCACCCAATTTCCTAGGCACGATTGGATTCGGGGCGGCTGATTTTGGCTGGACTTACTCGGTTGGACCGATTGCAGGAATGATAACGCCGTTTTTCGTCGGGATGGTGGCTGACCGGTTTTTTCCCGCTCAGCGGGTCCTCGCGGTGATGCATCTACTCGGAGCGGTCATCATGTTCTCTGCGACGCGATTAATGACGGTGGAAGTGCCGTCTCCGGCCTCGATTAACTGGGTGTTTTTCGGGTATATGCTGACTTTTTATCCAACTTTGGCGCTAACCAATTCCATTGCGATGCGAAACCTTTCGAATTCGGAAAAGCAATTTCCGCTGGTCAGGGTTTTGGGAACGATCGGCTGGATTGCGGCGGGGCTCACTCTGACCCAGCTTCAATGGGATACGACGATCAAAATGTTCTACCTCACTGCGGGAGCCGCCGCGGCGCTCGGGATAGTCAGTTTCATTCTTCCGCACACGCCGCCGGAGAGTTCGGGCAAGGTGACTGCCCGGCAAATTCTGGGGCTGGATGCTTTTTCCCTGCTGAAGAAACCTTCCTATCTGGTCTTTATGGTGGCGTCGATTTTGATCTGTATTCCGCTGGCATTTTACTACCAGATCACAAGTCGGGTTGTGGAATTGGTCGATCTGCCGATTGGGCGGACGATGAGTTTTGGCCAGATGTCAGAGATCTTTTTTATGCTGGTAATGCCCCTGTTTTTTGTTCGTCTCGGCGTAAAATGGATGCTCGCTGTTGGAATGCTGATGTGGGTGGTGAGATATGTTCTGTTCGCCATTGGTGCGCCAAATGAAACGGTGTGGATGATTTTGATCGGCGTTATTGTTCACGGCATCTGCTACGACTTCTTTTTCGTTACCGGCCAGATTTATACCGATAAAGTGGCACCGAAGAAATTGCGGGCTCAGGCGCAGGGCATGCTGGTGCTTTTTACACTCGGTCTGGGCATGTTTATCGGAGCTCAGGCTGCCGGGAAAATTGAGGCGCAGCACACTCCGGCTGAATCGATCGCATTTGGTGAAAAAGTGGAGTCGATTTCGAAGCAAATCGGGGAGCTGCAGGCTCAAATCGACGCGGGCACAGGTGACAGCGCAGCTCTTACTTCCCGGTTGGCGACTCTGGAGGAAGAAAAGTCGGAAGCGCGTCATTCACAACTCGCTTCGATGGAATGGAAGCCCCTGTGGATGAAGCCGGCGCTGTTTGCCGGGGTTATTCTCATGCTCTTCGTTTTCCTGTTTCGCGATAAAGAAAGCGCGGCGGATGAAGAAGCGGAAGCTGCCGCGACCTGACCACAGTTTTGCCGGGGTTGGCTGAGGATAAGTAGAGCGAAATTTTCACCTGAGTGTGGTAAGATCAGGCAGTGAAACGCTTCATCATCCCGCCACCGGTTTTTTGCCTGCTGCTTTTCGGCATCCTCGGATTGCCGGAACTCGCTATGGCGGACCGGATCGCGGATTTGGTGGACACCTCAATCTGGGAACAGACTAAACGAATCCTTTCCCTGCGTGATCCGTCGGTGCGGATTGCATTGCTGGGTTGTTTACTGCTCGGGATTTGTTGCGGGTTGCTCGGCTCAATCATTGTGGTGCGGCAGTTTGCGCTCGCCGGGGATACACTGGCGCACGCCGTGCTCCCGGGGATCGCTCTGGGTTATTTGTGGGCCATGGAAAAATCACCGATCCATCTTTTTATCGGGGCCGTATTCGCCGGTGTGATCGGGGCTGTCGTAGTCAGTTTGATCCAGCAGACAACGAGGCTGAAGCGCGACACTGCCCTCGGAATTGTGCTCGGCGGGTTCTATGCAGTGGGAATTGTGCTCGTCACCATGCTGCAAAATTATATGCCGGGAGATGCCGCCGGGCTCAAATCTTTCCTTTTCGGCAAAGCGGCGGCGATGACGGAAGTCGACCTGATCTTAATCGCCACGATTACGGTGATTTCACTGGCGATTTTCATCCTCTTTTTCAGCCAGCTGAAGGTGATCAGCTTCGATGCCGCGTTTGCGAAATCGATCGGCATTCCGGAGCGGTTTTTTCACTATTTGCTGATGCTGCTGCTCGCCTGGGCTGTGGTTGCCGCGCTCCAGGCGGTTGGTGTGGTTCTCGTTTCGGCGATGCTGATCATTCCGGCTGCAACGGCCTATCTGCTGACAGATCGTCTGCACTGGATGGTGATTCTTTCCGTCGTGATCGGTATGGTGGTTTCGACTATCGGAGTGTTTATTTCTTTCCTCGGACCGAGGCTGCCAACCGGGCCGTTTATCGTGCTGACCGCCGCGACATTTTTTCTGATCACCTTCATTGCCGCCCCGCAGCACGGACGGGTCGCCAAATGGTGGGCGCGCAGGAAACAGACCAATCAAATCCGTTCCGAGAATGTGCTCAAGGCGATTTATCACCTTCAGGAGGCGGAGGATTTCGATCATGAATGGATCAGCGTGCGTGATTTGATCGGGAAACGGAAGAAGCGACAGGAAGATGTGCTCCGTGAAATTCACCTTCTGGATCGACACGATTTTATCGAGTGGGACCGGGAGGGCGAAAAGCTCCGCTTCGAGGAGGCCGGTCTGCAGCGCGCCAAAGAGATCGTGAGAAATCACCGCCTCTGGGAGCTTTATCTGACCAACAAAGCCAATATTGCGCCCGATCACGTCCACGACGATGCGGAGAAAATCGAGCACATCCTCGGAGAAGAGATGGTCCGGGAGATGGAGAAAATTCTGGAGGAAACCGACGTTGATCCTCACGGGAAAGAGATTCCCACAGTTAAGTAATCGGGAGGTTTTGGGTGGTCAAATTTCTGAATCGCGCTACAGGTTTTTCCGAACGTTTTCACCGATGCCAGAAAGACCTAAAACCCCCGGGAGCGAAATTTCCCGGAAACAAAAAGCAATCGGGCTGGCGGCTTCCCTGCTGATCCGTGCCGTCTGCGCCACGATGCGGTGGGAGATGAGGGATAATGCAGGCATCGTGAAAAGCCCGCCCGACATCCAGATGATTTGGACTTTCTGGCATAACCGGGTTTTTGCGGTTCCCATCTTGTATCGAAAATATTTACGCAGCCGCAGTGGTGCCGTGTTAACCAGTCCCAGTAACGACGGCACCATCATCGCCACGACCATGAAATGTTTCGGTGTCGATGCGGTGCGCGGATCGTCTTCCCGGGGGGGATTAAAAGCTTTGCTGTCATTGAAAAAGTGGATCGATAATGGTTTTGATGTGGCGATTACGCCAGACGGTCCGCGCGGGCCTCGCTACATTCTCGCTCCCGGATTGATCCTTCTGGCGCAGAAAACTCAGGCCGCGATTCTCCCGATCCGGGTCGAGTATTCCTCCTTCTGGCGGTTGAAAAGCTGGGATCAGTTTCAAATTCCGAAGCCGTTTTCCAAAGTCACCGTTACCTTTGAGCCTCTGCAAATGATCGGGCCGGATCTCGATGAAGCCGGGTTCGAAGAGGCGAGGGAGAGAGTGGAAAAAATCCTCAATCCCGCCAGGGAGACGGAGTAATCCGCCTGATCGCATCGCTTTCGGGGGCGAATTCGTACCCTCCGGAAAAATGTCGGCAATCACACTCATCTTCCCGCACCAGCTTTTCGATCCTCATCCCGCGCTGTCGAAGGATCGGCCGGTACTGTTCATCGAGGACACTCTCTTTTTCGGCGATCCATCCGCTTCGCCGGGCCGTTTTCACAAACAGAAAATCGTCCTGCACCGGGCGTCGATGAAGGCTTATGCGGCGAAATTGAAAAAGGCGAGCCACGAAGTTCGCTACCGGGATTACAATCGGAAGACGAAAATCGGTGACATCCTGAAAGAGCTTCAAAGCGAAGGGATTGATCAGTTCCACACCGCGGATTGCACCGATTTTCTGCTCGAAAAGCGGATTCGTGCATTTTGTGACGGACAGAACGCAACTCTCGAAGTTCACTCCTCCCCGATGTTCCTCACGCCGACTGACTGGGCGGACCAACACTTCGAGAACCGCAAAAAGCCGTTTATGGCCGCGTTTTATGAGGCTCAGCGCAAGCGCATGAAAATTCTCGTCGATGGCGACGGAAAACCGGAGGGCGGACAGTGGAGTTTTGATGAGGATAACCGCAAGCCGATGCCGAAAAAGGGGCTCGATGTTCCGGAAGACCCATCGGCTCCCACTGGTAAGTTCGTCAAAGAAGCTCTCGAATACGTTGAATCGAACTTTGCGGATTATCCGGGAAACAGCGAAAAATTCGCCTGGGCGGTAACGCATGAGGCTGCGGAGGAATGGTTCGAAAACTTCCTGAGCTCCCGCTTTGATCGCTTTGGCCCCTACGAGGATGCCGTCTCCTGCCGGGAGCGGGTTCTTTTCCACAGTTTGCTTACGCCGATGCTCAATATCGGTCTGTTAACTCCCCAAAAGATCGTCGACCGGGCTTTGGACTACGCTGCGGTAAATGATATCCCGTTAAACTCTCTGGAGGGCTTTATCCGCCAGGTGATTGGCTGGCGGGAATTCATGTATGCGATGTATCGTCGCCACGGCGTGGAGATGCGCACCGCAAACTTCTTCGGGCATGACCGCGACATTCCCGAAAGTTTCTGGACTGCTTCAACCGGCATTGAGCCGATTGATCTGACCATTCAGCGGGTTCTCGATCATTCCTACTGTCACCATATCGAGCGGCTCATGGTACTGGGCAATTTTATGCTGCTGGCGGGGTTTCACCCGGGCCAGGTTAACGACTGGTTTATGGAATTGTTTATCGATGCCTACGACTGGGTGATGGTGCCGAATGTTTTCGGTATGAGCCAGTTTGCTGACGGGGGCATCTTCACCACAAAACCCTATATCAGCGGTTCGAACTATATCAAAAAAATGTCTGACTACAGCAAAGGCGACTGGTGCGATACGTGGGACGGTCTTTTCTGGTCTTTCCTGATGGATCACGAAGATTTTTTCCGGAAACAACACCGGCTAGGGATGCTGGTCCGGCAGATTGATAAAATGGCTCCCGATAAGAAGGAAGCCCACCTCAAAGCGGCGGATTCCTTTTTGTCGCAAATATGACGGGAAATTCCCTTGAACATCAAAAGAACAGGTGGATGATAGGCGAAGGTTCAAAATATGAATCAATCACCTAACAGCCGAAAACACGCACGAATTGCCACTCTATGTGTCAAGGCGGCTGTCCTTCGTTGGCTACATGTCGGCTGATCTATCGTCACGGTGATTTTTTCTCTACAGGTTTTTGATACTCTTCTTATCTACCAAACTCTCTCTTCATGAAAAAGCGCCGTGACAGGCTCTTTTATCATGAATACCGGAAAAACTACCTGTTCAGAAACCTTCCCGACCGGATCGGCGGGCATCAATCGCGGCGTGATCATCATGATCGCATCCGTGTTATGTTTCACGGCGAACACATTGCTGCTCAAATACCTGGGCTCAGTCCGCGTGGTCTCGCCGTCTGTTGCGATGCTGTTTCGTGCCGTAGTCGGTTCTTTGATAGTACTTACATTTTTCCGCGGCAAAGGAACTCTCGAAATCTCACAGATATTCCGCGACCGGCGCTTGATTGCCAGGGGCGTCATGGGCGTATTGGGCACTTCTGCCTACTATGTAACTGTCCCTGCGATGGGTGCGGGGAAGGCCAGTATTTTGTGCAATACCTATGTGTTGTTTGCTGTATTGATAGCATCCTTCGCGATAGGGGAAACTCTGCGCAAAAGACAGATTTTCTGGATCTCCGTCGCCTTTGTGGGAATCACGCTGCTGGTAGGGAACGGCGAGGCACAAGCGAAACAGACTTTGTTTCCCGGATTCAATGAATTTATAGCGATAGGCGGAGCTTTGTGTGCCGCAACCACCGTGGTATTGATCCGCTCACTGACCAGGCGTTTTTCAAACGGAACGATCTTTATGACCCAGTGTCTCTGGGTAGGTATTTCCGTGTTACCGTTTGCCATCCCGGCTCTCAAAGAGATCAACGGATACGATGCGTTTTTTCTGGTCTGTGCCGGCGTAATGGCGGGCTGCGGCCAGATGTTATTGAACGAAGGATTTCGCAGACTTACCGTCGCCCTGGGCTCATCGATTCAGATGGCGTGGCCGTTGCTGACCGCAGTGGGAGGATTTTTTCTTTTCGGGGAAACCTTTACCGTTCTGCAACTCGTCGGATCAGCCCTGATCCTCGGAGGGATCTTTCAGGTGAGAAAAACGAAATAATCCTGTGTACCGGCGATTTTCAGTCGCCGAGTGCGCCGCAGGCCCAGTTAAGCGTTGCAACCCGGCGCTCTCTGGCCAATTGTTTCACGACCTAAACTTGATGAATCTCCTTCTTCCACAGCTAGACCAAACAGGGTACAGTCCAGGACCTAACAGGGTACAGTCGCGGATTCAACAGGGTACAGTCCTCGTTTTCGGGCTGATTTTGTGCAGTCTGCTGCTCTCCGGTTGCGGCAAAAGGGAGAGTAAAGTGGATCGTGCGACCCGGGAAGGAATGTTGCTTATCGGCAATGGCGGCGAACCAAAGGCTCTCGATCCCCATCTGGTGACTTCAGTGGGGGACAGTGCCATTATGCGGGCCATGTTCGAAGGGCTGGTTACCTATCACCCCTCCAACGACGCGACCCATGCTCCCGGTGTCGCAGAGCGCTGGGAAGCGAATGATAAAAAAACCGTGTGGACCTTTTATCTGAGAAAGAACGCCAAATGGTCCAATGGCGACCCTGTCACGGCGCACGACTTTGTCTATTCCTATCACCGGATCCTGCACCCGGAGATGGGCGCGCCTTATGCCTCGATGCTATACTTTCTTCGCAACGCCAAAGAATACAATACGGATAAGGAAGGAAAAGTTCCTTTCGAGGATGTAGGTGTAAAAGCGCTGGATGACTATACGCTGGAGCTGACACTGCCGAATCCAACCCCGTTTCTCCCCGATGTATTAAAACATACCACCTGGCTGCCGGTTCATAAACCGACGATCGAAAAATATGGTGGTATGACCGAACATTTCACCGATTGGCAGAAACCGGGAAACTCGGTAAGTAACGGTGCATTCCAGGTGACGAAATGGAGAGTCGGTAGCTACGTCCGGGTCGAAAAAAATCCCTACTACTGGGACAAAGATAATGTAAAACTCAACGGTGTGGAGTTCTATGCATTTGAGAATTCCTTCACCGAAGAACGGGCTTTCCGAAACGGTCTGATCCACAAGACCTATGTGGTTCCGCCGAATCTGATTCCTTTATATAAAGAGAAAAAATCACCGGAGCTGAGGCTGGAACCCTACATAGGTACCTATTTCTACCGTTTTAACTGCACGAATGAAGTAACCGGAAATGTTCACCTGCGCCGGGCTTTGTCTGCGGCAATTGACCGCGAACAGATTGTAAAATACGTCACCCAGGCGGGCGAAATCCCTGCCTATGCCTTCACTCCACCTACCGAAGGCGGATACCAACCACCCCGGCGCGTGAAGTTTGATCCGGCGGAGGCAAAGGAACATCTCAAGAATGCCGGCTACGCCAAAGGCTCGGACGTCCCCGCCTTCAGCCTGTTTATCAATACGTCTGAATCTCACACAGCGGTGGCCATTGCCATTCTGGATATGTGGAAAACTCATCTGGGAATTGATCCCAAAAAAGTCACCATCAAAAACCAGGAATGGAAAGTTTACCAGGTGACGATTCAGGACCTGAAATACGATGTAGCCCGTTCTGGATGGATTGGTGACTATCTCGATCCCAAGACTTTTCTGTCTCTGTTTACCAGTGACGATACCAATAACCATACCGGCTGGGCCAATGACGAATACGACCGTTTATTCGCCGAGTCCGACAATATCGGCGATGAGGCGAAGCGGTTCGAAAAGCTGGAGCAACTGGAAAATGTATTGCTCGACGAACTGCCGATCACTCCCATCTACTGGTATACGACCAAATATCTTCTGAACGATGATGTAAGAAACTGGAACCCGCTTTTGCTCGATAACCATCCGTTCAAAGCGGTGGAGCTGATTGCGGATTGATAGACCTATGCAAACCCTGAAATTTATCCTGTCCCGATTTCTCCAGGCGATTTTTGCCCTGTTCTGCATCATTACCCTGACCTTCTTCCTGGCCCGCCTCGCGCCCGGGAGTCCTTTTACGGAGGAAAAATCCGTGCCGGAGCATTTGAAAGAGGCGATGGCGAGGCAGTACGGATTCGATAAATCGTTACCTGTCCAATATGTCACCTATCTCGGCAATTTGATGAAAGGGGATTTGGGACCGTCGTTTGGTAACAAGGGGTTTTCAGTAAATGAAATTATATCGCAAAGCTGGCCGGTTTCCGTAGTACTCGGACTGGTTGGCTTGCTCATCGCTTTGGCTCTGGGCGTTCCGGTCGGTTTGGTCGCTGCGGCGAAGAGAAATCAAATGCCGGATTATACCCTGATGACTCTCGCGATGATCGGGATTTGTCTGCCCACCTTCGTCATCGCACCGCTTCTGGGCGAAACTCTCGGCTCGAAACTGGGCTGGTTCGATGTTGCTGCCTGGGAAGGTAGCAACGCCTGGCTGCTCGGGGCACTGACGCTGGGCCTGTATTACTCCGCCTATATCGCCCGGCTGACCAGAGGCAGTATGCTGGATATTTTGAATCAGGACTTTATTCGCACTGCCCTGGCAAAAGGTGTATCCCCGATTAGTATACTGTTTAAACACGCTTTCCGGGGCGGAATCTCGCCGGTGGTATCCTATCTCGGGCCGGCTTTGGCCAGTTTGATTGGAGGTTCGTTTGTGGTGGAAACCGTCTTCGGATTGCCGGGGTTGGGTCAGCATTTTATCAAAGCGGCTTCGAATCGTGACTACTGGTTGATCAACGGAACGGTCATCGTCTATGCCTCACTTGTATTAACCCTGAACTTTTTGGTCGATATCGCCCAGGTGTGGCTTGATCCGAGACTTCGCTCTCATTCCTGATATGAGTCTGCTACCCCGACATTCGGAAACCATAGAGAAAGGCACGTCCCTCGGGCGTGACGCGTGGCTGCGATTAAAAAAGAACAAGCTCGCTATGATGAGCTTTTGGTTCATCATTTTCATTACCGCTGCCTGTGTACTTTTTCCAGCGTTCCCCGGCTTTCCCGATCCGAATAAAACCCATCTGGTTCTGAAATCACAGGGCCCGTTCAGCTCGGGCGTTTCGGCGGAGGGCGAAAAGGTCTTTTTCCTCCTTGGCAGTGATCACCTCGGCCACGATATCTTTTCGCGTATTATTCACGGTGGCCGGGTGTCCCTGATGGTAGGTTTAATCGCAACCGCCGTGTCTTTAACGATAGGTTTGATATACGGTGCGGTAGCCGGATTTATCGGGGGGCGTACTGATTCGGTGATGATGCGGATCGTGGATATTCTCTACGCTCTGCCTTTCTTTATTACCGTCATCATATTGACTACCTATTTCGGAAACCATCTTTGGTTACTTTTTGTATGTATTGGAGCGGTGGAGTGGCTCACCATGGCGAGGATCGTCCGGGCGCAGGTCCAATCGCTTTCAAAGCAGGAATTTATCGAAGCAGCGCGCAGTCTCGGTTTGTCAAAGTGGCGGATCATCTTTCGTCACCTCATTCCGAACACACTGGGTCCGGTGATAGTGTACACCACACTGACCGTCCCGGCTGTGATGCGCCTCGAAGCGATTCTCAGTTTCCTCGGGCTCGGTGTGCAACCACCTAACGCAAGCTGGGGGAGTCTGATCAAAGAAGGCGCCGACAGGATGGCCAGCGATCCGTATTTACTGATCTTTCCCGCCATTGTATTCGGGCTCACTCTTTTCGCTCTCAACTTTCTCGGCGACGGACTTCGCGACGCCCTTGATCCGAAAAGCTCCAAAGACTGATTTATTCGAACAGCGAAGCTGTCGGAGCATCCCGCTATATTTTCCGCTACGCCCTTCCGCCCACCTCAAGGAATGGCGACAATCCTGTCGCCGGCTGCAACGAGCCCATCCCACTGCCGTCACCAACCACCGATCCATGTCAATCCCGTAAAATCCATGTTCCATCCATGCCAAACCGCACAACCAATGAAACTCCGAGCATGGATTGAACACAGATGCGAAGGATCGGAATATAACTGATGCATGGTCCCCTCAGCTGAATATTAGCTCCGGCCCCAAGGAATGGCGACAATCCTGTCGCCGGCTGCAACGAGAACATGAGCTTCCCATCTTTGAAGGGTGGCAGGGCGTAGCGACCGCCCTGCCAGCGCTGAATCGTTGTGCGCCGTGCAAAGCGAGGTGCTTCTTATTTGGTGAATGTCCAAATGTAAAAAAACTTTGCCAGGAGTAATTACCGTGTGTTGCGTTCATGTAGGCTAAGCCATTGAAACATATAGCGCTCGGTGCCCGCTGTGATTACACCTTTAACCGAAAGAACGAATTGTTTCGTCGGTCCGTCTTCCGGTAGTGGGGGGGGGATCGTTGAATATCTTGCGCAAATAGGGAGTTATCGGGCGTTGATTCGAACTACCCTTACCCCCAGGCGTCCTAATCCAAACAGCCCGGTTCGGACTCCACTTTTCACGCTGGGCGATGCCCGGGTCTCGAATCATAGAGCAGGGACGTCCGCTCTATGGCAACGATGCGGAGGGGAACTTGCTCCCGCCATTATTCGATTGATCTTCAAAACAATGGAAGGAAAAGTAAACAAAATGAACGACAACCGGTTGCGTGCGCGAATCGCTGAGAATCCTGGTGCGGGAAAATCGCACGCTGGGATCTGCGAGGGGGACGCCAAGTAACTGGCGTTCCTACCTTAATCGCCTGAAAATAAAAAATGAAAACACTACTGATTTTGGTGACCTTATCTTTCCCTTTCGTCGGAAATGCACTTGAGCCGGGTGCATACATGATGATCAAAATTCCAAAGTTGGAAAATATGATTCCGAACAACATAGAGTCGTTTCAGTGCCGGATTGAGATGGAAGGCGATAGACAGTTCTTCGTCACTGAGAAGGAGTCTTTAATCTTTAGATCGGAGATCTTTACCGAGGGAAAACGAATTATCATTTTTATTACACCAGCATCGAATGATGTGTTTAAGGGACGTGCTATTGGAGAAATGCTCTGGGGACTGGAAACCGAAGAAAATACAGTAGGTGGCGGATACAAAAATGCCTTTGGGTCCAATGAGGGGATGTTTAAGCTCACCCGATTGCGGGAACCCAAACAAAGCGGCGAAACAAAACGCGTCAGGTAGGGGCCACAGGGAACACGGCAAGTCAGCCAAGGAGATTTATTGAGTGTTTTTTAGGCATTTTGGTGCTTGGAATTTTATCTATTGAACATCGATTTCTCTTGTCATCGCCTGGCTGTCTCTATACGTTCTGCTGAAAAATGCGTCATCAATTCAAAGCATTTATTTTTGATCTCGATGGCACTCTTGTCGACTCAGCAGCTATAGTCGAGTTGGTAATGCGACGATGGTGTCGAGAAAACGAGATCGAATACGCATTGCTTGAGGATTCATCCCGGAGCTCTAGAACCGAAGATACGGTGCGGAGTGTCGCTCCCCACCTCGATTGCAAGTCTGAGGCTGAAAAGATTGAAGCAATCGAAAGAGAGGAATTGAAGAATCTCAAAGAGATCAGAGGTGCGTCAGCATTCCTTGAACGGCTTCCAAACCGTCAATGGGCGTTAGCGACTTCGAGCGATTCACTCACTGCGATAGCGAAACTACAGGCAACAGGCATGCCGATTCCCCGTGTTCTGATCGGCGGTGACCAGGTTGACTATGGCAAGCCGCATCCTGAGGCCTACCTTTCAGCAGCAACCGGTCTGAGACTATCTGCTGAAGATTGCCTCGCTTTCGAGGATTCGGATACCGGTATTTCGTCAGCTGTGGCTGCAGGTTGTAGTGTGATGGTGGTGGGAACCCGGCGCATCACATCCAGCCCTCAGATCATCGGGAGCATCGTGGACTTCGAAGAGATCGATTTCGTAGTCGGAGAATGCTCCTCATTGACTTTGACGGCTTTATCAAGGCAGAACAAAACGCGGCTGGATAAGGGCTAGTCACTCGTAGTTTTTTGAGTGACATTTCTTCGATTTAGACTACCTTTTTCGGAGAGAGACATGGCGTAATTGCCGCCCTGCCAGCGCTCAATCGTACGCCGTGCAAAGCGGGGAGGTTCTTATTTGGTGCAAGTCCAAATGTAAAAAACCTTAGCCAGAAGTAACTGCCGAGTGTTGCGATCATGTTGGCTAAGCCATTGAAACATTTAGCGCTCGGTGCCCGCTGTGATTACACCTTTAACCGAAAGAACGAATTGTTTCATCGGTCCGTTTTCCGGTAGTGGTGATCTCCAGATCG